>JBHJGR010000036.1:0-11602 GCA_050331615.1 Elainellaceae cyanobacterium
CTAAAATCCAAAATCCCCAACCTCAATCCACCATGTCCCAGCAAATAATGGTGCGCCGCCTCACCACCCGCCTTGAGCGCAGCTTAAGATTGCTGGCCACGACTGCCACCGTTGGCGCGGTTGAGCCAGAGAGACTCCAGGTGATCTTCGAAGCAACTCCAGTACCCGATGCCGAGATGATGGAAATTTTGCTCCAGAGCGAGCTACGGATATTGAGAGCATATGGCTTTAAGGTGAGCATGTTTGGTCGAGAGGTGGGGGCGATCGCTCCCGCATGGCGTCGCGACCTTTGCCTGGGGTAAATCCGTCCAGCCATGATATGAGGTGATCCCAGGCCCGACTATAGATAGAGCGACCCAGATCGCAGATTTCCACCTGTGGGGGACGCATTCGGCAAAGCAATCGGGGTAATGTTTGCTGTGAAAACCTCAATTGGAGGACAGCAATATGGCTGATGACCACAATCGCAATACACCGGGCGATCCCACCACAGCCGAACCCGGTCGGGGCGCATCCGGTAGCCAGTGGGGCGTGCAGACAGCGCAGAATACTGACGTCAATCCCCCCAATGCGGATATTCCCACAGACGCCGACGTTGAGCGGAATCGCCGTCAAGTGGAAGCCGAAGCTCGGCAGGAGGAAGGCACCGGCATGAAAACCACCGATGGCTACGTTATCGATGAGGCGGGACGATTAGATAACTTCGCCGTTGAACCGCCGATGCGAGTTGAAGGTAAGGACGAATAGGCCGATTCTTGTGAACTAAGACACGGCTCGGGGGCAAACGACCATTTGCCCCTGCAGGGTTCCAAACAATCGGAATTTAAGCTTAGCTAAACTTTTTGACTCCGTATAATTAGGGATTGCGGAGAAAAAATTGGCACATTCAGTGCTGCCGTTATTTTATCCTGATGCTTCTACGGGCAGACTGTAGTCTTTGGGGAGACATTTCGCATCAAGCTCCTTGTTCCTCCTCACGCACTCGTCTTAGCTTTATGAAGCGCCTTCTTAAGCCCACCGGACATTTCCTCACGACTGCGGTGTTCACCTCTACGGCCCTGGATGTTGCTGTGCCGCTAGGAAGCTACTCCCGGGCGGCGGCTTTGCCCGCGCCAGCAGGCGATCGCCAGGCCCCCGACGCCTCCGACGACCCCGTCTTGTCTGAAGCCGTGATTCCGCCCGAGCGCACAATTAGCCGAGAATATGCCCAGACCCAAATCCCGGTCTTGCCTGCGGTGACGCCTCTACCGACTCCCCCTCCTCCACCGACGGCTCAAACCGAAGCACCTAGGCAAATCGAGCCCACTCCGGCGATCGCCCCCCCCTCCCAGACGGATGTTTCTCCCCATTTTGCTGAGGAGCCGCGTCAGGACGTAGTTGAAATTCCGGTGCGAGTCCTGTTTGAGGAGGAGTCGCCCCACCCAGCCGCTTCTTCTGCTGCCGCTGCCAGTCCCCCCCTGCAGGAAGCGACTTCCCCACCCCAGCCAGAGCCGTCGTTTAGTCAGCCCCCGGCCCAGGGGATGACCGCCCCGGAAGCTGGAGATCGGTCTGCCAGTGATGCCTCAGACGATATTCAGTCAACCCAGGCTTGGCTCGATCAGCAGTTGGCATCGCTGGTGGAGCGCGATCGCGCCCTGCGAGAAGCTCAGTTTCGCGAAAATCTGATTGAGTCAGCCCGACAGGCGATCGCCGCCCGTGACCTTACCCGAGCGCGGCAGATTGCCGAAAATCCCGCCCTCTCCCCAGAAGAGCGGGAGGCCCTGCTGGCCACAATCGACCAGTCAATTAGTGGCCAGTTTCGCCCGCTAGCCCCGATGGATGCCGAATTGAATCTGGTAGGCGTGCAAACCCGCACCGTCGAACCCACCTCTGACCTGGCTCGGAGCATTGCCCGCAACGCCGATCGCAACGACTGGCTGCTGTCACGACTCTCGTCGCTGCGGGTGGACGATCGCTGTGTTCCCGAGGCTCCTGACTCGATGCCACCCCAGACCCAAACGTCCCCTGGTGGCATTGGCCAGCAGCCCCCTGCAGGGCGATCGCGAGAAAGCCGTCACGCCATTGAAGGGTCTCTGGCGGCGGGTGTAGGGCAGCAACCCCCCTCCTTGATGGCCCATAGTTCATTGGCAACCTCCCCTCCCTTGACCTGGCGATCGCAGGCAGCGGTCAGCGACTGTGAGACGAGTCAGGCGAACATTGGTGGGCGCACCCTCACGACTCTGGCGGGGTACGAGTGGCTCAGCCGCATTACCCATCAGCAAGACCAGCCCAGCGGACTGCGCATGATTGTGCCGCTGCCTATTCCGGCGGCAATTACATCTAACTTTGGCTGGCGCACGCACCCGATTTATGGCGATCGCCGCTTCCACTTTGGGGTAGATTTTGGTGCGCCGATGGGCACTCCGGTCATCGCGTCTGTGCCCGGTCGGGTGGAAACCAGTGACTATCTGGACGGCTACGGCTTGACCGTTGTCCTGGAAAATCCAGAACTGGGGCAGCGTACCCTCTATGCCCACCTCTCCAGAATGGCAGTACAGCCAGGGAGTTGGGTGGAGCAGGGAACGGTCATTGGCTGGGTGGGCAGCACCGGCAACTCCACCGGACCCCACCTCCACTTTGAGGTCCACCAATCAACGCCGGAGGGATGGGTCGCGGTGGACCCTATGCAGGCCGCCACCGATCTGCTGATGCGATGGAATGTTGCTGATGGTCAACCATAGCTTGAGCACTTAGCACATGTGGCGGTAGTTCTTTGGAGAGTTGATTCAAAATTTATCTATACCCTTAGATAGATTCAACCTTGGCAAAGCTGAAAGAGCGGGATTGCCGCCTTGGTAGCCGTCATAATAAAGTTGTGGCAGTTAATAAATTGCTATTTTGCGCTTTTTTTGAGCGTACAGTGAGACAGGCGAGACATGGCCGTGGATAGGTGGATGGGCGATTTCTGCCGCTCACCCCCTACTCGGTACATTTCTTTATGCTGTCACGGGTGTTTTTGGGGCATCCTTTAACTGTCTAGCAATTTGCCAAGCAAATTTTCTGTAAAAATCTGTAAGAATGAAAGCGCCAACACCCTTACAAGAAGAACGGCTAGAGGCTGAGCGAATGCAGGATGTGCTCCTACTGCTGGAGCATTTGTCCCGCAGCCAGGAAACCACCATCAAGCTCATCATCGACTGCCTTTATGATGTTGGCTCAGTCAAGCTAATCAATAAAAAAGTTCAATCGGCTCCCCTGAATCGCCTCAGCAAATCCATCGCGTCGATGTCAAAGCCCGTCTTCAGGGTGGCGGCGTTTTACTGGTTTAAGCGTAACTGTCCGCAGATTATCACCGACTGGCTCCGTAAGAAGCTGTCGTTTGAGCAGAAGGCCAAGCCTCTGGGCAAAAAGCTGGCTGAGGAAGCCCCTGCGCCAGTGGTAGACCTCTACAATTCTGAGAGGAATGGTGCCGAAGGAAATGGCTTCCAGGGAACGCGGCGATCGCTCCCTGCCTCTCCAGTGACCTACCAGACGAACCAGGAAATTAAGCGGCTGCGCACCCAGGTGCGGTTGCTGATGGGAATGTTGGTGGGAACAGTTGTGGTTTTAGGCAGCACAACCCTGCTTCTGATGCAGGACTCGGGGGTTCAGCCCATCCGATTACCGCAGCCCGTACAGTCCACCTTCTCGGAGGGCTGCGACCCCAAAGATGGGCAGGGCTGCGTCCAGCCTTAGACCTCCCGCTGGGAAGATTCGTCTGGTGGTAGCAGGGCCGGGTCCGCTCCTGTCATCCGGGCTTTCATCGCCGCTAGCTCGCTATCCACGTCGCTGCCACCTTCGAGGGCGGCAAACTGCTTCTCCAAGTCGCTGCCGCTGCTGAGTTCTTCAACGGCTTCCGCCTGCGCTTCCATCTCGGCCACCCTTTCTTCCATGCGCTCAAAGGCGGCGATTGTGTTGTCAGTGCTAATGCCCCCCAGCATTTCGTTAAGCTGCTGGGATGCTTTTGCTGAGCGAGCCCGAGCGATATACATATCCTTTTTGGTCTTCGCCTCCGCGAGCCGACTTTCGAGGGTGACCATGTTTTGCCGGAGCCTGCCGACGATCTCGGCCTGCTGCTGCAGCTGCCCCTGGAGAGTATTAGCCGTATCGAGGTAGGTTTTCCGCCGGGTGAGGGCTTCACGGGCCAGGGTTTCTTCTCCCTTTTCCAGGGCAAGCTGTGCCCGCTGATACCATTCCTGGGCCGTGTTCTGGGCCTGGGATGCCTGCCGCTCTGTCCGCTTTTGGGTGGCGATCGCCTGGGCTACTGCCTGCCTCAGCCGGATGAGGTCTTCCTCCATATCTATGACGGTCTGTTCCAGGATTTTCTCAGGATCTTCAGCCTGACCGACAAGGCTGTTGAGGTTGGCTCGCAGTGCCCGAAGAAAGCGGTCAAGTAAACCCATAGCCAATTCCTACAAAAAGCCGCTAGCTTTCATGGTACCTCACCTGCTGCGATGCCGCCGAACTCCCTACCAGGGCTACAGTGGTCCCCAGAATCAGGAGCAAACTCAGTAAGTTATCGCTGGTAGCGGGTCGCAAGCCAGACCAATCGAGGGGCTGCTGACGCTCCCTGAGTTTGGGAGCAGCAACGAGCTGCCAGTCGGCCCGCTGCTCCTGATGTCGCTGGAGCGCTGCCACCTGGGACCGATGGGCGGCCAGCACCGTTTTCGCATCCTGAATTCGGCCCTGCAGTTTTTCATAACGCTCTGAGAGGGCACGCCACTGCGTCATCTGATTGGCGGCCTTCTGCTCTAACCGGGTTAGAACGGCCTGACGCATTATCAGCAAATTCAATCGATGGCCCTGGTTGAAGAATGACTCCAGGTAGGCTTGGCGGGAAGGGCTGGCATCTACGACCGCAAATATCGGCGTAGCCATCATAGAAACCGGCATTTGCGCCACTTTAGCAACTTCCTGATGGAGCTGGTGCGCCAGCCGCTGCTGCTCCAGCCGCAGGACGGTGATTTGGGCTGGGTCTGGCGACTGCTGGAGATACGCCAGTGCCAGTTCAAAATCTAGGCGCTGCCACTGCTCTAGAGCTGCCCGGTAGCTATAGGACTCGTGGAGCTGCAAATTGGCGGCAGGATCATCAGATGCCAGTCCCATGAGGGCGTTTTGGCGCTGCAAATCGCGGCGTGCAGTTTCAATCTGGCTGGCGAGCTGGCGCTGCTGCTGGCGTAGAACCTGGGACGTTTGCGCGATCGCCCGTCGTCGGCTTTCCGGCTGGTGGAACCCATACCGCTGCTGAAAGCCGTCAACCTCAGCCGCTAGCTGCTGCAGGCGTTGCTCCGTCGCCGCGATTTGCGCCTCCGTAAACCGCAGCGTTTGGCAGCTTTGAGTGTAGCAATCTGGGCCGACCGTAGCGTAGGACTGGGCCAGGTGTTCTAGCACCTGATAGACCTGATCAGGACTGGTGCCCCGATAGTGAACTTCCAGGGTACCCGCTTCGGCATGTAGCTGGACGCGGAGGTTGCGCAGCAGGTCACGGTCCGACGGGGCCTCTCCCTGGGTGGGAAGCTGCCGGGCGAGATCGAGCAAGTCAGCATGCTGCCAAGACTGGATTTGTGCTTGTCCGCTGGGCAGCGGCTGAGTCACCACTGCAGCTCCAGTTGATTTTTCCGTGGCAGCTTCCGGAACCACCGATGCGTCAGTACTGGTAGCAAATCGGACGGTGCCCTCATAGGTTTGAGTGGGCTGTGCGGCCTGAAGCAAGCCAGCAGAAGTTAGTGATAGGGTAGCTCCGGCGATCGCCCAGGTGGTTGCCGGACAGGGAGGCGATGGGCTAGAGAACTTCTGGAGCCGGTACAGCAGGTTTCCGTAAGTCGGCTGATTTAGGAGACTGGAGGAAACAATCGACCGCAGTGGGGGGCATTGAGCACGCTTCATGCCGTCACTCCTTTTAAGTATAAAAAAGTCGGTCGCTTTGCCTAATTTGCCTAAATTTACAGATGCCTGACGACCAATCCGGATAGCCAGATTTTTGAACGGTGCCCCGGTGTTTGATGGTTGCTGAGAAGTTAAACAGAATTACTTTTGTGGGGGCGCGCACCTTAGAGGGTGTTTGAGAAGTCTTGCCCTGAGTAGCAAAACCATTCAATCCCCCTAAATCCCCCTTAAAAAGGAGGACTTTTGCTCCGGTCCCCCTCTTGAAAAAGGGGAGCTGAGGGGGATCGCTAGGTGCTTAAAACTACAGTTAGCCACTTTTCAAACATGCTCTTAGACGTAATTAATTTTGCCAAAGCTTAAAAACAGAAAACGCGATCGCTCCTGGAAAAAGCGATCGCGTCGTCGTAAATCAGGTAATCAAGCTATGTCAGCTAATTACCCCTCAGGGATGAGCTGAGAAATTTTAGTAGTCGAAGTCACCGCCCATGCCAGCTCCGGCACCAGCCGCTGCGCCGTCCTTCGGCTCAGGCTTGTCGGCCACAATGCACTCGGTGGTTAGCACCATGCCTGCAATGGAGGCAGCGTTCTGCAGGGCGGAGCGAGTGACCTTTGCCGGGTCAACGATGCCCGCTTCGAACATGTCAACGAAGGTATTGTCGGCGGCGTTGTAGCCCACGTTGAACTCCTTCTCTTTGACGCGCTCGGCGATTACTGCCCCGTTCTGCCCCGCATTCTCAGCGATGCGCTTCAGGGGAGCGGTGAGGGCGCGGGCAACAATCATAGCACCGATCAGCTCTTCGCCCGCGAGGTTGGCGTTGGCCCAGGACTCCAGATCCGGGGTCAGGTGAGCCAGAGTGGTGCCGCCACCGGGAACGATCCCCTCTTCCACCGCTGCCTTGGTAGCGTTGATGGCGTCTTCCAGGCGCAGCTTGCGGTCTTTCATCTCGGTTTCGGTAGCTGCACCTACTTTGACAACCGCTACACCGCCGGACAGCTTGGCCAACCGCTCCTGCAGCTTCTCCTGGTCGTAGGAGGAATCGGTTTCCTCCATTTGACGGCGGATTTGCTCACAGCGGGCCTTGACGGCGGACTCGTTACCCTCAGCCACGATGGTAGTGGTGTCTTTGGTAATGGTAATGCGGCGGGCCTTACCCAGCATTTCTACCTTGGTGGCGTCTAGCTTTAGGCCCGCGTCTTCAGTGATGACCTGACCACCCGTGAGTACGGCCATATCTTCCAGCATGGCCTTGCGGCGATCGCCAAATCCAGGAGCCTTGATCGCAGCCACGTTCAGCACACCCCGCAGGCGGTTCACCACCAGGGTAGCCAGCGCCTCCTTCTCAATGTCCTCAGCGAGGATTACCAGAGGACGACCAGCGCGGGCCACCTGCTCCAGCACCGGCACCAAATCCTGCACCAGGGTGATTTTCTTGTCGGTGAGGAGGATGAAGGGCTCATCCAGCACCGCCTCCATGCGCTCGGTGTCGGTAGCGAAGTAGGGAGAGATATAGCCCTTGTCGAAGCGCATCCCCTCGGTGACCTCCAGCTCGGTGGTCATGGATTTACCTTCTTCCAGGGAGATAACGCCCTCTTTGCCCACCTTGTCCATGGCCTCAGCGATCATCTGGCCGACTTCTTCGTCGTTACCGGCGGAGATGGTGCCGACCTGAGCGATGGACTTGGAGTCTTCCACCGAGCGGGAGTGCTCGGCGATCTTGTCTACCAGGAAACCAGTGGCGCGGTCGATGCCTCGCTTGAGGGCGATCGCATTAGCACCAGCAGCTACGTTGCGCAGACCTTCTTTAACAATGGCATGGGCCAGCACGGTGGCGGTGGTGGTACCATCCCCAGCGGCGTCGTTGGTTTTGGAAGCTGCCTGACGGATCAGGGCCACACCAGTGTTCTCGATGTGATCTTCCAGCTCAATTTCCTTAGCAATGGTGACGCCATCGTTAATGATTTGGGGCGCACCAAACTTTTTCTCCAGCACCACGTTCCGGCCCTTGGGGCCTAAAGTCACCGCCACCGATTCGGCCAGAATGTCGATTCCTTTTTCCAGTGCACGACGAGCATCTTCGTTGTAGATAATGCGCTTAGCCATAGTTTTTCACGAGTTTTGTTGGAATGAAAGTTGACTGCAGGTGAAGCACTGTTCGCTCCGCGAGCGGAATCCTAATCGCGAAAAATTCAGACTGAACCTCTAGCCCGGGCGAGGGTGCCCAGGCCGATTGTTCAGAATTGAGACTAGACGTCGGGGCGGGCTATGAAACGACTGCTAAGATGTCTTTCTCAGACAGCAGCACGTACTCATCGTTGCCCAGCTTGATGTCGGTGCCAGCGTACTTGGAATAGAGCACCTGGTCGCCGACCTTGACTTCCATCTCCTGACGGGAGCCGTCGTCGTTGCGCTTACCGGGACCAACCTGCACCACCTCGCCCACCTGGGGCTTTTCTTTGGCGGTGTCAGGGAGCAGGATGCCGCCCGCGGTCCGCTCTTCCGACGCAGCAACCTTGATAAAAACGCGATCGCCCAGCGGCTTAACGGTTGAAACACTCAGGGTTACAGCTGCCATACGGTAATCTCTCCAGAGAAATGAACAGAGGAAATCATTGAGCAAAGACTTGTGAGACGGAACCTGGTGCCGCCTGCCTCGATCGGGGGACTCATCCCCTGGGCATCTCGCTGCGCTTGAGCCACAGTGATCGAAGCCAGACTGGAGAAAATCTCTGCCACACAAGTGGCCTCACCAAGCCAGCACCCAGCTTAGCACTCTCCGCTCACGAGTGCTAATGTAGCCAATGAAAAATGGCGATCGCAACTCGATAGGAAGTACGGGTTCCCGAACTGGGCAGCAGGAGATATGATTCATCCACGCAGGCAGTTAAGTAGGTGGTCATAAGTAAAGTAGCTATAGTGGGGCGCACACCCCCACAAGTTGTCATCAATTGTGCTTTAGCAGTTAGGTCGGTCAGCTCATGTCTACTTCAGAATCGCAGGTGTCCGTTCATGTGTTTATATCTGGCAAGGTGCAGGGCGTTGGCTATCGCGCAGCCGCCTCCGATACTGCTGCTTTACTAAAGGTGAACGGCTGGGTTAAAAATCTCCGTGACGGACGGGTAGAGGCTGTTTTCGAAGGGCAGCAGGAGCAGGTGGAAGAGATGATTCGCTGGTGCCACAAGGGGCCTCCGGCGGCGGCAGTCCGAGAAGTGGTGGTGGAGTATCAGGACCTACAGGGCCTGAAAGGCTTTCAGGTCGCCCGCTAGCTTTGTCCCTAAGCCAAAACTGGAGGTGGAGCCAGCAGTGTCTACCCCTCATCCGCCTATTCCACCCGGAAGCCATCTCCTCCTATAGTGGGAGGGTAGAGACGGATGACCCATCGCAGCAGTAGTCAGGAGAGCGCATGTTTGGTTTAGGCTGGCCGGAAGTAACAATCATTGGTATCGTAGCCCTGCTAATCTTTGGGCCAAAGAAAATCCCCGAACTGGGTGGCGCACTGGGTAAAACCCTGAAAGGCTTCAAAGACGAAATGACCCCCTCCCAAGACGGAGATTTAGATTACGACGACGAAGCTGATGGAGAAACGGGCGATCGCAACGCCTAATTCTTTCTCCTAGTTAAGTAGAACTGCGTTGGAAAACGAAGGTTGGAAAACCGGGGGCGGGGGCGCTCCCCCGGTTTTCTGACACGAATATGAATCATCTGCAAAACTCTCCTAAGTTTTATTACGCACGCTCTCATAAAAAAACTGATAGCTGCTGGCGGTACCTGTCCAGACTCCTGCTATAGCCATGTCTGTAAACCCTGAAGTAGTAAGAGCGTGTAACAAACTGCTAAGAATCTGGAGTTTACTTAGAGTATTTTTACTTGTCGAAACTCGGCGAAATTTGGGATTGTCGTCCTTGATACGATTTGAAATGCGACTAATGGCTGCCAGTTAACAGCCTTGTCCCTCTTCATCCAAGGCGGCTCCTATGACAATTGCGCTACTCAAATCAAAAGCTCGTCCC
Organism: Elainellaceae cyanobacterium; assembly: GCA_050331615.1. Lineage (GTDB taxonomy): Bacteria > Cyanobacteriota > Cyanobacteriia > CAKZMO01 > CAKZMO01 > JAYKGU01. Next base: position 9,913 of record JBHJGR010000036.1, read on the forward strand.
TTCTCATTCACCCTATCCTCCAGGCTATTGGCCCTTTTGGCTCTTCTGCTGGCCCAAGTTGCGATCGCGGTTGGAGTCTTCTGTATCAAGATTTCCGTCGCAGAAATGGGCTCGCTCGGCACGATCTTCAATCGGTGCTGGATTGCTGGAGTGATTTTTCTCCTCTGGCATCAGACTGAACTTTTTACCGCCAACTCTTCCCAAAGGGAAGTGGATAGTGCCCAAAATTCACCTAGCCTGGCGCACAATGACGGCGCAAGTAGCGACACCCGTCTGTCCGGCAGCGTTATTGGCTTATTTCTGCTCGCTGGCATCATTTGGGCAGCCTGTCTGGTGCTCTGGGCCAGTTCCTTGGAGTATACGAATGCCGCCAACTCTACCCTGATGCATGATCTGTCTCCCGTCTTTGCCACCTTCCTGGGCTGGCTCTTCTTCAAGCATCACTTCAGTCGGGAATTTTTGATTGCGGTTGGCATTACCCTCGTAGGTGTCGTTGCTATCGGATTTGAAGACCTGCAGGTTGGGTTGGAGCATTTGATCGGCGACGGGCTGGCCCTACTATCTGCCGTGCTGTTGGCGTTGTATTGCTTGCTGGTGGGACATTTGCGATCGCGATTTTCGTCTACGACAATTTTGCAGTGGGTCTGTCTATCCGGCAGCTTGAGCTTGGTTCCCGTTATCTTCTTTGTCTCTGGTACGTTCTGGCCCGTGTCTTCCTTGGGCTGGCTGGCGATCGCAGGTGTCGTTTCCTTTTCCCAAATCATTGGTCAGGGATTAACTGCTTATAGCTTGAAGGAGGTTCCTTCGGAACTGGCATCGCTCTTTTTTCCTCTAGAAGCTGTATTTGTTGCCGTTGTCGCCTGGATTGGACTTGGGGAACATCTAACAGCTTTGAATTACCTAGGATTTGGTCTTGTATTAGCTGGCATTTATGTGGCATTGCTCAGCCCTCCAGCACCTTCATCTCACAGCTAAGTGCTTGAGCAGAATTAATTACATCTTGTGGGGGGTGTGCGCGCGACGGAGCGCACACCCCCGCGGAAATAATTATTCACTTGAGTCTGGTTCGACTATTCAACTCCCTCGAAAGCACGATGGAGTAACTTGGCAGATGGCCTAATGTGGGGTTGAATCGCAAACTTAACCGAGCTAAGTGTTCAAGCACGATTACTTGCAACCTATGGAGTATGCGCTCCCGCCGGGGGCGCACACCCCCCAAAGAAATAACTTTGTTTAATTAGCTATGAACGGAGAGTTAATGTTTTTTGACAGTTGGATGGCGTTGCTGCACACCCTTGTAGCTGGCGTCTTTGGTTACGTTGGGCTGATCATCCTACTACGAATTTCAGGTAAGCGTACGCTGTCCAAGTGGAATGCCTTCGATTTCATTGTCACCATCGCCTTTGGTTCCATCCTTAGCTCTCTTATCCTGCTGAGGGATGTCTCCATTGTTCAAGGGGTGTTTGGTTTCGCGCTTTTGGTCATCCTTCAATTCTGTATTAGCTGGCTTTCGGTTCACACCCCAGGTGTTAAAAAGTGGGTCAAGGGCACGCCAACCCTCCTCGTCTATCGAGGGGAAATTCAGCACCAGACGCTCAGGCACGAGCGCGTCACCGAAGGCGAAATTCGGGCCGCCCTGCGGCAAAGCGGATATGCAGCCATTGAGGACGTTGAAGCCATAGTACTTGAG
>JBHJGR010000037.1:0-23245 GCA_050331615.1 Elainellaceae cyanobacterium
CCTCAATCCCCCTCTCCCAAAAATGGGCGAGGGGGAGGTAAGACAAGGCTTTCCGGCTCCCCTTCTCCCGCTCTGGGAGAAGGGGTTGGGGGATGAGGGAAAAGCTCGAACAGCAAGGGGTTCAGGACTTATGTGTACTTATTAGCCCAATCTGGGAGAGGAGCTTTGAAACTGGCGATAGGTTCCGGCTCCCCTTCGCCCACGTTGGGAGAAGGGGCTGGGGGATGAGGGCAATGTCCGTGCCAAATGACCCACTAGTGGTCTATTAGCAAGTGCGTGAGTCCAATCAGATGCTTGTTACACTGAAGATTGAGACGATCAGTGAGTAGACTGGCATCGTCCGACGATAGCCAAGCGATATACTTTGCAGGAAACTTTTTCTCAACATGCAGCCAACTGACCCTAGCAAATTTGCCGATGACGCCTGGGATGCCATTGTTAATTCACAAGACGTCACTCGCCGCTTCAAGCAGCAGCAGCTAGAGGTTGAGCATCTGGCGATCGCCCTACTGGAGCTACCGGAGGGATCGCCAACCCCTATTTTTGAAAAGGTGGGTATTCCCGTTGGACGCTTCAAGCAACAGCTAGAGGCTTTTACCCAGCGACAGCCCAGGGTTTCTGACAGCGACCAGCTCTACCTGGGGCGGAGTCTAGACATGATGCTGGACCGAGCCGAGGAGGTGCGGCTGGCGTGGCAGGATTCCGTCATTTCCGTGGGGCACCTGATTATGGCTCTGGCGCGGGACGAGCGCATCGGTCGCCGCCTGATGCGGAGCCTCAGCGTTGATATGGCTCAATTGGAAGCAGCCGTCAAAGCGGTGCGCAGCACCCAAAAGCTCAGCCAGAAGTCGGAACCGACCAGCGATGGCCCCGATGATCCGCTGCTGAAGTTTGGCCGGGAGCTAACGGAGCAGGCCCGAGCAGGCAAGCTAGACCCGGTGATTGGTCGGGATGAGGAAATTCGTCGCGTCATTCAGGTGCTCTCGCGGCGGACGAAGAATAATCCCGTGCTGATTGGAGAACCGGGGGTAGGCAAAACGGCGATCGCCGAATGCCTGGCCCAGCGCATCGTTAACGGCGACGTGCCCGAATCCCTCAAAGAGCGCCGCCTCATTTCCTTAGATATGGGTTCGCTCGTCGCTGGAGCAAAGTACCGGGGCGAATTTGAGGACCGGCTGCGATCCGTGCTGCGGGCGGTAACGGAGTCTGACGGGCAAATCGTCCTCTTTATCGACGAACTCCACACCGTTGTCGGCACCGGCGCGGGTCAGGGCAATATGGACGCCAGCAACCTGCTGAAGCCCATGCTGGCGCGGGGCGAGCTGCGCTGCATCGGGGCCACGACCCTGGACGAATATCGCAAGCACATTGAAAAGGATGCTGCCCTGGAGCGCCGCTTTCAGCAGGTCTACATCGACCAGCCCAGCGTGGATGACACCATCTCCATCCTGCGGGGGCTGAAGGACCGTTACCAGACCCACCACAACGTCACCATCACCGATGCGGCTCTGGTGGCGGCAGCGTCTCTGTCCGATCGCTACATTACCGATCGCTTCCTGCCCGACAAGGCGATTGACCTGGTGGACGAAGCCGCCGCCAAGCTCAAGATGGAAAACACCTCCAAGCCAGAGGAGCTGGAGAACGTGGAGCGGCGCTTGATGCAGCTGGAGATGGAAAAGCGATCGCTAGAGGGCGAAGGCTACACTTCCGGCCTCCTCACGGCCTACCGTCCGTCCCAGGAAAACCTGGACCGTATTCAAAAGGAAATTGACCAGCTTAGCCAGGAGCGCGATCGCCTCTCCAGCCAGTGGGAAACCGAAAAGCAGATGCGGGATGCCATCAAGGCCCTGCGGGAAGAGGAAGAAACCCTGCACCGGCAGATTGAAAAGGCCGAGCGTGACTACGACCTGAATACCGCAGCCCAGCTCAAGTATGGGCGACTGGAGGCTGTTCACCGAGAGCTGGAGGCAAAAGAAACCAACCTGATCGATATCCAGGCTCGGGGATCGGCACTGCTGCGGCAGCAGGTGACGGAGGCCGACATTGCCGAAATCGTCGCTAAGTGGACGGGCATTCCGGTCAACCGCCTGCTGGAGTCGGAGCGGCAAAAGCTGCTCCAGCTCGAATCCCACCTGCACCAGCGGGTCATCGGCCAGGAGGAGGCTGTCGCTGCTGTCGCCGCCGCCATTCGCCGCGCCCGTGCGGGCATGAAAGATCCGGGACGCCCCATCGGCTCATTTATCTTCTTGGGTCCCACGGGAGTGGGCAAAACGGAGCTGGCCCGCACCCTGGCAGAATCCCTGTTTGACTCGGGGGATGCCCTGGTGCGGCTAGACATGTCCGAATATATGGAAAAAAGCTCGGTGATGCGGATGATTGGTGCGCCTCCGGCCTATATTGGTCACGATGAGGGGGGCCAGCTTACAGAAGCCATTCGCCGTCGGCCCTACTCAGTGCTGCTGCTAGATGAGGTGGAGAAAGCCCATCCTGACGTTTTTAACACCTTGCTGCAGGTTTTAGACGATGGCAGGCTCACCGACTCCAAGGGCCGCGCCGTTGACTTCCGCAATACCGTGATTGTGATGACGAGCAATATCGGTAGTAGCCATATTCTCGATGTGGCGGGCGATCGCGATAACTACGAAGAGATGCGATCGCGTGTTTTGGCGGCGTTGCGATCGCATTTCCGACCCGAGTTTCTCAACCGGGTGGACGACATTATTCTGTTCCACCCCCTGAGCCTGACGGAACTCCAGCAAATTGTCGGCATCCAGCTGCAGCGCATTCGTCGCCTCTTGGCCGACCAAAAGCTGGACGTGACCATCACCGCTGCTGCCCAAAACTATATTGCTGAAGCCGGGTACGACCCGGTGTATGGAGCACGTCCCCTCAAGCGGGCCATCCAGCGGGAAGTTGAGAATCCCCTGGCGACCAAGATCTTGGAGAACGCTTTCAGCGAAGGCGATACCATCTTTATCGACTATCAGGGAGACGGGCTGACGTTTACATCCACTGCCGTAAACGGGGCCAAGGTCGAACCCCAAACCGTCAGCGCTGGCGACACTTAATGCAGGGTGGGCAATGCCCACCCCAAATGTGTATTCAACCGGCAGCATCGGCAGGTGGGCATTGCCTACCCTACCGTTAGCCCTGGTTCTCCAGCATCTCCTGGACCTGCTGCTGTAGGCCAGAATCATTACTAACCGCTCTGGCAATTTCCTGGAACCGTTCTACCTCAAGTCCTTCGGCGACGATCGCCTGCCGCATTTCTTGCTGAGCCGCTTGCTGAATCTGGGCAATTTGGGTGGCGGTTTGCTCGAAAGTTGCCAGCTCTTCAGGGCTGATGTCAGACATAGGGACGGTATCTTCCCCGGCTGGTGTTTCCGGCGACTGCTGGCTGCGAATCGCCTGGAGAATTTCGCTGAAGCGCTCAGCCCCTAACCCCGATGACTCAACCACTGATACGGCAGCTTCGCGAGACTGGGCCTGGATGCTGGAAATCGTCTGTACGGCATCCACAAACATCTCTAGCTCTTGCTCGCTAATGCTGTCGGGATCAACCATTTCCGGTTGGGGAGTACCCTGAGCGTCGGGGCTCTGCTGCGGGTTTGGCTGCTGCGCCTGAACCGGGAGGCTAGCGCTCAGCAGCACCGCACAGATCGAACCAGATACGAGAAGGTTTTTCAGCATGTCAAATCCTTTCCATTGGGCTTTTGCTACTCCCAGCAGGCGCGACAAACCGCCAGCACCCCTGAGGCTTGCCCCCATCCTACCGCCTACTTTCGGTTTTCGTCGCCGCCTGACGGCAGGCTTCTTCGCTAAGTGCTTCAGCACTTAGCGTGATAAAGCAGCTGTAATGCAGCGGGCGTCCAGCAGCGACAGTCCCCGGTCGGCAAACATGACGCAGTCGTTCAGACCCGACAGGGCAGGAGATTCTCGCTGCAGCGCCTGGCGAGCCGCCTGGGCAGCGGCGGGGTATTGCTGAATCCATGCCTGATTAGTCAGGTAGCGAGGCTGAAAGGCATTGCGATCCAGCAGCCAGTGGGTAATGCCGTAGCGCTCGATGAATTCCTGAACGATCGCCGGATCGGCACTGTACTGGGCGCGAATCAGGTCTGTGGTGCGCTGGCGAATTTCAGTGTAGTAGCCCGTGTGATAGGGAATAGCGTATTCGCTGCCGGTTAGAATCGACCGCTGGGCAAAGCTAGGCAGGTTGTTCACCTCGTTGGACAGGGAGGCAATCAGGCTATCGGTTGGCTGCGATCGCAGAAATTCGTAAAGCGCCGGATACTGGCCGATCTGATAGGCCGTCAAGGGAAAGCCTGGCACGAGTACCGGGTAGCCTACCACCAGTGCTCCCAAAATGCTGGTTAGGGCGATCGCCCCCCCTATCTTCCAGCGCGGCTGTGGACGCACCGTCGCAGCCGACCGAGCCGCGCCAGCAGGTCGCATCGCCCAGCGGAGCACGGCATCCACCAGAAGCACCAGAGCCATACCCGCCGCCAAACTCAGGATGATGCGAAAGCTGTGCTGGGTGTAGCGGCTGGGGAGGTGCAGGCGAAACAGCAGCAGATGGGCCGCTGCAAACATCGCTAGAGAAGACACCAGGAGCTGCGGCAATACAGTGACAGCAGGCTGCACCTGCCGCACCAGGGGGAACCGCTTCGGGAACAGCCCAAGGAACGGCAGCAGCAGCCCAAGCCCGTTAGTTACCGGAGTGAGGGCCGTGGCCAGACGGAGACCGCTGCGCCCCTTGAGCCAGTAGGCCGCCGGATCGCTGTCAAAGAAGTATTGGGAGCGACTGCCGGGTAAAGCCAGCTCCGGTAAATCGCGCGCCGCTGTCAGCGTCAAAGTGGGACCAAAGGCGCTGGACTGGAGAGCGTAGGGCAGCAGCACCACCAGGGCCAGGGCCAGTCCGGATAGACTCAGGAGGCGATCGCGCTTCACGGGCGTCAGCCCCAGCCGTCCCCCTCGCCATTGCCCCAGCCGCAGCACCAGCACCCCCGCCGAGAGAAACACCAGTTGGGGATAAAACAGTCCCTGCAGGGCGATGATCACCAGGGTGGGAATCAGCCGCCCCCGCAGCAGGTAATAGAGAAACGCCAGCAGCAGCGGATAGATAAAGGCTTTGGGAGTGCCAGACACGATTGCATCGGTTGTGCCCAGCCCCTGGCCCAGCAGCAGCGTGGCGCTAAAGGCGGCGACGGGAATCGGTAACAGACACAGGCAGGTGGCAAAACAGTAGCCCGCCATGATGAGATTGAGGCCAACGGGCAGCAGCTTGTGGAAGAGAATGGGGGATAGCCCCGTAGCGGCGGCCATCCGGTAGAGCAACTGATAACCGCCAGGAGCGACGCTCTGAAAATAATCGGCAATCCGGTCATCTGGAAAGAGGGCCGGGTTGACAAACCGCTGCATCCAAAAAACGTGCTGGCGGGCATCATCCTGAATCACGTGAGCAGCGCTAAAGGCTTCCTGTAGAGCTATCAGACTGTAGACCAGCACCAGGCCCAGGCTGAGACAAAACCAAAGCAGGGTCCGTGGCGAGAAGAATCGCCCGCTTGGAGCGGTGAGAAACGTGTGGAGATGCCGTATCATCGCGATCGCACTTATAATCCAAGTCCAGTTCAAGCGAGTGTCAGAAGCATACCAAAAAGCGAGGGAGTGGGAGATGGATGGCTAGATGGGTAAAGGCGATGCAGGCCGTGAGCGGGTGGGGCATCGTTTTTGTGAGTGCACTGGTGCTGCGGATTTGGGCGATCGCCGTTCCCCTAAACGCCGATGAGGCCAAGTGGCTGTCGCGAGGGGTGCTGTTCTGGCGGGGACTGCTGGCGGGCAATCTGGCGGATACCTATCAGAGTCCCCATCCGGGCGTGCCAAACATGTGGCTGTCGGGGCTGGGGATGATGGTTAACTGCTGGATGAGCCAAATTTTTCCCGACCTGTTTGGTGCCCACCAGCCCAACGAGCTGGGGGCCTGCACCGAGACGCTGCCCTTTGCGGTGGGGCTGTATATCCTGCCCCGGCTGCTTCAGGCGATCGCCACCTCAGCCTGTATGGCCGCGTTTTATCTGCTGACTCGGAAATTATTGGGAGGGGCGATCGCCCTCATCGCTACCGTCCTGCTTTTATTGGAGCCTTTTTTCCTGGGCTATCAGCGCTTTATCACCACCGACGCCCTCCATGCGGACCTAGGGATTCTCTCCCTCCTGGCGTTTTTGCTGTATCTGCGACACGATAGTTTCTCTGATGCCGCTCGTTCCGCCCGCCGCTGGCTGCTGGCCTCCGGGGTCCTGATGGGTGGGTCAGTCGCCGCCAAAATCATCGCCCTGTTTGCGGTGCCTGCGGTGGGGCTAGGAGCTATGCTGGCGGAACTGGGGCTGTGGCCCGCTCGCTTCCCGCAGCAGGGCTGGCGGCGACGCGCCCTGGAAATGGGTATCTGGGGGGCCACCCTGCTGGCGACGCTAGTGGTAATCTGGCCAGCGCTGTGGCTGCAGCCGGGATATACCCTCGATCGCCTGTCGGAAGCACTGCTGGAGGAGTCGGCCCGGGGGTACTTCTTCTTCCGGGGTGAGCTAACCCATGCTCCCGGTCCATGGTTCTACCCGGTGGCGATCGCCCTGCGTCTTTCTCCCTGGCTGCAGTTGGGCGGGCTGGCCTGTTTGGCCACGCTGCTGATTCCCCGCGTTCACCGTCAGCTTGCCATTGCCCCAGACCTGACGGTTTTTGGGCTGGCGGCCTGCTGGTTTGTGGGATGCCTTTCGATGTCTACCACCAAGCTCGACCGCTATCTGAGCTTCGTGATACCCATCATCGCGATTCTGGCTGCGGCTGGGTGGTCGTTTCTGGCAGTGGCGGTGCGAGCGTGTTTGCAGGCCCGCCTGTCCTCGGTTTGGCTGCGATCGCCAGTGGCCTTACCAGTCAGTATTGCGGTGGGGCTGGGCATCGGCCAGCTCATCTTCCTGCTGCCCCACTTTCCCTACTGCCTCACCTACTTCAATCCCCTCTGGGGCGGCAGCGCTGCCGCCCAGCAAATCCTGATGGTGGGTCAGGGGGAAGGGCTGGACCAAGCGGCAGCGTGGCTCAACCAGAGCCCAGATCCGAGCGAAATGACCGTCGCTAGCTGGCATCGGTCGGTGTTTGCCGCCTACTTCCACGGCAAATCGATTCTCATTCCCCAGGATGAACTACCCGACCGCGACTTTTGGCAGCAGGCCCAGCGGGTGGTGCTTTATCAAAATCAGCGCCAGCGCCAGTTGCCCAGCCCGGAGTTCATCCAGTACTTCACGGCGCAGCCAAAGCTGCACGCGGTCCAGCTTCGCGGGATCAACTATGTTGAGACCTATGCGGGACCAGTACCCACGGCGGCGGACCTGGAGCAAATGCAGCACCCCGCCGAGTCGTATATTGCCGATCGGGCCGGGCTACGCATTGAGCCCTATGCCAGGCTGCTGGGCTATGACCTTGAACTACCGATGAATCCCTCCGCTGCACCCATCCTGACGCTCTACTGGCAATCTCTCAAGCGCATACCGGCAGATGCTCGCCTCCGCATCCAGATAGGCGATCGCTTCCAGCCCATTTACCGAGAAGCCCAGCCCATACTAGGGGGGCTCTACCCAGGCAAGTATCTACCGCCAGAGCAGGTCTGGCGGGATGTGCATGTGTTGGCGATCGCCCCTGATGCATTCTCCCCTGAAGCTGAGATCCGCCTTGCCTGGCAAGATAGCGGGGAATCGGGACCGCTGACGGTCATTCGCGAGGGGAGAGAAGCGAGTTGAGGCAATGGCTCGACCTCCGTCGCGCAGGCACCCTGCCTGTGTCACAGTCCTTCAGAACCCAAAAAAGTGGTGCACAGCTCGGCTAAACTTCCGAAATCCGCGGAATCGGTTGATTTGTGGGGGCGATTTGGTACGAACTTATGCTCTAGCCAGAGCGGGGGGCTTCAACGGGATTAAAAAACAATGGACTATCGGGAACACTTAGGCGAACAACGTTGTCTTCTTATCGGAACGGTGTCTTAGACGGTGTCTTGGAAAAGCTCGCAGTTAGGGTAGATGAGTTGAAGGGGGCAATGAAGGTTATGAAGGTTTGGGGCTAAGCAACCGCTAGCAGGCAACGTTAGGGTCGTGGCACTCGTTTTTCTCATAAACCTGACCAAAGACGTGGTCTAGCATCGTGGGCGCTATCACCCCAGCCATCAGTACTAAACTTGCGCTTAGCCGCAGGGTGCGAAGAGTTACCTTTTTTCTTGTCATAGTTAGCGTTACCTCGATTTTACTTCAGCTAGAGTTCCCAGCGAATTAAGGGCGATCGCAGCAGCGCCGTGCCTGGCGTGACTGCGGTCATTCGCTGATCCTTCACTTTCAGCGTGCCCGATGATACAGGGCACCTGTTCATTGACACGGAGAATTTAGGGCGTTTTTAAGCGATCGCCCGCGAATTAAAGAACCAGTAGAGTTTTAGTTTGTTGAGCGGATTTGGGTCCCAAGGTTGCGAATGGGCTACGCAGAAGGAGCGTTCGTCGGTAGGCGTACCCGAAAGCGAGTGCCCACCCCCTCTTCGCTGGTAAAAGTGATATCGCCGTGGTGCAGATCGACAATTTGCCGGACAATTTGTAGCCCCAGTCCAGTGCCCTGAATGGTGGAGACGTTGCTGCCCCGATAAAAGGGTTCAAACAGGTGGTCCTGATCGTCAAGGGGGATACCAATGCCGCGATCGCGTACTTCAATTTGCACCGAGCGGGGCTGATAGGAAAGGATAATGTCCACCGGGCTGGTGGGGTCAGAGTACTTCAAGGCATTGGACAGGAGGTTGACCAGCAGCGATCGCAGCAGTTTGGGGTCTAGCGAGACGCGATCGCTTTCCCCGACCTGATGCAGCACAATGCGCTGTCCCTGGTCACCGCTCAACTGCAGTTCTTCAATCAAATCGGCACAGAACTGGCCCAGGTCTAGCGGCTGTGCATTGAGCATCAGCTTGCCCGACTCGGCCTGCCCAACGGTGAGGATATCTTCGATGAGCTGCACCATTGCCTGGATTGCGTCCTGAATGCGCTGAAAGTAATCCTGCCGCTTTGCTTCCGAGGCTTGATGACCGAAGCGCTGCAGCAGCTCTGCCGAGGTTCTGATCACCGTCAGGGGGGTGCGAAATTCGTGGGAAACCATCGAAATAAACTGGGACTTTAGCTCCCCCAGCTCCTTCTCTCGCTGGAGGGCCTGCCGTACTTCCTGCTCAACCTGTCTGCCCTCCCGAATCAGCCGTTCTCGAATGCGGATGCGCTCCACCATCAGCCCAAATACGCTGGCGAGGTGGTTCATCTCGTCGGGGAAGCGAGAGCGGGGAGAGTCTAGAAAAGACTGGTCATAGTTCCCGGCGGCAATTTGCTCCGTCGAGAGCGCGAGCTGAGCAAGCCGACGGGTGAGAGCAGTGGCAATGGTGTAGATCAGCATGAAAAGGACGCCGTAGGCGATGCCAAAAGCGATGATGAGCCGACGGCGAAATCGCTGCTGGAGCTGGGCAACGTAGTCCGCTTCAATGTCCAGGCCCAGCACTGCTACCACGTTGCCGTTGTTGTCAAAGAGGGGAGCGGCGGCTGACAGCCAGCTTCCCCAGCGATCGGTGTAGATATCCGGAAACTCCACCAGGGCTTTCTGCTCCAGCACCTGGAGCCCCCGGAGGCTGGGAACGTCTGACTCCAGAAATTTGCTGGCCTTTTGAGGATCGTACCTGGCCCAGAGATCCACCAAGTAGATCATTTCCAATTCCCCGGGGGGCACCGCCGATGGGCCAACGCGGCGATTGCTGCGGGAGTCGTCAATGATGAACGAGTAGAACCAGACCCGTGGTTCTGTTTGGTGAATCGCGTCGAACCAGTCGAGCTGCCGCTGGTAGCGCTCGTCATCCGAAAAGCCCGCAGCGTTGGGCTGGCCATCGGCATAAAGCGACAGCAGTTCTTCCACATCCACGCCTGCGGCTGCCCCCCTCAGGGTTGACCGCATATCGGCCCGCAGCCGCGACACCACTTCTCGGGTGGCAAAGAGGTAGAACCAGAAGAAGACGGCGACGAAGACCCCGCTAAAGGCGACAGTGAACCCAACCAGCAGCTTGGTACGCAGGCTAAAAAAGCGGACCGGCTCTGCGCTAGAGGCTTGGCGGTCTGGAGGAGGAGATGAGCGGCGCGGAGATGGGGTCACGGACAGTGGGAATAGATATCAGGGGCGATCGCAGCGCTACAGAAGCAGATGATCAAAAACAGGCGGCATCGGACCAGGTAATTACGTTAGACGAATCAAGTGACGAAAAAGTTGACGCCAGAGTTTAAGCTCAATGAGCAGCTTCAAAAAAATTGATCTAGAGGTCAACTCTACCAATTCTTCATCAAAACAACCAGCCGTCTGCGCCCAACCTAAGGTGCTCAAGCCCAAATTAGTTTCACCTTGTAGAGGTGTGCATCCCTGCCGGGGGCGCTCGTCTAAACCACTTCCTTATCCTTCCGTGAAGTTTGGCTGGCATCTCGGAGAGGCTCGCGTATGATGACTTCAGGACCCCTCTTCCACCTTTGAGCCATGTCTCAGAACCTCAACCCAGTCAACCCGTTGCGACCGCTGAGCGTGGGTAATGTGGTGACGGCAGCGTTTAAGCTGTACGGTGCCCGTCTTCAGCTCTACCTACGGCTAGCGCTCCAGGCAACCCTCTGGCTGATTGTGCCTGTTTATGGATGGGCAAAATATGGTGCGATCGCCGGCCTCATCTGCCGCCTTGCCTTTGCTGACCTCACCCAAGTTCCCGAAAGCCTGGCAACCGCCCGCAGCCACGTCGATCAGCGGCTCTGGCGGTTTTTGTCCATTATGCTCCAGCTGCTCTTGAGATTTATTGGGCTATATCTCCTGTTTGCCCTGATGGTGATGCTCGCCGTTGGCCTAGCGACAGCAGTTGCCGTTGCGACGGGCCTTTTGGGGGCTGTCATCGGTGGTTTGCTATCGCTGGGCCTCTTGCTAGGCGGCCTTTTTATTCTGGTTTGGTTTGTCTCCCGCTGGTTTCTCTCCGAAGTGCCGCTGGCAATTGAGCCTGACGTAAATGGGACCCAGAGCATCGAGCGGAGCTGGTGGCTGACACAGGACTCCGTGTTGCGCGTTCAGGGGGTTGTGGTGGTCGCCTTTTTGGTCACCCTGCCCATCCTGTCCCTCACCAACTACCTGCCCCAAATTCTGCTTACTCTGGTGGACCAAGAGTCTGCGGCCTATGTGCTGGGCTACTGGCTCGGCGTCGCCGCCAGCCTCATCGGCAATGTTTTTATTCTGCCCTTTTGGCAAGCTGTGAAGGCCGTTACCTATTACGACCTGCGCAGTCGCCGTGAGGGGCTGGATATTCGTCTGAGCGATCGCCCTCCCACCATTTGATCAGTCGTTAAACGTTATTTTCCTGGGGTGCGCGCCCCCGCCGAGGGCGCATACCAAGAGGATGTAATGAATTGTGCCTTAGCACTTAGTTCGTTCCATGGGACTTTTCAACCGGATCAAAGTACGCACCCCTGAATGCGTTGAGCTAGAGCTAACCCTGGCTGGCATCGGCAATCGGGTCCTCGCCCTGATGATTGACTACCTGCTGCTCACGGTTTTCATTACTGGGGTGATTGTACTGATCACTTTTCTAGGAGAACAGTTGGCAACGCTGGTGGCCAATCTAACTGGCGATACCCAGTCCCTGGAGCTGTGGATGCTGGCCATTTTGGCCCTGGCCGTATTTGTCATCTACTCCGGCTACTTTGTCTTCTTCGAAACGACTTGGCAGGGGCAGACCCCCGGTAAGCGATTCACCAAAATCCGCGTGGTGCAGGTGGATGGGCGTCCGGTGGGGCTGCCCCAGGCGGTGCTGCGCAGCCTCTTGCGCCCCATCGACGACCTATTCTTCATCGGACTCATTTTCATCCTGCTGGGTTCTCAGGAACGCCGCATCGGTGACTGGGTCGCTGGCACGCTCGTTATTCAGGTGGAGAAACCAACCACCGCCCAATTCATTGACCTCAGCCCGGCAGCAGAGCATTTGGCCCAGCAACTGCTTGCCACCAACGACCTAAGTTCCCTCCGCCCTGACGACTTTGCCGTGATCCGGGAATATCTGCACCGTCGCCGTAGCCTAGACCAGCGCGCCCAAATCAAGCTCAGCGCTGATCTGGTAACCAGCCTGCGGGAAAGTCTGCCGCTCCATGAACTCAACCCCGCAGTTGCCGACGACCTGGTACTGGAAGCCCTTTACATCGCCTATCAGCGGTCTAGCTCATCTGCGTAGCGGTAAGTAGGTCGGCACAATTAAATTCATGTTAGAAAACCGGGGCGCTCCCCCGGTTTTCTAACCTTCGTTTGGCACGGACATTGCCCTCATCCCCCAGCCCCTTCTCCCAACTTGGGGCGAAGGGGAGCCGGAACTTATCGCCAGTTTTAAAGCCCTTCCCCAGATTGGGCTACTAAGTACACATAAGTCCTGAACCCCTTGCTGTTCGGGCTTTTCCCTCATCCCCCAACCCAATCTCCCAGAGCGGGAGAAGGGGAGCCGGAAAGCCTTGTCTTACCTCCCCCTCGCCCATTTTTGGGAGAGGGGGATTGAGGGGGTGAGGGCCAAGATGTGTGTATGTAGTAGCCAGATTGGGAGAGGGGTTTGGGGTGAGGGCGAAATGGCTGGGAGCAAAGCAAACGACCCACTAGGCGATCGCGTCAAACTTTTGACTGGTAGGCAATGCCCACTCTACGCCTACGCCTATTCCATCAAATTAGCCGTGTCAGACCAGTAGGTATAGCCCGTGGGGCTATATCGCTGCATCCGCTGATTCATCTGCCCCAGTTGGCTCGGCTGCGTTGGCCTCCTCCACCTGTGCTGCCGAGATGCCGTCGCCCTGATAGCCAAAAAACCAGAGGGTGGCGGCGGCTTCTGCACGGCTGACGGGCTTCTTGGGCTGGAACAGCGTTGTGTAGCCAAACGCCCGCCGGATATTGGACTGGTCCGCATTTTGATAGTCCGCCAGCACTGCCTGCAGCGCCTTGGGGTCGATCCGGGCAGCATCCTGAAAGCCCCAAGTTTGCTGAACGGCATCCACAGTAGCGGTGGGGAGCGACTGCCGCAGGTCGAGGGGCACTTTCCAGAGCAGCAAATCTTCCCGCGTCAGAGGGGCGTCAGGGCGAAACGTGACGGCGGTAGAGGCTCCGGCCAAGGGGCTAGGGATCAGTCCGGCCTCCGCCAAGCCCTGGATCACGTCAAAGTCTGGATCGGAGGCGGGAACATCCTGAAAAGCAGGCTGGACCGCATCGGTAGCGGGGCGAATGCGGCGGGAGGGGCGATCGCCATGCAGCGTGTTATTTGCGGCAAACAGCCAGCGGGCAAAGTCGCGGCGAGTGACGGTGGCGTTGGGCTGAAAAGCGGGGCGATCGCCCGCTTCAGCAGCGGTCAAAATGCCAAGCTGGGCCAGGTCCTGCAGGTAGGGCTGCAGCTCGTCGGGAGCTTCGTCCAGGTCGGTAAAGGCTTGGGCAGCGGTGGGGCTAGTGGTCGCTTCAGAGGACTGATTCTGATCGCTGGCCCCCGTCTCCCCATTGGATTCATCCGGAGAAGACGGAAACTCGTCGTTGGTATCGGGGATGCTGACAGGACTGAGGGAGCGATCGCGTTCCCTCGGCTGATAGCTGACTTCAAACGCAGTGGAATCATTGGCCCCGTCTTCGGTCGCACCTGCGGCTGAGTCGGCAGGCGAGGAAAGCGGAGTCGTCCTGGGAGAAACCGTTACGCGCACCCCTGCTTTCACGGCCTCTAGGGTGTTGGAGCCATTGCCATCGCCGTCGCCATCGCTCTCGGTGACGGGGCGCTGGGCCAGTTCCCAGCCCGCTTCCTTCAGCCGCGCTTCGTAAAACGTCCAGACCTGCTCCAGGCCATCGGGGGTAGACCACTGGATGGCGATCGCCTCTGGTGCAGTAGCGTCGGTATCAGTATCGGCCCCGGCAATATCGGTCACCGTGCCGTTGGGATAGCATAACTCGGTCGGCAGCGCCTCGGGAAGCTGGTCCAGGGTAGCTGGATCACAGGTCTGGGCCGCCGGACTCCCCCCTGCCACCAGCAGATTTGGGTTATTCTCCAGCTCTGGATCGGCGCTGAGCGATCGCTCCAGAGCATCTCCAAAGGAGCCGGAGCAAGATGCCAGGGGCAGCGACAATACTGCCAGCAAGGCCAATACCGAGCGTTTTCTGGTCACCGATTATCGCTACCTCAATGCTTCTCTCCCACGCTAGCGCAGAATCAGCCGGATTGAATGGGAGCGTCGGAGGCTGGTTTGTCGTCCTTGGGGGAGGGGGGCTGGTTTGGCTGATCGCTTTCTTGCCCTCGTGCGATCGCCCGCTGCTGCCGCAGGCGACGCTGGCTGAGCCTCAGCAAAATCTTGGCGTAAATCTCCCGGGTAATGGGGTAGAAGTAGGCCAGCACCAGCCCTAGAATGAGCAGCGCTGTAGGAATGGGGCCAATGGCTAGGCGGATGACCAGCAGAGCCGAATCGGGCTGCACCGGCGGCGGTTCTCCGGGAACGCTCTCCACATAGCCCGCCCAACTGAGCACCTGGCCTACTAAAAAGATGCCGATCGCCAGCCCTACTTTCTGCACCATCACCATGAAGGCGTAGAACACCCCTTCGCGCCGCTGCCCCGTTTTGAGCTCATCCAGCTCAATCACGTCTGGCAGCATGGACCACGGAATTAGATAGGCCGTGGAGACGCCAAACCCTGCCATCACCCCCAGCAAAAACATCAGCGGGACCTGCCCCGGCGTCAGGAAAAAGAGCCCCCCCTGGGCAATAATCCACAGGCCAACCCCGAGGAAATACACGGCTTTTTTACCCAGCCGCTGGCTGAGGTGGCTCCATACAAACAGCATGGACAGCGCCGTTCCCTGCACCGCTAGCGCAAAATAGGTAAAGATCTGGGCGGAGAGATTCATCCAGCTAACGACAAAGTACTGCATGACCACGGCAGTCATCTGGGCCGCCAGCCAAGAGCAGAGATAAATCCCCATCACCAGCAGGAAGGGGCGGTTGCTAAAGGCGATGCGCACCTGTTCCACCAGCGGCAGGGGAGCAGGGCGGGGCGTCTGGGCATGGCGGCGTTCGGAGGCCAGTACCCGGCGACGAGTGCCCCAAACGCAGATATAGAGAGGCACAACGCAGAGCAGGGCACCCACAATGCCCACCATCACGTAGCGGGTGGAGAGGTCATCCACCAGGTCAAAAATTACGCCCACCAGCGCCAGTGCCAGAATGCTACTGCCGATGGAAAAGGTGAAGCGAAAGCTGTTGAGGCTGGTGCGTTCGTGATAGCCCTGGGTTAATTCGGGCGTTAACGATACGTAGGGGAGGTACACCGCCGTGAAGGCCGTCTTAAACAGGATGCCGATGACAACGTAATAGATGAACAGGAGGCCGACGTTGCTGGAGGGAATCAGCCACAGCAGAAAGAAGGACAGCCCAAAGGGAACGGCTCCGGCGAGAATCCAAGGATAGCGTCGCCCCCAGCGGGATTTGGTGCGATCGCTCCACATCCCGATAATGGGGTCGCTGACGGCATCGCTGATTTGACCGATCATCAGAATGCTGCCTGCCCAGGCGGCGGGAACGCCAGCGACATCGGTCAAGAAGAACATGAAGAAGAAGGCCAGGATGCTGCCCGTCAAGGAGGTACCAATGGTGCCGATGCCGTAGGACAGCTTTGTCCAGAAGCTCAGGCGCTCGGCATCCAGGGCTGGCGGATGAGGTTTAGCAGGGTTCATAGGCTAGAAACGTCTTCACTCTCCAAGTGCAGCGTAGAGTCGGCTTGCTTGTAGTTTATATCGCTTCTCTGAGTGCAGACTTAGCTAGGTGCCACCTTGTATCGGTTTTCTGTGAAGCTGCACACAACAAGGGACGTAAGCCCCTTGTCTGACCGAACTTCTTGTCTGACCGAACTTCTCCTATGCGGCTTCACGCGAAATTGGTATTACTCATAAATTAAAGCTTAGGGAGGGAAAAGTAGAACGTTGCACCCTTACCCACCTCGCCCGTGGCCCAGATCTGGCCGCCGTGGCGGTGGATGATGCGTCGGGCGCTGGCGAGGCCGATGCCGGTTCCGTGGAAATCGCCGTCATCGTGGAGCCGCTGAAACATGGAGAAGAGGCGATCGCCATACCGCTCATCAAAGCCAATGCCGTTGTCTTGAACAAAAAAGGTGACGCGATCGCCCTTATCCCGACTGCCGATGGTGATCACCGCCGGGTCTCGGGGTTGGGTGTAGGTGATGGCGTTATCCATGAGGTTTTGCCACACCCGCTGGAGCAGGGTGCGATCGCCCCTGACCGAGGGCAGCGGCTCAATGTGCCACTGGATATTACGATTGGGCTGATCCCGGATGAGCTGCTGCTGGATGTATCTCACCAGTTGGCCCATATCCACCCGGACAGACTGCATGGAGACGCGCCCCGTGCGGGAATAGTCCAGCAAACCGTCAATCATCTGGCCAGCCTGACGAGCCGACCGGGCAATGCGCCGCAGGTAGTCTTGAATGGTGGGGCTGGTGTTTGCTCGGGGTAGCTCACTGACCAGCAGATCGACGAAGCCACTGATGCGGCGAATGGGCGATCGCAAATCATGGGACAGGGAATAGGCCAGCACTTCCAGCTCCTGGTTGGTTTCTTCGAGCTGGCGATTGCTGGCTTCGAGCTGAACCGTCCGCTCCTGCACCCGTGCTTCCAGCTCGGCGTTGAATTGCTGAATGGCGATCGCCGCTTCCTTTTTCTCGGTAATATCGCTCACCAGGCCGTCAATCACCGATTTACCGTTCTGCTGGCTCAGCGCTTCGTTAATCTGCACCCAGATGGTCTGGCCATCGGGGCGACGCAGCCGCCGCTCCCACTGCTGCTGCCCGGTTTGGAGGCGATTGACGGTGTCAAATTCAAAATTCTTGTGAAAGAAGTCTTTGGCGGCTGCCAGGGAGTCCAGCCCCAGCAGCTTGAGAAATCCCTCGTTGACCTCAATGAGCTGACCGTCTGCACTAGCCCGAAATATCCCGATCGCGAGCTGATCCAGCAAAAAGCGCTGCCGCAGATCTAGCTCGTTGGCGCGGCGGCGGGTTTGGGAATTTTCCCAGGCGATGCGCACCGCCTGAGACAGCCGAATCAGGTGCTTGGGGGATTTAAGCACGTAGTCATCCAGTCCGGCCTTCATCGCCTCTACGGCAATTTCCTGGCTGCCGGAGTCAGTGAACATGACTACAGGCAGCATGGGGTCGAGAGCCTTGACCTGTCGCAGCACCTCCAGCCCGGTAGACCATCGCAGTTCGTAGTCGGTGACGATCAGGTCAAAGGATTCCGTGGCGATCGCCCGCTCGAATCCCTCCATATCAGCCGCTTCCCAAATCTCCAGATCGGTAAAGTCTCGGTGGAGTTCGCGCAAGACAAGCTGGCGATCGGCGGGGTTATCATCGACGAGCAGAATACGACTAAGGGGAGGGTTGTCCGGATTCATAAAGGGTTGACGGGAAAACTTGGTTTCCTATGGTAGCGACTGATTCCCGAACCCGATCTTCCCACCTCAAGCAAATACCCGGTTTTGGCTTATGCCAAAAAAAGGTTGGGAAACTGGTTAAACCGTAGCCAGTAGGTATTGATCGCTTCCACCATATTATTCAGCGCCTCAAGCTGCACCGGCTTCACCAGGTAGGAACTGACGCCCAAATCATAGGCGCGATCCACATCAGCCGCTTCGCGGGATGAGGTGAGCACCACCACCGGAATGCGCTTAAGGGAGGGCTGCTGCTTTAGCCAGTCCAGCACTTCCAGCCCGTCGCGGCGCGGCAGCTTCAGGTCGAGCAGAATCATGGCCGGGAGGGGATACTGGCTGCGATCGCCATAATCCCCTTCCCCCGACAGATAAGCAATGACCTCGTCTCCATCCCGGACGACGCGAATCGGATTAACGATATTAGCTTGCTTAAATGCCCGTTGAATAAACACGATGTCGCTGGAACTATCTTCAACCAGCAGAATTCCGTATTCGCTTAAATCCATCATGGCTAGAAATCACCGAGGTTGGGACACACGGCAGCTTGGCGATCGCTCAGACATCCAGCCCTTAATCCTCTCAGGGAAAAAACGGATCTTAAGCTGACGTAACTTCAAGTTAGCAGACCGCAGCTAACCCCGATGGTACGATAGCGTGCAGACACACTGCAACTGCTACTCATGACCGGGGCAGCTCGATCCAGAAGCGACTACCCGCTCCGGGAACTGACTCGACGCCGACCTGACCGCCCAGGCGCTCTACACCCCGCTGCACGATCGCCAGCCCGATGCCGGTGCCCGGATAGGCTTCGATGCCGTGGAGCCGCTCAAAGGGGCGAAAGATGCGTCGCTGGTGGTTCGGAGAAATGCCAATGCCGTTGTCTTCAATCCAGATGCGCACAAACGGCTGTCGCTCCTCGGCCCAAATTTTGACAACGGGTGTTTTGTCTGGCTCCACAAACTTAATGGCGTTGGTGATCAGGTTGCCGATTACCTGCTGGAGGACGCTGCGCTGACCCAGCACCACCGGCAGCGGCTCGACGATGACTTGGGGCTGACGGTCTCGCATTTCTGCATCCAGACCCTGGAATGCTCGCTGCACCAGCACCTCCAGACTGACGGGTACCCGCTGGATCTCGCGCCGTCCCATTTGACTGTAGGCCAGCAGGTCGCGAATCAGGGCGTCCATTTGGGAGGCCGAGTCGATCAGCATCTGGGTGTACTCTTGCCCGGTGGTGTCGAGGCGATCGCCATAGTCCTCCTGAAAAATGCGGGCAAAGCCCTCAATCGCCCGCAGGGGTGCCCGCAGATCATGGGAGACAGAATAGGCAAAGGCTTCTAGCTCTTGATTTACCTCCGTTAGCTGGCGGGTGCGCGCCTCCACCCGTCGCTCCAGACTGACGTTGAGCTGGCGGATTTCCTGCTCGGTCTGGTGGCGGGTAATGGTTTCTGCCAGGATGTTGGCGATCGCCTGCAAAAAGTCCACGTCATCCTGGGTAAAGACCCGATGGGCGCGGGTGTGGATGCCCAGGACGCCAAAAGGATGGCCGTTGGTGCTGCTGATGGTGGTGCTCATGCCGCTGGTAACGGCGTGGTCGGTGAGCAGGGCCGGGCCACTAAAGCGCGTCTCGGTGCGCAAGTCGTCCACCACCACCTGGTCATGGGAGGCCAGGGTGTAGCCCGCCTGGGAGGCGCGATCGCTCTCCACGGTGGCGTTGCCAATCAAGCCGTCATGCCAGCCCACCCCCGCCCGCAGCAGCAGGCGATCGCCCTCCGGCAATAGCTCCAGCACCTTGCAGTACTCCACATCAAGCACCTGGGCCATGTGCGCTGTGACCGCCTGCAAAAAGGTATCCAGGTCTTTGACGGCGAGAGCCTGCTGCCCAATATTGGCCACCGCCGCCTGCTGAAGCGCTCGCTCCATCAGGGCTGTTTCTGCCTGTTTGCGATCGCTGATATCGGCAATCAGGCCAATCAGTCGCTTTGACTGCAAGTTCGGGTCCTGGTAAACGCTGCCGCTGATCCACACCCAGCGGAGCGCCCCATCGGCGCGAATAATGCGGCACTCCACTTCCCAGTCATTCAGAGTGGCCAGGGTGGCGGCAAAGCGCTCGGCGACCTGGGGGCGATCGCCAGGGTGAATGTGGGAGAGGAAAGTATCGTAGGTCCAGTTGGGATGGAGCGAGTCGTAGCCGTAGATCTGGTCGTGTCGGAGGGATCTCGGCTCAGCCACAAAGGGCTGCACCTGCAGGTCTACCTCCCAGGTGCCCAGTTGGCTGGCGGCGAGGATGAAGTCCAGTCGGGCCGAATATTCCCGCAGGCCGGCCTCGGCCTTTTTGCGGTTAGTGATATCGGCCAGGGCACCGGGAAAGGCAATGGCATGACCGGCAGCATCGTACTCCGCTTGGCCCCGAGCCAGCACCCAGTGCTCCTCGCCACTAGCGTCGTGGATGCGATATTCTGCCTGGTAGTCTTCGCCTGTGGCGATCGCCCGCTGAATGGCACGGGTGACCTGGGGGCGATCGTCGGGGTGCATGGCATCAATGAAGTGTTCAATGGGTAATCCGACCGCAGCTTCATTGGAATTAACGCCAAACAGTTGGGAAAAGCTCTGGTTGACGACGACAAGATTGCTTGAAATATTCCAGCGCCAGGTGTAGATCGAACCCGCCGCCAGGGCAGATTCTAGCTGAATTTGGGCCTCCCTCAGGGCCAGATCCGCCTGTTTGCGCTCGGTGACATTGCGAAACAGAATGGCCACCCGGTTGCGGCCCTGGGCAGCGACTGGAAAGGCACTCACCTCAAACCAGCGCCCCATTGACTCACCACTATTTTCAAAGCGCACGGATTCTCCCGTCCGCACCACGTTTCCATAGATCTCAGCCCAGTGGGGCTCAAGGCCGGGCACCAGTTCCAAGGCGGTCTTCCCCGCCGCCTGGTACAGCCCCGTCTGCCGTTCAAAGGCCGGATTCACCTCAATAAATAGATAGTCGAACGGCTGGCCAGCCTCATCAAACAGCACCTCGACGACGCAAAAGCCATCCTCCATTGTCTCGAAAAGGGTACGGTAGCGGCTTTCTGACTGGTGCAGGGCAGCCGCCATCCGCCGCTGCTCCGTGATTTCTTCGCAAACGGTGTTGATGCCAATGACGCGATCGCCATCCTTTAGCGGCAAAAAGCTCTCCAGCCAGACCCGCGGCACTCCCGGCTGGGCTGGCGTTTCCCCGTGGATTTCCACATTCAGCAGCGGTTCTCCCGTTTCGAGGACGGGGCGCAGCAGCCGCTCGGCAGGTTCCGCCAGGTCGGGCAGCAGTTCTCCCACGGTGCGGCCAATGTGTTCTTCGACGGAGAAGCCGTTCATCTCCGCCAGACGCTCGTTGATGCGCACAAAGCGCAGGTCCGGGTCCAGCACGTTCAGTCCAATCGGGGCCGTTTGATAGATCGCCTCAATTTCCGCCAGCTGCCGCTGCAGAGCTAGACGGCTCTCCTGCAGGTCGGCCTCAACCCGCTTGCGCGCAGTGACGTCGGCTGCCATCGAAATCACCAGCCGCCGTCCATCTACCGTATAGCCCAAGGGAGCGGAGCTAAAGTCCCAGATGAGGGTCCCACCGTCCTGAGTCCGAACGGCAAACTCACCCTCATCGATGGGGCCATCAACTTGATAAAGCTGGTCGATCACCTCTTGAACAATGCTTTGCCGCTCGCCGTAGGCCCGCTGCGTCCAATCGGGAATGGTGGAAATCTCAGCAGCCGTGTAGCCGGTCATATTGGTAAGGGTCTGACTGACAGCTAGAATTTCCCCCCCTTCTGCATGCACGATGATGGGAAACGGCGCAAAGTTGATGGCTCGGCGCATTTGGTTTTCGCTTTCCCGCAGGCTGACTTCCGCCTGGACGCGTTCGGTAATTTCCTGGCGCAGTTCTCGGTTGACCACTTCTAGCTCGGCGGTGCGGGCGGCTACCTGGCTCTCTAGCTCCTGACTGAACTGCCGCAGCATGGCCTGCCGCTGAGCGTCGAGGCGATTGAGCGATCGCCCATTCCACCAAATCACGGCAGAAAACAGCAGGGTGCCGAAAATACTGCGCAGGGCAAACGCCCCCTCAGGCAGCAGGGCCAGATTTTCGTAAATGAGCAAAATCACCGAACCCAGCAGGGGCGGCAGCACCCCCATCAGCGGCAGCATCCGCCGCAGCATGACGCTTCCGGCATAGTCGCTGGTGAATTCTCGCATCCAGCCCCGGTCGGCACTGGCAAACAGCACGCTCAGCGCGAGCAGGAGGAAGGCGATCGCCGTATGAACCGCCATCCCCGTCACCGACCCCACCCGATAAAAATCAGCCACGGCATAGAGGTGTCCCGTCAGCGCCAGCAGCGCCACCGCAAAGGCAGCAGCGCTAAACCCCTGGGCAGCTCGATATTGCTGCCGCATCAGCAGCAACAGGGCCGACCCTATCAGCACAAAATTAACGGCGGTGTTGGGGGCGGAGCGTCCGCCTGCCAGGGTATCTACCGCATCGGGGGACGTCTCGAACAGCAGTTGGTCAATGCCAAAATTCAGCCCCAGCCCATACTCCAGCAGGTTCACCAACCCTAGAGCGATGGCGAAGACGGCAAGCAGAAAAACGGCAAAGGGGAAGCGCCGCTTTGCCATCGGCTGGGGGCGGCGGGCCTGGAATTTCATCTGCCAGCGCCACAGCAGCAGCGCCGCACCGCTAGCCATCAGGCCAATGGCGGTGTTGGGTTTTTGAGTCACCCGTCCAGGGATGAGGCTTTTCAGCACGCCAATGTCCAGCGCCCAGCCCACCAGCACGATCAGGCTGATGCCAACCACGACAATGCTCAGCCACTTGGAAGCTACCCCCAAAGCATTGACGACGGGAGGCGACTGACCGGGCATCACTTCCAATGGCGGACTGTGCATCTCGAAACCCCAGAACGATTCTTCCTTCCATAATGCCGGGAAGGGCACGATCCGTCTGCCCGCTGAAGCGGGATTCTCGATCTGGTGTCTGATGCTAAACCGCGAGCACCTCAGGCTGGGGGGCGGCATCATAGGCGATCGCACAAATTCTCGCTCCCCCATCCAGCGACCACCAGAGGGCGGCAACATAGGGCGTCTGCATTCGGTCTGCCGTCAGCACCAGATGCACCCCATCGGGAAACTCAACCTGGAGAAAGTCTCCCTGCCACTCGTGGGCGTGGGGCGGAAACTGGGCGCGGGTCAGCTCCGATAGGGAAATGACCGTCTCCTCAGCCGTATGAGCCGGGAGCTGGAGCGACGCCACGGACCGGATGGTGCAGTCGGTGTTCTCTGACCACCAGGGATCTGCCGTCCCCTCCTGCACTTCGCGAAAGCAGGAGTAGCGGACGGGGCGATCGCCCTCTGGCCCATACATCACGACAACGCTGGTGCGCCGCTGTCCCGCCATCAGGTACGGCTCGAAGTAGAAGCCGTCTGGGTGGGGGCGATCGCCCCCCACCATTACGTCGGCCCCATTGTCGTTAAACAGCAGCAGGGCGTCCGGGTCTACCGGATGGACAATCAGCGGCTGTCCGGGGGCGACCTGCCACTGCTTTTGACGTACTGCGTTGGTTTGGCGACTGCGGAAGTCGAGGGCGTGGGTGACGGTCTGGCCGTCTTCGCTGGGGGTGAAGCTGCGCCGGGAGTCCAGGATGTCTACTACCT
>JBHJGR010000038.1:0-32752 GCA_050331615.1 Elainellaceae cyanobacterium
AATCGGCTCTCGCATGATCGCCACCTGACTGAAGCCCAGGTTGATGAGGGATTCAGCAATGTTAAGACCGCTACAGGAGTTGAAGATGGCAAACTGGAGCCCCCGCTGACGGGCCGTTTCCAGGTAGGAAGCCATTTCCTGCATGGTGACGGAGGTGGCAGGGGCGATCGCCAGCTCCCCACCCGTAATCAAGGTTTCGTTGCTGTGTCCGGCGAAAAACAGTACGTCCCAGCCGTCCTCATCGGCGATCGCCCCACAGATGCTGCGCTTCACCTCCGCCGCGGTTTGCCCCGGCTGCCAGCCCACGAAACAAACGTCGGCCACCCGACTGAGGGACTGCACCGCCTCCCGATCTGCCTGGAAGTTTAGCCCGGTGTCGTCTCCCAAAATGGCGAGGATACGCGCCCGACGGGACCGGGACGATCGCCCTGAGCCAGTCTGGGCACGAATATTGCTGGGCGATCGCACTAGGCGCACCGTTCCCGCTCCCCCGGATTCTCCGGCCAACTCCCAGGTCTCCCACGGGAGGCGGGCCAGGGAGAGGGGCGAGCAGGTGAGGAAGACGGTGACATCCGGCGACTCACTGTCCGGCGACGGCTGGCTGGCCTGGGCGATCGCCGCCCGCAGATCAAACAGCTCGCCGCAGCGTAGCCAGGTTTGAAACGCGTAAAGCAGGGTGGCCTCTGCCTGCACCAGCTTGGCGTGCCAGTCCACCGGAGGAGCGACCCGACCGCTGCCCACCACCCGGCCCCGTAGGCTAGCAGGCACAGTTGCCGCTTGCTCTACCGGGGCAGGCAGGGTTTTGTAAAACTGCAGATAGTCTCGCTGCCAGTCTTGGTAGTGCTGCTGAATCGCCGCCGGATAGGGGACGGTGGCGCTCAACTGCTGGCCGTCACCCCACATCAGGTCAAACAGGCAGACCTGCTCAATTTGCCGGACGGTGAGTCGGAAGTGGGTTGGCGCTGAGGTCATAGCGGGGAGTGGGATTTTGGATTTTGGATTTTGGATTTTGGATTTTGGATTTTGGGACTTCAGTTTAGAACCGTCAGCGCCTTTGCTAGCGGGTTGGTTGCTCCAAGGTGAAGGGGGGGAGGGTAACGATGGCTCCGTTGCCCAGGTTGATGGTGACCCAAAACTGTTCGTCTGAGGTTCCGATTACCTGGGCGTAGAGGTAGGCGTCGGGGTCGGGCTGGCCGAGTTGCTGTTCGGCGAGGAGGGTGGTGGCGTCGTGGATGGTGAGCTTCATGCCGGCTGGGGGCGTTTCTCCTGGCAGGGCACCGACAATGATTAGCATGGTCCACTCTGGTACTGGCGTGATGTCGGGGAGTTGCCATACCAGGGCGTGGAGGCGCAGGGTCACTCCACCCCAGCGCAGGTCTCGGTAGGCGGCCCGTGCGTCGGCGGGAATGGGCATTCCCTGGCGGCTGAGTTCGGTGGTGACGGCCTGGAGGCGATCGCTCGTTGTGCGCCGCATGGGTTCCAGGGCTGGGGTCATGGGCATCAGCACCCAGGCCATCTCTGCTGCCGCCTCATCAATTTGCGTGCGCAGCCACTGGCCCACGTTGATTACCCGCTGCCGTAGGGACTGGAGCGCCTGGAGCGGGTTGAATTGAGGCTGCTGGCCTGACTGCTGCGTCTGATAGAGCCACTGCACCAGGTCGGCATGGGTCAGCAGGGTGGCGGCCTCGGGCCAGGTCAGGCAGTCTTCCGGGGCGATCGCCCCAGCTTCCAGAGCGGGGAGGTGCTGGGCCAGGCGAGCTTTTACATCGGCAAACGGTGCGTAGGGTTGGGGCGCGACAGTGGGTAGGGCGATCGCCGCCGGACTCAGCAGGCGCAGGTCTCGCAGCAGGGCGTCGGCGTCCTGGGCAAAGCAATGGCTGGGCAGCTCGTAGGCCCATGCGACCGGATCGGCAGACATCCATGCGTTCCGGCCCTGACGCCACTGGTCGTAGCGAAAATAGCCCTGAATCTGTACCTGCTCCTGCTCTTCCAGGACGTCCACCAGCACGTAAAAATGGGCCACAAACTCTGGCAGGTCGAGCACGGCCTTGGGCACCTCCACTACCTCATCGGTCAAACTGCCTGCTGCTACCAGGCACACCCGAAAGCCACCGATCTCTAGATTGCAGGCCGCACCAATCAGGTTGGCGTAGGCGGGCTGGGTAGCCGAGCACTGCTGGTCGCTGTGGGAAATGTCGGGGGCGCGATCGCCTACCCACTGCTTCACCCCCTGGAGAGCCAGGGCCTGGAGGTAGGTTTGCCACTGGCGATCGCCCGCGGGAACCGCCTGGGCCATCTGAACGGCCTGGCTGACCTGGTCGGGGGTGAGGTTAATGCTATCAACGGGAATCGTGGACCAGTCGAGAAAGTCGGCGGCGGGCAGGGCAGAGTGGGTCATGATTCGGTTCTCCTGGCCTTGAGATAGTGACACAGTCGGCGGGCGAACAGGCTGCTGAGGGGCTGATGGCGGGCCACGCTGGTTTCGGCCTCGGCGGTTTGCATGAAGGAATCGACATGTTCAGTGAGAACAGTTTCTAGCTGACTCTCCACAGTCTGTATCTGAGCTGGGTCGGCGTATGCAGTGGCTAACTCCCGGATGCGATCGCCCAGGTACTGCAGCAGATACTGGCGCACATCGGCCCGAAATTCCTTTAGCTTGAGCAGCCGGGTCACCTGGTACTGCGCCTTTAGCCCCAGAACGCTGGCCATTTCGCCCATGGACTGGCCTTCACAATGGAACAGGTGGAGGCCCTTGAGAAACTGCTCAGGGGAAGCATTTTTGCGGCGCTGCAGGGCCTTGAGGCGATCGCCCACCACTTGCTCTAGAGCCTGGTCGAGGCACTGGGAAAATTCCTGGCGATAGCGCTGCAAAAACTCCCCTTGCTCGTCCGACTCGCTGGGATGGGATGCTAGCTGGACGGCGGTCGCCTGCAGCTCGGGCTGGTCGAGGGACTCAGCGATCACCGCTCCCCCACGGGCGTAAATGCGGTACTGGCGCAGGTAGATGGCTAGAGCACGGAGCTGGTTCATCATCGCGACACGACTCAGCCCCTCGCCACCAGCGGTTTTGAGGATGGCGGCCATGCGGTCGAGCTGCTCCTGGGTGGGGGTGACACAGGCCCGTCCCTTGGTGGCGGTGCGGCTATCGAGGCGGTCCTGCCGATAGACCTGGTGGTAGGCGCGCAGCACCCGAGCGAATTGCTGGACTTCCTCTGGGGTGAGGGTGTGAAACTGGGTCAGCACCCGCTGCAGCTGAGCCCCTTTGGTGTCGTTCAAAATGGCCCAGTCGCTGACCATATAAACGCCCTGCTCCAGCAGGAAAGCATTGAGTTCGCGATGGTGCTTAACTCGCTGGGTCACCCAGGTCGCCAGTCCAGCCCGATCGGGGTCAAAGGTTTGCAGGATGTCCACCGCCAGGGAGGTGTGGTCAGCGGCTCGGCGGCCTGGCCCTGGATCGTCGAGCACAAAGGGCAGCAAATCTTCGCGGGTAAAGCCATGCTGGGAGCCAAACTGGGCCGCCAGCTTCAGGCACACCTGGTCAATTTGGTAGGAGATAAAGCAGCGTAAGCAGAGGCCAGCCGGATGGAGCGCCATGCTTGGCCCGATCGCGCCACCGTCATGATTGGTTCGCATCATCTGCCAAAGCTGCCGCTGGACTTCACTATCGGAGCGCTCAGGGGAGGCGGACGGTGTAATAAGGTCCTGAAAAAAGGTCTTTGCCTCGGCAATATCGTCAATTTGACGCTGACCGCTCGCTCGCAGTCGAATTAGTCGCCAGTACCGTGATGCCGCCCTCATCATGCGATCGCTCGCCTCAGCTATTGCAAACAACGATATAGTCCGCCGTCACCCCTCGTAATTTAGGGTAGGCAAACTCATTTTGTCTCAGTCCCAGCCTCTGCGCCAGGGGGATGGCGTAACTGGGTTAAATTCTCTTGGGTTAGATGCCTCCGACCCTGGCCTCTGGAAGCTTCGTTAGCACCGCTCAAGGTCCGGACGTGCAGGTCGTTCTCCATCGGAGTAATCCAGTACCCGTCAATCTAAATGAGCAGGACTGCGTCACCTGGCTCCGCTGCAGCAGTTCGAGGGTGCCCAGCGCTACGCCATTCCCGCAGACCTGAACCTGGACGACTTTGAAGCCGTTGCCATTTGGTGCCGGGAGGTCAACGTTACTTTTGGCTATGCAGCCCTCTAGCCGCAGTCAATGAAAGGGTTGGGCAGTGACCATCCTACTGGGCTGGCAGCTATTGGTCCGGGAGCGTGCCGAATTTGGGCGACCAAAATTCACCTTTGCTTTGAAAGAAAGCTACCTCCCGACATTTGTTACGACGATTTTCTAACAGCGAACAGCGCAGCATCACCTTTTTCTGACCCTCTTTGGTGTAGGTATAGCGCTCCAGCAGCGCGCCGCAAACGGGGCAGGGATGGTCAGTGAAGGCATCTGGGTTGGGCGCTGTTTGGCGCTTGGCATAGGGCAGCTCATAGCGCTTGGCTTTGGTATTCCAGAATAGGACTGCACCACAACCATCGTCTGGACACTTGAGGAAATGTTTGGCCTTCAGCTTGGGAGAGCGAGAGGGAACTTTGTGCATCAACTGGCCGCAGTCGGGGCACTTGGTTTTAGAAGGTGCACCGGAGGGTAATGACTTCGATGAAGGCTTTGATTTGGCTTGAGATGCAGACGCTGTGCAGGTTGTAGCGGAGCGATCGCGCCGTATTGAAGTTGAAATAGCCTGGGTTTTTAGCATCTGCTGCGCCTGGCACAGGGCAGGGGCAAAGTAGCTTTGATGCCAGTGAATGAGGTAGGTTTGCCACTCCTGCTTGCCGGTGGCGATCGCATCCAAAGCCTGCTCCATCTGGGCTGTAAAGTCGGGCTGAATCAAGTCGGGCAGCAGCTTTGCCAGCGCGCTGTCCAGCTCCAGGCCCAGGGGAGTGGGCGTCAGCTTGCCCTGGATTAAATCCACGTACTCCCGCTGCCGCAGCGTCTTGATGGTGGGAGCGTAAGTGCTGGGACGCCCGATACCCTTTTGTTCCATTAGCTTCACCAGCTTGGGCTCGCTGTAGCGGGGCGGCGGCTGGGTCTGCTTTTGGTCTGCCTGAGCTTGGCTCAGCTCGACCGTCTGCCCCGGCGTGAGGACCGGCAGCACCGAGTCGGCGCTAATGTTGTTCCAGTAGCGCGTGTAGCCTGCAAACTCTAGCACCTGCCCCCGTGCTTCCCAGTAGGCTTCCCCCGACTGGGTCACGACTCGCGTTTTGCGAAGCTGGGCCGGAGCACACTGGGAGGCGATCGCCCGATTCCAAATCAGTTCGTAAAGGCGGACCTCATCCCCAGAGAGACTCGCCTGAAGCTGCTGTGGTAGCCGATTGACGTCAGTGGGGCGGATGGCTTCATGGGCCTCCTGCGATCCTTTGACGGCACGATGCCTGGTGGTTTTGGGCGGCAGATTAGTGGGATCGTGCTGCTGCAGGTACTGGCGCACCGCCTGACAGAAGGGCGCGGCCAGCATCACCGAGTCGGTGCGCATGTAGGTAATGTGCCCCTTCTCGTAGAGCGACTGGGCCACCTTCATGGTGCGTTCGGGGCTCAGGCGGAGCTTCGAGCCCGCCGCCTGCTGCAGGGTGGAGGTGACAAATGGGGGCGGGGGAGACTGCTTGACCTGCTTGCCTTCAACCTGAAGCACCCGATGGGGGAATGTGTGGGCGATCGCCACCAGTTGGTCGGCCCCTTCCTGGCTGGTAATCCGCTCTGATTCTGGCTCTTTGCTGCTATCTGATCCTGCATCTGATTGATCTTGACCATTTGACTTACCGTTAGCAGCATCCTTAGTGGAGCGCTTCCGCCCACTGGGGCTGCTGCGGTAGAAAGCCTTGAACCCCTCCCGATAGACGACCCAAACGCTCCAGTAGTCCTCTGGCACAAAGGTCTGGATTTCCCGCTCCCGCAGGCAGAGCAGGTGGAGGGCAGCGCTTTGCACCCGCCCCATGGATTTTGCGCCGTTATTGAGGGGCCATACTACGTGGCGGCTGCCCTTATATCCCACCAGCTTGTCAAGGCAGTCGCGGGCGCGTCCGGCGGCTACCAGGTTGTGATCGAGAGCGCGGGGATGGGCGATCGCCTCCCGCACGGCCTGGGGCGTAATTTCGCTGTAAACCACGCGATGAGGATTGTTCAGGTGGAGGGCCTGCTGCAGATGCCAGCCGATAGTTTCTCCTTCCCGATCGGGGTCGGTGGCGATGTAAACAGTGTCAGCCTGCTTGACGGCCTGGCGCAGCTCGGAGAGGACTTTCTTGGCCCGCGCATCCCTGGGCTGGTAGCGGCAGTCAATTTGGGTAGCGGTCAAATCAAAGCCCAGGGCGTCCTCTCCGTCGTTGGCCAGCTCACGGATATGCCCCATGCTGGCTTTGACCACCCAGCCAGGACCCAAAATTTGCCCCAGCTTCTTCAGCTTTCCTGGACTCTCGATGAGCAAAAGATTGGCCATGCGACTGCTCTAATCCCTAAAATAAATCCCATGCCGACTAATTAGGTCCTGAACGGTATAATTCAATAGTATATTTGAACCAAAATGCCGTCAAGTGAGTTTGTGGCTCCCAGCCCCGAGTTGAGGCAGGGAGTAGAATATGTGTGTCAGTGCGATCGCGCCTTTCTGCAAGTCGAAGCCGAAGCCGGGACGCTGGAGGTGCGCCGCTGGCCACCGGGGTTTGCCTCGCTGGTGCGCACCATCATCGGGCAGCAGCTCTCGGCCAAAGCCGCCCGAGCCATTTTTCTACGGCTCAACCAGTTGATGGAGCTGACGCCGGCACAGATGGCCAAGGCTACGGAAACCGATCTCAAGCAGGTGGGGCTGAGTCGGGCCAAAATCGCTACCTGTCAACAGCTAGCAGAGGCGATTTTGTCTGAGCGCCTGCGCCTGGAGGCGCTGCCGTCATTGCCAAACGCATCCGTTATGGCAGAGCTGACTCAAATTAAAGGTATTGGTCCCTGGACGGCAGAAATTTACCTGCTGTTTTGCCTGGAGCGACTAGACAGCTTTCCAGCAGCAGATTTGGCCATTCAAGCGGGCTATCAGATGCTCAAGGGTCTGGATAACCGTCCGACGCGGCGGGAGATGACCTTGCTGGTGGAGCCGCTGGAGCCCTATCGCGGCGTTGTTGCCCATCTCCTCTGGCACTACTATCGCTTTCGCGCCCAGTAGCCTTGCCTTTGCAGGACGACTACACGAGAGGAGAATCTACCACCAGCGCACGTGCAGCAGTCCCCGCTGGGGTTGGGTTAGTTCTGCCGCCGTCAACCACTCCTCGGGTTGATAGGTGCCAAACACCCGGTCCCACCAGTCCACCCCCAGTCCAAAGTTGTGGTGCCACTGGTTATGCTTGTGGTGAACGTAGTGGACGGGCATCCGCATCCAGAAACACTGAGTGGGA
The DNA here is from genome assembly GCA_050331615.1 of Elainellaceae cyanobacterium. GTDB lineage: Bacteria > Cyanobacteriota > Cyanobacteriia > CAKZMO01 > CAKZMO01 > JAYKGU01. Next base: position 7,426 of record JBHJGR010000038.1, read on the forward strand.
TTGTCGTGCTGGAGCTGATGGGCATAGGCGGCGAACAGGGCATAGACAGAAGCTCCTGTCAGAACGCTCAGCCCTACTTTCCAGGAAACGGCCATCAATAGGGCGGGAATGGGCAGCACCACCTTGCCATAGTCCAAAAATTCGCCAAGCACCCCCTGGCCCGTGTTCTCCTGGTGGTGGTCAACGTGGAACTGGCACTTGTGGGGATAGCGGTGCATCAAGCGGTGCAGCCAGTACTCCACCAGGCTACTAAGCACGAATATGGCGATCGCCAAACTCACCAGTCCTACATTCTCAATCATGCCGCCCCTCCTCCTTGCTTCGCTTGAGTCTCAACCTATTCAGAAGTAACAGCTCCATTCAGTGCTGAAGCACCATTAATGACAACTTGTAGTGGTCCGACACGACTAATTTGATTGGATCGGCTGCATCGCGTAGGGTGGGCAATGCCCACCAATCAAAAGTTTGACGCGATCGCCCAATGTACTACCTTAGGCTTATCAGACCAGTAGGGATATGCGCCTCTGCCAGGAGCGCATACCCCCAAGAAAATAATTTTATTTAACTACTTACTATAGCAGGCTGTTTGAATCCGTATCTGTTAGTATGAAGGTTGCTAGTGCCATCCGGTCTGTCGCTGGCGATTTCTCGACTCTCACACCACTTCTGCTCTTAGACTGGGTCCAAATATCAATTTGGGGTAGGGGCACCACTCGGAGCAAATTCATTTATGACATTTCAAACCCTCGGTCTTGCGACCGACATTCTTCGCGCTGTTGCTGATCAGGGCTACGATACCCCTACGCCCATTCAGCAGCAGGCGATCCCCGCTATTCTGCAAGACCAGGACGTCTTTGCCAGTGCCCAAACCGGAACAGGGAAAACTGCGGGCTTTACCCTGCCATTGCTGCACCGCCTCAGCGAGGGCAGTACCCGTGCCTCCCGTCGCGCCCCCCGCGCCCTTATTCTTGCCCCCACCCGCGAGCTGGCCGTGCAGGTGAGCGATAGCGTTAAAACCTATGGCAAATACCTGTCCCTGCGCTCAGCCGTGGTTTATGGCGGCGTCAAAATTGAGCCGCAGATCCAGGCCCTGCGGCGCGGCGTCGATATTGTGGTAGCCACGCCGGGACGTTTGCTAGATCACCTGGGGCAGCGCACAGTCGATCTATCGCAAGTGGAAATTCTGGTGCTGGATGAGTGCGATCGCATGCTAGACATGGGCTTTATCCACGACATCCGCAAAATTCTGGCAAAGCTGCCGCCAGCACGGCAAACGCTGATGTTCTCTGCCACCTTTTCTACCAAAATTCAGCAGTTTGCCACGACCTTGCTCAAGTCTCCCACACTGATTGAAGTTGCGCCCCGCAATACCGCCGCTGAGCGGGTAGACCAAGTGGTGCACCCTGTTGACCGCCACCGCAAGCGGGAACTGCTCTCCCACATGATTGGCTTCCACAACTGGCAGCAGGTGCTAGTGTTTACTCGCACCAAGCATGGGGCCAACCGGCTGGCGGAGCAGTTGGCCAAAGACGGCTTGAAGACCGCCGCCATCCACGGAAACAAGAGTCAGGCAGCCCGCACCCGTGCCCTCGCCAACTTCAAGCAGGGCAAGGTCAGGGTTTTGGTCGCCACCGATGTCGCCTCCCGAGGGCTAGATATTGATCAGCTTCCCTATGTGGTGAACTTTGACCTGCCCCAGGTACCCGAAGACTACGTGCACCGCATCGGGCGAACAGGACGGGCCGGCAATGAGGGCCGGGCGGTTTCCCTTGTGTGCAACGACGAGTATTCCCTACTCAGGGGCATCGAGCAACTGCTGAACCAGCCCCTGACGCAGTCGGTTGTGCCGGGGTACGAACCAACGGCAGCCCAGTCAGAGCAGATCCAGTCTGGCGATAAGCACTCGCAGTCGCGGCGTCGCCGTCGTTCCAAATCGTCTGCAAAGAAGGCGTCCTCAACCTCTGATCATTCCCCTACGACAGCTGGGCGATCGCGCAAACGGCGACAGGCGTGAATCTTGCAACTTCAGCTAGATCAGCCCGACGCAATTTCAAGGACCTCAAGTGCCTCGGCATTGAGCAGAGGCATCAACTGGGTTTGAACTTCGCTGGGCTGGTTGTTCCAGAGCATTTTGACAAAATCATGTTTGCCCTGCTGACTGGTTTTATTCAGAACGCTGGCTAGCTTTTCACAATTGGTGTAGGTCATGGATTTTTGTCCCTGATCTAAATCAAAGGTCAAGTAAGTGCTCAAGCACAATTAACTAATGAGGGGTTCGGGGAGCTATAAGTCCCGCGCTGTACCTGAAAGGTCAGCGTCGGGATACCTGGACTCCCCGCGTCGATTGAGGGGGATGTGCTTCGCACACGCTGCGCGAACATCGCGAGGTTAGGAGGCCCGTGCTGTACCCGTAGGGTCAGCGTCGGGAGGATGTCACCGACCTTATCGCTCTATCGGCTAAGGTTTGAGGGCGGAACCTCTGCGACGCGGGGGTCCCACGCCTCTTGAATGTCCTAACGCGAAAGCATAACGCTATGTTTGATTGGACAAGGCTAGCCAGCGTTTGCCGCCGTCTGTGAAATGATGTAAGCCCCGGCCTTGTTCCGACGCCACTTTTGATTCTGCAGCCCCACAGCTAGCACATTAGAAAGCCGGTTTCGACCTTTCCGGCGGGCCTCGTCGGGAATGGTGTTTACAAAAAGTTCGTCCATAATAGTTGCTGCATCGGCACCCTCATCAAAGTGCTCAACTAAAACAAACTCTACTGCTTTGGGGAAGCTAACGTCCCGAAACTCTGGAGAAACATAATCCTGCCACTTTGGCTTCTTGGTCGGGTGGGTAGTTTCTAGTGCGCTTGCTGCTGAAGTAGCTGGTGCAGGCGGTTGGGAACTCTCAGCGGCAGCCTGCGGCTCCTCAGTCGCCATTTGGGGTGGTTGTGGGAGTGATTGCCATGAGGAGATGCTGTTTGCGGCTGCCTTCTCAGTAGCTTTAGCAGTAGGTCTGTCGTCCGAGTGTACCGATGGATCTGAAAAAAGGTCGATCACAACCCGTAAGCGACGCCGTTTCTCACGAATAGTGTCTAGTTTTTCGGATAAATTTGCTTCCTCTTCAGCTAGAGCTGAACTAACCTGAACGAGTGCAGAACCCGGATCTTGGGTCGGAGACTCTATTGCCATCTTGAATTCGTTTCCTTGTCGTGAACATCAAACTACATCTTAGTCTTCCTATATTACTCCCCTAATTCAATTGCAGATTTGCTGTCCTTGAAATTTAATTTCTTTAAAGATCGGAATGTCCCGAAACGGAGCAATTGATCAGCGGCAGGAATCAAGTGCAGCACCGGCAGAATACAGGATAGCGGTGGATCAAGTCGGCTAGATCGTTTGATCAAAATGCTTCCTTAGGAAGATTCAATAGTTTGGATATCTGCATAAACTGCGAGCGAATTGGATAGATTGGGCGGGAGTGTCTCGCTGAAATTCACTAATACATCAGCATCACAAAAAACACTTGTACTATCTGACTTTGAAGCATTCAACGACTGCTTGCTATTTACAAATAGCAAATGGAGCAAATGTAGGTAGCCATAAGCGAACGATTGACGGCTATGTACTTAACGGTATTCTGCCGAACTACATGCAGGGGTTTATTGAGCTAAAGGGAATTAAAATCAATGACAGGTCAAGCTGCGGTAACCGAGTCCATTCAACTGACGCCTCAAGAGCGGCAGAGTTTAGAGAAGCAAATTCTCTATGAGACGGTGGGGGAGATCACCGAAATTTGGGCGATCGCCGCTGACCGATTTACCGACACCCCTGCTCTGGATGCCCCCCACCAGAAGCCTGCTGCTCAAATTAGCTATGGCCAACTGTGGCAGAACATTCAGCAGTTTGCGGCAGGGCTGCAGTCCCTGGGAGTCCAATCAGCCGACCACGTTGCCCTATTTTCTGAAAACGGCCCTCATTGGTTCATCGCCGATCAGGGCATCATGGCCGCTGGAGCCGTGGATGTGGTGCGCAGTTCCCAGGCCGACGATGACGAGCTGCTCTATATCCTAGGTCACAGCGATGCAGTCGGGCTGGTGGTTGAGGATCAGAAAACTCTGAAACGCCTGGGCGATCGCCTCCAAAAATTCCCCCTAAAGTTTATTGTTCTCCTCAGCGAAGAAACGCCCGAAGCTGAACTGGAACCGCCAATCCTCAATTTTCCGCAGCTAATGGAGGCAGGCGCGAAGCAGCCGCTAGCAGAAAATTCGCGATCGCTGGACGACCTAGCCACATTGCTCTACACCTCCGGCACGACGGGCCAGCCCAAAGGGGTGATGCTCACTCACCGCAATCTGCTGCACCAGATTAACGTGCTCGGCTCCATCGTGAATTTGGGAGAGGGCGATCGCTTTCTGAGTATCCTGCCGACTTGGCACATCTACGAACGCACCGCGGAGTACTTTGCCCTTTCCCAAGGCTGCACTTTGGTCTATACGGACCTACGCCATTTCAAGTCCGACCTGCAGCAGCAGCAGCCCGTTTTCTTCGTATCGGTGCCCCGGCTGCTGGAGGCAATTCAGGGGGAGGTGCAGAAGCAGATTCGTCAGCAATCCGATCTACGACGACGGCTAGCACAGTCCCTCATGGCCGCTAGCCAGCGCTACGTTCAAGCTCGACGCATTGTGAACGGCTGTAGTCTTGAGCAGCCGTCTCTTTCCCCTTGGCAGACAACCCAGGCTAGATTGCAAATGCTGGCCCTCGGCCCCATCCATGCCGCTGGCGATCGCGCCGTTTACCGTCAAATTCGGGCGGGCATCGGCCCAAATCTCCGACAAATCATTTGTGGCGGCGGCTCCCTCAGCATCGATCTCGACACCTTCTTCGAGATCATCGGCCTGGAGGTCATCGTGGGATACGGCCTGACAGAAACCTCCCCTGTCCTCACCGCCCGGCGTCCCTGGCACAATCTACGCGGTTCCGCCGGACGGCCCATCCTACATACCGAAATCCAAATCGTCGATACCGACACGCGCCAAAGGCTACAGCAGGGGCAGCAGGGCTCGGTACTGGCGAAGGGGCCGCAGATCATGCAGGGGTACTACCACAACCCGGAGGCGACCCAGAAGGTCATCGACGCGGAGGGCTGGTTCGACACGGAGGATCGGGGCTGGCTCACGGCCCAGAACGACCTGATCCTAACGGGGCGGGTGAAGGACACCATCGTCCTCAGCAATGGCGAGAATGTGGAGCCCCAGCCCCTGGAAGAGGCGATCGCCCGTAGCCCCTATGTGGATCAAATCATGGTGGTGGGACAGGATCAGCGATCGCTCGGTGCCCTGATTGTCCCTAATGCAGACAACCTGCAGGACTGGGCCAACGAGAATCAGACCGAACTCCCGCCCCTGGAGCCTCAGAACAATGAGCCAGGGGTGGTCGAGCTAGATGGCAAATATTCCGCCCTCCACGACCTGTTTCGCCAGGAATTGAACCGAGAAGTGAAGAATCGCCCAGGACTCAGCCCCAACGATCGCATCGGCTCCTTCCGCCTCCTGACCACCCCATTCTCTATTGAGAACGGCATGATGACCCAGACCCTCAAGATCAAGCGCCATGTTGTGATGGAGCAATACGGCAAAGCGGTTGAGGAGATGTACGAGACGAACTAATTCTTTTTATCCTCAAAGCCTAACAGCACGTTCACAGCATTGACGCCAATCGCATCCACTGCGTAGCCGCCCTCCATGACAAACAGGGTAGGGAGGCTTAACTGGGCGATCGCCCGTCCGATTTTGGGAAAATCCTCCTGAGTCAGGCAAAACCGGGAAATGGGGTCGTGCTCAAAGGTGTCCACCCCCAGCGACACCACTAGGGCATCGGCGCGGTAGGTCTGCAGGTGGGCGATCGCGTCGTTAAGGGCCTGGCCGTAGGTCTCCCAGCCGATGTCCCACTCTAGGGGATAGTTGCGGTTGCAGCCTGCTCCTGCGCCCACGCCGGTTTCATCCTCGTAGCCGGAGAAGTAGGGGTACTCCAGCCGGGGATGGCCGTGGAGGGAGGTCACTATCACGTCGGCGCGGTCGTAGAAGATAGCTTGGGTGCCATTGCAGTGGTGGTAATCTACATCCAGGATGGCAATGCGCTCGGCTCCAGCATCTAGAAACGCCTGGGCCGCGATCGCCGCGTTGTTGAGAAAACAGTAGCCACCGTAGAAGTCTCGCCCTGCGTGGTGTCCCGGTGGGCGGCACAGGGCAAACACGGCCCGCTCCCCCTCCGCTACCCGCTTTTGACCGGTGAGCGCTACATTGGCGGCGGCAATGACAGCAGTCCAGGTGCCCGCCGAGATTGGGGTGCCTGCGTCGAAGGAGTAGTAGCTCAGCTTGCCGTCAATGACTTCCGGAATGCGATCGGTGCGCATGGTACGGATGGCCCAGTTGAGGGGCAGGGCATCATACTCGCCGTGTTCGGCCACCCACTCCTCCCAGGCGTTTTGCAGGAAGGCCACGTAGCCCGCATCGTGAACCCGACAAATTGGCTCTAGACCAAACTCTTCGGGAATGGCGATCGCCCCCAAATGCCGGTCTTTTACCTGGGCTAAGACCTTATCCAACCGCCGGGGATTTTCGAAGGGGGGCTGCAGTTGACCATCGATCAGTTCAGCCGTCGCATCTTGGAAGCGGTGATCGTCGCTATAAACGGTAAGCATGTCAACCAGTCTCAACTAGGGGCCAGAGCGGTGAGGACTATTTGCGGTAGTGCATCGCGCTAACCTCATCTTGACATCTCGATTGACTTCGTGCCTATCCCAAACTCCGTCAGGAGTTTTAGATTCACGTCCGATGCAGATTAGGGCTGGAGTCCCCGTCGCGCGAGCATCCTGCTTGCTTGCATCGTCCTGTTGCGGGCTGGAAGCCAGCGCAATGCAATGTTTTGAGACACTCTCAAGTTCCGGGCCTGCATTATTCTGAAAGAGAAGCCCCGATACGCAAGCGAGTTCGATTGTCATGATTCCCAACGATGTTACGACGGCTCTCTCCGACCTGTTTGGCGCTGCGGTGCAGGCCGACGCCCCCGAATCGTGGCAGGTGGAGAGTGGTCGCTCGCGGCTGCTGGTACTGCTGTCTGAGGATCAGTCCTGGCTGCGGGCACTGATTTCTATCGCTCCCCAGCAGGATGCCCAGCCGTACCTCAATCAGCTCCTGGAAGCTAACTTCGACCATACTCAGGAAGCTCGCTATGCCCTCCACCAGGGGGTGCTCTGGGGGGTGTTCCAGCATCGCCTGGAATCGCTGGAGGTTCAGGATTTTAAGGCAGCGATCGCCCGTTTAGCCAAGCTGCGAGAAACGGGGCTGGACGACAGCTTCAATCAGCTCGCCGAAGCCCAGATTCGTCAAATTATTCGGGCCGCCAAACAGCAGGGCCAGTCGCTAGAGACCACCTTACAAACCCTGGAGCGCTTCTATCGAGAAGGGGTTATGGGAGAATTATCCCAAACCGAAGACCAGCGCGAAGCGGTTCTGGGAGCCTGGCGCTATCAGCTTGAGCGGCTCTGGGAGGAGGAATAGGGCAAAGAGGCATGGGAACAATGGACACTATCATCGACATTCTCAAGGACGACTATCGCCGCTTCCCCAAGGATCAGTCCTACTACCTATATGCAGACGATGTGTACTTCAAAGACCCGCTGAACGAGTTTCGGGGCTGCGATCGCTACCAGAAAATGCTCGGCTTCATCGATCGCTGGTTTAGCCGTCCGCAGCTCGACCTGCACAACATTCAGCAGTCGGGCAAGCAAATCCGCACGGACTGGACCCTGAGCTGGACGACGCCCCTGCCCTGGCGACCCCGTATCTCCATCGACGGCTGGAGCGAGCTAACGGTCAACGATGATGGCCTGATTGCTTCCCACATCGACTACTGGCGCTGCTCCCGGCTGGATGTGCTAAAACAGCATTTTCCGTTTCTGCTCAATTCCTGACGCCTAGTTCCTAAGTGCTGACTGAGCTGAGCGCCCCAGAAGCCCTTTTGCTGGAGATGCCCCCATGTCCCAAGAGCCCCTGCTGTTTCGCTTTGAGACTGTCTTGGCCGCCGATGATGGCGGCGATGTAGCATCCTATCCCATCCGTCTGTGGCGCTATGGTGAGGCCGCCAGTGCCCCCAGTGAAGACATGATTCTGCTGATCCACGGACGGGGCGATCGCCAAATTGATCGCGATCGCCCTATTTCAGAACTCTATCCCCGCTTCCACCGCCTGGCCACTGAACTGGCCCAATCCCAAACGGCTCAGGTGTTTTTCCTAGACTGGAGTGAGGCGGCTACCGATGGCGACCTGCCTCCCACCGATGCGGCGGGGCGTATCCGGCCAGTTGCCGCCTGGGCCGCCGCCCAGCTCGCCGCCATCCACCCCAATCCTGCCGTGGATGGCGTCCCCAGCGGCGAGCATGATGCCACGGGTGGGTCAATTTACCTCATCGGCCACAGCCTGGGCAGCTACGTCGCTGCGGAAGCCGGACAACAGCTCGGCAGCACCGCCAGCGTGGTGGCTCTCGACCCAGCCTTTCCAGTGGGAGATTACGATTTGGATGGCCTGGAGCCGGGCAACCAGATCGCCGCTGACTTTCAGAACATTGACCCGGAGTCACTGGCGTTTGTCGTGGCTGACAGCTTCTTCGGCACCGGCATCGCCGGGGACAATGACCAGGCAGGCACCGCTCGCACCTCGTTCATCCTTAACCTAGACGGTGTGGGCTTTGGCCTGTTTGGCGCAGTCGCGGCTCATAATGCCGCCATCGATATCTACGCCGACTTCAGCCGCTACCTGTCCCCCGGTGCTGCCGTAACGGCCCAACTGCTGGCGGCCTTTCCCGCCGATCGCTACGATAACCAGGGCGATCGCCAAGACGGACTGCACGAGGGCGTCGCCCATGCTGCCGAGGACGGGGACGACATCTGGCGGCTGGAGCGCATTGATGGCGACAGCGTGGATCTCTATTTCGTTAAGGACGAGGGCGATCGCCCCGTCAACGACGATGGGGGACTGGATACGGTGGTGTCCCTGGTGTCTTTTACCCTGGAGGAATCTTTTGAAAACCTGGTGCTGGGGGGCGCGGCTGATCTAGACGGTACGGGAAACGGTGCCGACAACACTCTGTACGGTAATGGCGGTCGCAACCGCCTGCAGGGGCAGCTAGGGAATGACACCCTCCACGGGGACGCCAATGATGACCAGCTCCTGGGCGGGGCAGGGCGCGATCGCCTGGAGGGAGGGGAAGGCTCTGACTGGCTGTGGGGCGGCGAAGGATCAGACGTGCTGGTGGGCGACCTCGGGCGGGACTACTTTATGCTGGAGGCAGCGCCAGGTCGGGACTTAATTGAGGATTTTGAAGACGGGGTGGATGTCCTGGGAATTACTACGAGCTTGACGGCTCAAGACCTGCAGTTCCGGCAGCGCCCTCTTGGCGTGGTAATTCGCTGGCAAAATACCGCTGTAGCCCTGCTCCAGGGAGCCGAGGTGGCAATGCTAGATACCAGTGACCTGGCGATCGCCCACGGGGCAGGATACTTGGCCTAGCGGGAAAGGGTTTTCGCACCACCGTCGCCTGAATCTTTGACCCTGGCTAGCCCCTCTGCAATGGCCCTTGGGAAGTATCTAGGGCTGGGCGTTGAGCGACCAGTCGTAGTCCAAATACTTCAAGTCGTAGTCGCCCGATTGCAGATAGTCGCGATCGCTCGGACTGACGTACTGGCTGACGAAGTTCAGCACGGCTCGCTCGCTTTCATTGCCGGTAAACCCGGTATCGGTGCCATAGGTTGGAATCCAGTCTTCGCCAAACCAGTCGAAGATAGCTGAGATGTGGACTTGTCCAGCCTCCCGGTCAATCCGAAGACCATGGGGACCGTCTAGCCACTGTTGGACCTGGCTATCCAGTTGAGCATCTAGCTGGTCGCCCGTGTAAACCTCACCCCGCAGAGGAGGACAGCTCTGGGCCGCGCAAACGAGGGCGGCGTGGATGCGGGGTTCGTTGAACTCTTTTCGGAGAATCTGATGCTCAATCTCATCCAGAGTTTTTGACTGATTGGCGATCGCCCACCGACGTCCCCGCCATACGCCAGGAATATCGCGAATGCTGGATTTGAGGGGCGTTTGATCAATAATGGACTGCAGCGTGAAGGAATTATAGGCATTTACTAAAAAAGCAATTTGCTGCGCCTCATCCCACCCTTCATAGGTCTCGGTGGTCACGACGCCAAGAGAGGCATTGAACCGGTCCAGAGCTTCGCGGTTGTTCTGCAAGCTGGTGTAGTCGACCAGTCCACTCGCATCAACATAACGGTCTAGAACATCACCATAGACGTCAGTTTGATAGGCTTCATCCACTTGAACTGAATTGGCGACTTCGGAGGATGTTGGTATGACTTGGGAGAAGGATAGTCCCCCGGCACAACCTGACAGTGCAAACAGCATTACCACAAAAACGGACTGCCTTACCCGACCCATGTTAGCTAGCTCCCACAAAGTTTGTTTTCTACTTTATTTGTTATTAACCATCGGGAAGCTGAGATTTCCCTGAGCCGAGCCTGGGAAAAACTTAAAAATGCGGGGAATCTGAAGCCGAAATGGGACTAATTGCCGTACTCAGTGCGATCGCTCTTCCTTTTGATAAGCAATAAGAGTATAGGACAAAGTCCAGTTTGTAGGGTCCAGTATTTGATGCGACAAGCCTCGGATAATCATCCAAAGCGCTACCCGAGTCTTAAGGTGTACCCTTAGCGTATAGTAATTAAACTCGTCTAGATAACTTGTATCGATATTTACCTTAACCATACAGGCTTCTTTTCGATACTTGCCAGCTCCTTTGACAGATAATAGAACCGGATAATTCAACTGGTGCTCACTGGGTAACTTGAAGATTCCATAGACATGATGCCGCCCTAACCAGGGACGCATAATAATAGTAATGGGAAAGATAGAAAAAACATTCTCACTGGTTTGCAGAAAAGAAATATCGCTACACTGAGGATTTACTAATTTGGTGAAGTTTTGAATTACATCTTTCATGAATTTCATTAGTCAGTGGGTAGCTACAAGTAAGCGAGACTATCGGCGGGGAGCGTATCTCACTAACTTTATTGATGGCGATATGCTTAATCAATTCGTGCTAAACGACAGGGATCTATTAAGTCATTGTGCAGGCCATAATCATGAATAGCAAATTGAATCTGCAGCATCAGCCGATCTCTTTGTAAAGGACGGGTCGCTTTGTGATAACAAAATGTGTCTTCAGCAAACCCAGACCCTGCTGAACCAGAAACCATAATTACATTTTCTGGGCCGTAGTAAGCCAGAATGTTTTCATCACTTCGTCGCTTTACAGGTAAAAGCACATGAGAAAAACTTTTTCTCATATGACTGCCCTGCACAACAACATGAGCCCCCCCTTCTTCACCTACATCCGTTAGGTAGAAAAAGAATCTCAAGCAGGCGTAGTCGTCAAGATCGTAGTGAAAAAAGGTGATAACTTTGTTAGAGTCATAGGGCACGTCATTATCAACAACAAAGTTCCACCAAAGTCGACTACCTGTACAGATTGGTTTAGCCCCGAGGTAATGAGCAGCAACTTCAAGCAGTTTAGGGTCGTTCGCCAGTGCTTGAATTGCAGGACAAAGTTTGATTGTATTAAAGTATTGTGCCGTGAAGAACGGTCCAGACTTCTTTTCACATCTCTCCTTTTCACGATACAAAAAGCCTAACTGTGGATCTAAGTTTCCGTAGCAGGGCTCCGAATAGGCAAAATCCAAAATGTCCTTGAAAAGCGGTTTCGGTAGGCTAATTCCTGTGCATAATCCATTCTGCTTCAGAGTTGCAGCTACTAGCTTTGGGTTAAGCTCTACAAAGTTAGAGAATTGAGTACTTGATTGATATTCTTGAAGATCAACATGCTTAGCGAAGGCGACCGCAATAGACCGGAAAAATACAAATCTACCTGCAAAAGACATCAGAAACCATTTAGGATTTTTAAGCGTCTTTTTTAAGTAGGCCACAATCCTTGAAATTACTTCGACATAAAATCCTCGAAAAAATACTGCTTCCTGCTTCTGAAAAGGCATACCTTAACTAACCTCAAGAGCGTATTTAAGTAGGTCGGCACAATCAAATTCATGTTAGAAAACCGGGGGAGCGCCCCGGCGAGGCGCTCCCCCGGTTTCTAACCTTCGTTTTTCAACGCAGTTCTACTTATTCCCTTTAAATATCTATTGGCAAAAAGTAAAGCGAGTGGAATGCACACCTCGGTGAGAGTCCATTCCACTTGGCTACATTTGACGGACAAATGAGCAGTGAGGCCATGCATACAAAAGACGTAATAGTATGGAAAGTTTCTAATATTTATAGATGCAGAAGTTCTCACACTTCGACGTGATTATTATACATACATGCTAATATTATTACGTATGATAAAAGCCTGCCAAATAAATTCTTGTTCCTCATGGGATCTTGCGTAAGACATAATTCTATCTTAAAGACGTGATTAATTTTCCAGACGCCTAGCTTCATTTCCCAAAGCAAGGCGACAGATTAAAAAGACCATCTTGTCTAGAGTTCGTAAGTAGAGCTTCCAGAAAAAGACTGAGCCTGAGTATCCGTAGGGGAATTGAGCGGTCCAAAGGGGTTGAAGAATATGCCGCAAGGAACGGTCGAGTAGATTCGCGAAACCCCTATCTACAACATTTTCTGGGCTTCAGCGAGTATCAAAGTGAGGGATCCTTTGACAGGCTTTGTGAAGCCAAATTAAAGCCTTCCGCCAGTAATCTGGTCTCTGTAAAATCCTTTATGCCTAGGTACATGACCATAAATAAAAGCGAGTGAGGTGTGCCCCCTCCAGGGGCGCACCCTACTATAGCTACGTTTACTTTTAGCTACTTACTTACCAGCAATCTAGAATCTGTAAAATACTAGGTAAGTCAACAGAAAAATTCTCTCGGGTATTGGCTTTTCCGGCGCACCAGTACCGATAATTGTGCCCCAATGCTTTGGAAAGATAGTAGAAATAAGTCTGCATTTTACCCATGATCTGAATCTCTAAAAGATTTATATGATCAGAGAAGAGGATATGACTTAACCCAGAACCATGAGTACCGATAACAGTTTCGGCATCATAGAAAAGCTCGATCTTTTCCTCAAGCGAGTAATCCTCCAGCTGATATTTTTCAAAGCCTCGCTTATGCAGTGCTGCAAACAGCTCATCCTCGTTCAAAATATGGCGTTTTTTAAGACCGGAAACAGATTTAGCACGAGAGATATAAATACGATGGCAGCGTTTGGAAGGACGCTTCGGTAACAGCACTTCCCTGACTTGCTGCAAGTAAGGAGCAGGCAGATAGCCAGAACCAAACCGGGTCAGATAGGTCGGTAAAATCAGTTTTTCAAGATAATAAAGTTGACCCGGCTGTAGACAGGTTAATTGAGCATTGGATGGAACGAGCTTTGGAACAATCAGCTTTTCTGCCTCGGATAGAGGCTCCGCATATAGAAGCTTGATAGATTCTAATTCTGCATATTCAGGTTGATTCAATAGATAACAGCGGGGGACAAGATCGATCAGCTTGTGATAGTACCCGTTGGGTAACCCCTGGTATATACTGGAATATCCTGAAATTACTTCAACAGGTTTTTCAAAGGCTTTTCTAAGGATAAAATTACGATTCAACAGTGCGCCTGCGATCGTAATGGTATCCATATTGGGGTACAGAGATTCAGCAATAATATTACGTCGCTTGGAGAGAACAACACCATTTCCAGGTTCAAAAAATACCCCTTCAAGAACCGTTGTAAAGATATCATGAGAGACAAATTTTCTGCCTTCCAAATACTTAAAGGGGGCGTCAAATGGCGGCATGGATTCTACTTCAGGAGTTGAAATCTCTTCAATGGGGAAAGGACGTAGTTTAGGATAATTTTCTCCGTACTCTTTAGCAACAGTTTTTGGATTTAGAAAAAATTTAACAGCCGGCTCTAAAAGTAAGTGACTGTAAACAGGTCTAAACCAGGGTTTGATCAGGTTGGAAAAATTCTCGGTCCCCTTCTTAACTGTCTTTGGCAGCATAATGATAAAGTTCCTAAATACTCTGGATACTTTGATTTTATTCCTAGAGATCAATCCCGACTCGGGTTAGCTTATTTTGATGAATAGTTTGCTGGAAAGATAGATTAAAAAGGTAAGTTTCCTGTAGTAAGAAATGGTAGGTTAAGTTCCTAAACGGGTTTCAGAACTGTATTAAGCACTTTACAGAAATTGGCAATAAACGGCCCAAGGATTTGAGTGGGCTGATACAGCGTGTCGAGAGATTGGCTGGTATATATGAAAGCACTATCCATCGGTGTTCCATCTGGAATAGATAGCTCAACCTCAATTCCCAGCGTCTCTAAAACAACCCGTTGGACAAGTTTTGCCAGATCTCGAATGCTGATGGTCTCCGGTCCCGCAATGTGAAGTAATGCGGGACTGGTGGAGTGATGAATGGCAGCATCGATCGCCCCACAAATATCCAGCACCGAGACAAAGTTTCTCTGCTGAAATCCTGGGGTTCTCAGTACAATCTTACGATTCTCAATCGCCTCTTTGCAAAAAGCAAGGGGAGTCAGCGTCCAGCGCTTGCAGGTTCTGACATCAGCAGGCACTCCAAAGAAGTTGCTGGGGCGCACAACCAGTCCCTGAATGGACTGTTGGCGCGTGTACATCTGGACATACTCTTCTGCCTGGAGATGGCTCAACCCATAGTCATTAGCAGGAAATGGCTGGGTTTGCTCGTCGATGATTCCCTGAGGATTGCCAAAGACATGAAATGTCGAGAGATAAACAAATTTAGGAATTTGGTTGGCAACACAGAAGTCAAGGGCTGCTTTAGTTCCGACGACGTTCTGGATCACACTTCGGTAGGGCTGTTCCCGACAGGTCACCTCATGGGCAGCCGCTGCATGAACAAATAGATCGATCGCCCCATCAACGGTTTGCTTAGCAAAGTCATCGGGGCGATCGAGATCCAGAAAAACATCGGCATCGGGTTGGCGGGTTGCCTTCAGCACAGTCCAGCCTCTTGACTCAAAGTACTGGCAGGCAATTCCGCCAAAATAACCATTGGCTCCAGAGATCAAAACCGTTCGGGTCGGAGTGCTATTCATGGTCGTTTTCGTCTGGACTGTACTGAAAGGGGCTGTTGAATTCTGCGAAAGACTGGAAATTCTGGTCTCGTTGAGAAATGATAGGATTCTCGTTAGACCAGGAGAAGGCGATCGAATCCCAGCGAATGCCCGCATCCAGATCGGGCGCATAGACAGTAGAGACCTTGTACATCATGATGGCGATCTCACTGGTGACATAAAATCCATGCGCCAGACCGGGCGGAATGTAAACCAGGTTTGCCTTATCGGCGCTCAGTTCAAATTGCTGGCACTTGCCATAGGTGGGCGAGCCAACTCGCAAATCCACTACCACATCCAGTACTTTACCCAAAACGCAGTAGACCAGTTTGGTATGATCCATTGGCGGCAATTGGAAGTGCATTCCCCGGAGAACATTCTTGTGGGAAACAGAATAGTACTCTTCGGCAAATGTGGTATTCAGACCGTGGCTAGTAAACACCTCTTGATGAAAGGTTTTAACGAAACTCCCCCGATCATCTCGAAAGATCTTGGGGTGAATTTCGTAGCACCCTGGAATCGGAGTCTTCTGAATTTCCATTTATTGCGCCGTGTTACGACAGAATTCTCGAATCACAGAAACGGTGTAGTTCAACATTTCCTCTGTCAAGCCAGGGAACAAGCCAATCCAGAAGGCGCTCTGCATAACGCGATCGGTGTTGGGCAGTTCGCCAATCACCCGATAGTTGAGTCCCTCATAGAGGGGTTGGCGGATTAAGTTACCACCAAACAAGAGACGAGTACCGATGCGCTTTTCCTCAAGGTGCTGAACTAGCGCAGTTCGAGAGAAGGGTGCATCTTCTTTGACAGAGATCAAGAAACCAAACCAACTGGGTTCAGAGTCTGGGGTCGCTTCTGGCAGAGTCAGGACATCCTGCAAATCCTGGAGATTTTGGTGCAGATAGTCAAAGTTCTGGCGACGCTTGGCAACAAAATCGGGGAGCTTCTCCAATTGGGCGCAACCGACCGCAGCCTGCATGTCAGTCATCTTCAAGTTGTAGCCGACATGGGAGTAGGTATACTTGTGGTCGTATCCAAAGGGAAGCGTGCCGAGTTGCCAGCCAAAGCGCTTGTTACAGGTATTGTCTACTCCTGGCGCACACCAGCAATCCCGTCCCCAGTCGCGGAAGGACTCCACTAACTTTTTCAGGCGAGTATCATTGGTCAGCACTGCGCCGCCTTCGCCCATCGTCATGTGGTGGGCAGGGTAGAAGCTAACCGTCGAGAGATGTCCAAACGTGCCTGTTTTTTGACCTTGATAGAGACTACCAACCGCATCGCAGTTGTCTTCAATCACCCACAGGTCATGCGCCTGGGCAAACTCCATGACCGCAGCAATGTTGAAGGGATTACCCAGGGTATGGGCAACCATAATGGCGCGAGTTTTGGGAGAGAGGGCTGCCTCCAGTTGATTCACATCAATATCGTAGGTGCCCACCTGGACATCCAGAAATACTGGAACCAGTTGATTTTGAAAAATTGGGTTGACGGTGGTAGGGAAGCCTGCGGCAACGGTAATGACCTCATCACCGGGTTTTAGGCGCTTGTCTCCCAGCTTGGGGGAGGTCAGGGCAGAGAGGGCAACCAGATTTGCGGAAGACCCGGAGTTCACCAGCAGACAGTGTTTAACTCCCATCCACTCAGCAAATCGTCGTTCAAATTCTGCGGCATAGCGACCCGTCGTGAGCCAGAAATCTAAGGATGAATCAACCAGATTCAAGAGTTCTTGTTCATCAAAGACTTTGCCTGAAACCGAAACGTAGGTTCGTCCGGGGACAAATTCGCGTTGTTTGAACTTGTAGGCGTAGTATTTCTCTACCGCTTTTGCAACTTCAGCACGCAGTTCCTGCTCAGGGTTGCGGCTTTGAAGATCTGCGGGACGGGGAATAGATTGAGTCATAGGTGGTTTCTCTCGGTAGATCAATAGGTTGAAGCGTCAAGCACTGACAGTCAGGATAGCCTGACTGGTGCGGCGATCGCCTTCGTATTGCTGGATTTGAGATAGCGTGAGTTGTCGCAGGGCTTCTGTATCCGTGCTGGACAGTTCATGGGCTTGACGATACCACTGAACTGTTTCTTGAATAGTCCGTTCAAAATTCCAGGCAGGTTGCCAGCCCAGGAGATGGAAGGCTTTATCAGTAACGAGATTGAGCAAATTGGCTTCGTGAACGGCATCCGGGTTAGATTGATCTAACCATTGCCCTGACCAGTGCATCAGGATCTCTTCAACCAGGGCTTTAACTGGCTGGTTAGAAGACAGTGCAGGACCGAAGTTGAAAGCGCTCTGGAGTTGTTGGCGCTGCTGAAGATTGTCTTCAATCAATTGCTGATACAGGGACTCTGCCAGCAGGAGGTAGCCACCCAGGGGTTCCAGGACATGCTGCCAGGGGCGAGTTGCTCTGGGATTACGAACGGGAATCGGCTGATTTTTCGACAAAGATCGCATTGCATCCGGCACAATCCGATCCTCTGCCCAGTCGCCGCCGCCAATGACATTCCCGGCACGGGCACTGGCGATCGCCACACAGCCGTGGGGTTTCTCGAAGAAGGATTTGCGCCAGGAGGCGATCGCCAACTCTGCTGCCGCTTTGCTGGAACTGTAAGGATCATGCCCACCAAGGGGATCGCTCTCTCGATAGCCGTATACCCACTCTCGGTTCTCGTAGCACTTGTCGGTGGTGATAAACACTGCCGCACAGGGATGGGTGCAGTGCTTCAGGGCTTCGAGAATATTGATGGTTCCCATCACGTTTGTTTCCCAGGTGCCCACAGCCTGGACATAGGAACGCCGGACGAGCGGTTGAGCCGCCAGATGTAGAACAACATCGGGCTTGGTTTGCTCAACTAACCTTTGGAGTAATTCAGCATCTCGAATATCTCCAATGTGATGGTCGAGATCCTGAGCCAGCTCAAGCTGAGAAAATAGAGCAGGCTGGGTTTCGGGTTCCAGGCTCAACCCGGTCACGGTTGCACCCAGATGCAATAGCCATAAAGAGAGCCAGGAACCCTTGAAGCCAGTATGCCCCGTTACAAGAACCCGTTTCTGATGCCAAAAAGATGTCATTACCATACCTGCCAGGGAGCTTTGCCGCTATTGTGTAGTTTGTTGAGCAGTTCGAGTTCCCGATAGGTGTCCATGCATTGCCAGAACCCATCATGCTTGTACACTGCCAGTTCCCCAAGTGCTGCCAGAGTTTTGAGTGGCTCCGCTTCAAAAACAGTCGCATCTCCCTGGATCAGATCAAGGACTTTTCGATGTAGGACAAAGTAGCCACCATTGATCCAGCCTGTACTGGTTTGAGGCTTCTCTTGGAAATAGGTAACAAGATTGTCTTCAATTACCAGTTCACCGAATCGAGACGCGGGACGAACTGTAGTCATGGTTGCCAGCTTGCCGTGGCTGTAGTGATAATCCAGCAGCTTGGCAATATCAACATTACAAACTCCATCACCGTAGGTTCCCAACAAGATATCGCTACCCATCTTATCGATATAGCTAGCAAGCCGCTTCAACCGCCCTCCGGTCATGGTTTCTTGCCCTGTGTCAACCAACCAGATCTTCCAGTTCTCTTCGTGACCATTGTTGAGCTTGGTAACTTTTTTGTCGCCCAGCTCGATCATTACATCATTGTGGTTCCAGTCATAGTTAAAGAAGTATTCACGAATCATTTGCCCTTTGTAGCCCAGGCACAGCATGAAGTTCTGAAACCCGTAGTGAGCATAGGTTTTCATGATATGCCAGATCATGGGGCGATCGCCTACCATTACCATTGGCTTCGGGCGAAATTCTGTTTCTTCCTTTAGTCGAGTTCCCTTGCCGCCACAGAGGATAGCGACAGGGATATTGGCAATGTCAAATGGGTTACTCATATATTTACTGAATTCCTATAATGATCAATGACGGCTATGGAGAATTTGGCTTTTAATGGGCTACGCTATATAGCGGCACTGAAATAAGCAGGATAAGTATGCTCTCACGCACAAACCTTTGGATAGACGGCGATTGACCGATTTGCGAATCATGAGTTGAATCGTTCAAAACGTAAATCTGCCACTTTGATACTCTAACAGCAATCTTAAGGAACTCCTGAATAGAAGCACAAGGCTAACAATTTTTACATCCCAGAAGTTTTACATATCCTTAAAGATTTCATAAATCAAAATCCCAGGGCTGCCTTATTCTATGTAAGATCTTGAATATATTAAGGATATATACAGTGAAATGAGGCCAAAAATTTAAACGTGGAGCTGGAAGTATTATTTCCTTCGCCAGAGAGGATCTATTTCAGCCCCAATTTACGTCAAGGTAATGCAGAAATCAAGACAAAAACGATCCTATGAGTGTTAGAAGAAGAGAAAATATCTGCCGTAATTTATTGGAGGAATGAAGACGTGGTATGCTGAGCAACGGATGCTAACAATGACTATCATCAAATTGCGTAAGTCCTAATTAATTACATAGCCATAAATAAAAGTCAGCGGGGTGCGCACCCCGCTATAGATACGTTTACTTATGACCACCTACTTACTAAAAGTGATATTTGAATGGCAAATAGTAAACTGACAATAATCATCAGAATCTTGCGCTAATACAGATGTGTAATGAGGTCGGAGAGTATTAGGATTTCGACCTCATTTTTTTTGATATAACCAATATCGTCGACCACCCTGTTGGTTAATCTAATGGTAGATTTGTAGAAAAAGGTAGACTCTTATGGGGAAATACTTTTAGATAATTGTAAGGTTTCTGAACTTTGGCAGGCTGGAGTTAAACTCCTAAATTGTATTGAACATAGTCTCAGTAGAGCACTTATTGCGCTTCGCAATGCACATTAAGGATAAGGCTGCTTCGGGTAAGTTTGGATCTAATCCAGATAAACGTTGTCCTAGCCAATAACGCCAATGCGGAGGTTTGCCTATATCGCCGACCAGAGCTTCTGCTCCCACTGTGTGGTTGTGAGGATAGAAGTTGAGGCTAAAGCCACGGGGAAGGAGAACCTGTAGAAATAGTTCTTCTGTTACTCCATCACCAGGTTGATGGTGAGCTTCCGTTGCTAACGCATGGATGCGTTCCTCTTTTGGCATATCTAAGTTAGGTAAACAGTAATGATAAATCAAATGGCGCAGGCGATAGAATAGCATTCCTATTCCTCGGTAATTCCAGGCATAGCGTTGAGGGTCATGATCGACTACGAGCAGCCCGCCGGGTCGTACGAGTCGTGAGGACTCAGCTAGTACTTGAGCCATATCAGTACAATGGTGAAGGGTTGCATTCAGTACTACAATATCCGCAAATTCGGAAATCAATGGGAGGTTATGAGCATCAGCTTGTAAGGGGATGTACCCAATTTCCTGTGCCATACTCAGGGAAGCCTCTGCTACATCCACACCAATTAAAAGCTTTGGATGTCCGCCTACAGTGGCGTACACATTTCCCGGACCACAGCCGATATCCACAACAATTTTGTTATCCCAGCAACCTGTTGCTGCGAGCCACCGCTCCTTGAACACATCTAAACGATGACAGGTCTCAAAATACCCCTTAGCCCATTGGGAATTACCAAAGTAATACTGGTTGGCTGATAATTCAGGTGTGCGCGTCTGAATAGTATCGATTGCAATTTCTCCAGAGAGATTGACCTGGTGACTCGGCTTGAGGAAAGACGCCAATAATTCGAGACCTTTTAGGTTTGTCATATTCAATAGTTGTGGTGTTACAAAAACTGACCTAGACAGGATTGAGTACATGGCCATAAATAAAGCTAGTGGGGTGCACACCCCACCATAGCGTCGTTTACTTATGGCTATCTACTTATTTTGAATAGAAATTGTCTGATTCAGAAAAATACTTAAACCTCCCTCGTGCCACTGACGTCTGTAAGTATCCTGAAAGGCGACAATCTCTTCCTGCTCAGTAGCTTCTACCTCGTGCGCTACAACGGCACAAGGAATAAAGTTACGATATGCAGGCATCTGCGTTTGGGCACTTGAAGCATTATTGACACCCACATGTTTGATCTGCAATGAGGGTTTAGCATGACTATTAAGTAGCACCCAGAACGGATATTCCCAGGTGTTTCCCCCAAAGTTCAATCCAATGCTGGAACAACCTTGAGCCTCGATAAAGCGAGCAGCCTCGATATATGAGTTCTTCAAATCAGGTCTAGCGGCAAAGTATTGATCAATGCGGCTTTGATTAAATATGTTCTGCACCTGCTGCGTTTCTACAACTTGGCTGTTGAGAATGAGTGGACGAGTTTCATTGAAGCCAACCCAAATGAATGAGATACATAAAAGGCCAGCCACTATTATGTTGGTGAAACGACGACCGATGATTTCAGCCAACACGCTGCCAATAAATGGAGCAGCTAATACAAATATGGGAAGATGAAGACGACTGCGCCAAGGAGACCAAACGATCAGCGCACAAAACAGCAAAAAGCCAGCTACAACTACAAGCCAGTAAGTAGCGAGAAAATATCGCTGTCGGCGCTTAAAGGGTTGCTTTATGAGAAAGAAGGCAATGGTTACAGCTACGAACAAAAACAGGTGTAGAGGATTACCTGCTAAATCTTCATGATTAATCAAACCATGAATATCGAAACTTTGTCCAGGTGGAGAAGTCGTTCGCGGATCGCTCGCGTCGACTCCTAACAAAGCATGAAGATTCTCAACGGCTCCAATAGTGATGAGATTAATTGACCGAACTGGGGTACTGAGATGAAGTGCGATATTACGTAAAATATTGGAAAGAAAGATATTTAAACTGAAAACTTCCAATCCCTGTCCAGATTCCCCGATAAAAGAACCAAATACGTACCAATTACGGAAATAGTGACTGATGTTAAGCGCTAGAGCGATCGCCCCGAAGCCTACCATCGGCTTCAACAGCTTAAACTGTAACCGTCGAAAACCCGAGAAAACGAGCCACAAGCAAAACGGAAACGCATACAAATATGCAGTGCCTTTAGTCAGGATCGCAAGTCCTAAGCTTGCTCCTGCTGCCAATATCCAGTAATGATTCTCAAATTTTGACTGAATCGCCTGTAAGACGCAGTATGCTAAACAGACTAGCCAAAATGAAACTACAAAGTCATTTTGGGTGCTTGATCCTTGTAGAATTCCCATTGGAATAGTGGCACAAGTTACTACTGCAAAGACTTGGCCTCTAGCTCCCGCACCTAGCTGCTGTGCGATCAGAGATACACCGATTAAGCTGCCAACCATACTCATCCATTGGATAAGGTTAGCGAATCGATCCCCTCCACTCAAGATCTGCAAATTGGTAATTGCAAAGCTAGACCACGGGCCGGGATAAATTTGACGAATGATATTCGTTGGGTAGTGCGCAACACTGCGATCTTGAATCCAATGAACGACTCTTCCCATATGATAAGTCATTGAGTCGAAGTTATTAGGAGGTGCGACTACAGCAATTAATCCAACACCTAATACAATAAGAACAACCCCAGCGAGTAAGAGGATAAGGTAGGAATTCGGTTTATCCTTATCTTCTAGAGTCGATGCGTCAGACTTAGGCAACTGCCCTCGAGTGACTACTACAAGAATCCCAGAGGCGATAAGCCAGGCCACAAGCAATCCGGGGAAACTAAGTAGTCGGAGGACGCTTGTTGTCTCGGTAATCAGCGTAAGAATTACCCCCCAACTTAGAGATGCTAGTAGCACCGCGCCGCGCCAGTTTTGATATCGCTGTTGCCAAAACTTAATTAGAAGAGCAAGAGTAAGAAAAGGAAGAACAACTAACATAAAGGAGTTTTGTCTGTTTTCAAGAGTAATGAGCTATAGGTAGAATTGATTGAAAAATAGTCTGAGCAAACCACCTTGCAGAATTTTGTTGGGCAAAATTCTGCATCTGGGACAGATTACCCAAGGAGTTAGTAGGCTGATCTAGACATTGCTTTAGACCTTGAGCAATTGCCTCTGGCTTGGTAGAGTCAACGGTTAAACCTAACTGATAACGAGTAACCAATTCTCCCATCAAGCCATAATTAGAACTTAAAACAGGTTTTCCTGCTGCTGCTGCTTGTAACAAGATACCACTCATGCCAACATGTTGCTGATATGGAGCGAGAACGATATCCGCTAGCTGAAAATAGGCGGAGACATCCGCTTCAGGAACGAACTCGTAACGACATATAATTTGGGCAGGCAACCGCTGCATAATGCCAGTGATCTGATTGTCTAAGTCCTCTGAAATATTTGATTCTCCGATTAATAGCAGGCAGAGCTTTTGGGCCTCGTTAGGCGATAGTTGGGCGATCGCCTCTAATAATTTCGGTACGCCTTTTCTCCGAGTCAGTGCTCCAAAGATGAGTGCTACGGTGCGTCCGGAATCAACTTCTAGCTCTGCTCTGAGTTGCTGTACTCGGTCTAGTGGTGCTCTATCTAGAGCTACGGGATCTGGTAAGTGTACCGCTTTGCTCTGTCCCAACAAGCGATTGAGCTGAGGAACAGCAAAAGGATCTAGAGAAAAAACCATGTGTAGATGCGACCGTTGCCCCATCAATACTAATAGCATTTGCTCCCACCAATGGCGAAAGCGGTCTTTGTAAGAAGGTTGGTATTGGGCAAACATCGGATAGTGAAACGTCGGTCTAAAGTAAATGCCAGATATTGAACAAGGTAATGGTTTACTAACCGCTAGTGGCCTCAAGCAGGTATCGAAATAAAGGGCGAGGCAGTGTTTCGCGTTTAGGGCTTTCGCATACTTCAACAGCAACCGCCATTCCTGCGCTGAACGCTTCAGCCGCTGTTTAGCAGTCTTTCGCTGACCTAGCATCTTTTCCTCAGCCCAAGAGATAGCTTGAAATTTTATCTGGTCCGGGGCGTGGCGCTGAGATAAGTCAATCACTTCATGATGTTCTTCAAAGAAGCGCGGAGAGACAACTACCACCAAATATCCTGATAGAGACTCTGCGACGAAATACTCGATCAGATGTTGGATATACGCTGGGTGGTGTCCTCGTACCGATAAGTCAAAAAGCATGAGCGGGCGATCACTATTTGACAAATTTTCAGCGGTACTCTTAGTTTTAACGTTCTTAGTCAGTTTGTGTAAAGAAGCTATTTTATTAGGAATCGCGTTTATCTCTTGTTCATTTGGTAATCTACTCATTTCACCCCTACCATTGTGATGCTTCTAAAAAAGAGCGGTGAATTTGCCAATTGTCGACGAAGTTGAACCGGCAATTGCTCCAGAACTTGCTCGCTTGATTTAAACAAATGCCCTATTTCTGGTGTCATTGGTAGTTGAAAGATTCGAGACTTTCTATAAATTTTATAAAGACTGATCTTGGAGAAACCAGACTGTCTAAAAAGTTTGAAAAGTTCACTAACTGAATATTCTCTTAAATGAAACCCAGTTGCTATATTATCGAAATACTTTGAAACATCATGAGGACCACAGAGACGATTAGGGGTAACACAAACATAAACTCCTCCAGGTTTAAGCGCTCTGTGTATGGCTAGTAGCTGCTCTACAGCATCATCAGGATGCAGATGCTCTATTAACTGGTGGCTGTAGGCAACATCAACACTTGATTCTGGTACGGGAATATGGATCCCATCAGAGATGATTAACTCAACATTATTTGGTAATACTAATGCTTGCACAAGTTCCTCAGAAACATCAATTGCGTAAACCTTTTTAACTTTTTCTGCAACCTTTGATGTGAGATGGCCATTTCCACAACCAATTTCCAGAAAAGTTGTATCTTCTTGAAAAACATTAGTCAAAAAACTGACTCTTTGACTAATCAAATATTCTGTTTTTGTATTAGATGGACGGCTCAATTGAGAGTGATGGAGTATCTCTCGAAATAACTCGTCACATAACGTAGCGTATAGCCTCTGATTAAGTCTTTCCTCTCCACTCGATTGCTTAAGTTGTTTAGCGAGTCTCTTTTCCAATAAATAATGCTCCCTTATTTGTGGAAGGGTTCTCGGCTCGGAATCCTTAAATTTAAATTTAGCTAATTTCATAATTTCAATGTAGTGCTTAGTAATAAATACTTGTCAACGTGTAAGTAGGTCGGCACAATTAAATTCATGTTAGAAAACCGGGGGAGCGCCCCGATTTTCTAACATGAATTTAATTGTGCCGACCTACTTATACGTTGATAAGTATTT
>JBHJGR010000039.1:0-19496 GCA_050331615.1 Elainellaceae cyanobacterium
TACTCTTTCGGGGCGGCCGCCCCCCCGCCCGGCCCCAACACCCCCAAGAATATAATTTTGTTTAGCTTCTTAGATGCTGATGGTAAATCAACCAAAGCCCCAATATTCTCTCGCCTGGATTAATCGTGTGGCCGATGTGCCGCAGGACCAGTGGGATGCCCTGGCATTACCCCTGGAAACTCCGTTCTTTGAGTGGGCCTGGCTCCACACCTTAGAGTCTTCCGGTAGCGCAACGGCCCAGGCGGGTTGGCAGCCCAGCCACCTGACCGTGTGGCGCGATCGCACCCTGATCGCCGCCGCCCCGCTGTATATCAAGGGTCACAGCTACGGTGAATTTGTTTTTGACCATCAATGGGCCGATCTAGCTTACCGCTTGGGTATTGAATACTACCCCAAACTGCTGGGGATGTCGCCCTTTACACCAGCGGAGGGGTATCGGTTTTTGATTGCCCCTGGTGAGGACGAATACACGCTGACGGCGCTAATGGTGCAAGCGATTGACCACTTTTGCGATCGCCACCGGATTTCTGGCTGCAACTTTCTCTACGTTGACCCCGACTGGCGCAGGTTAATGGAGCAGTTCGGCTTTGTAAGCTGGCTGCACCACAGCTACATCTGGCAAAACGAGGGTTTCCAAACCTTTGACGACTACCTCGGTATCTTCAACGCTAACCAGCGGCGGAACATCAAGCGCGAACGGAAAGCGATCGCCAAGGCCGGCCTGCAGATGACCGTCCTCACCGGGGATGACATCCCCAAGTCCCTTTTCTCTCAGATGTATGCCTTCTACAGCGACACCTGCGATAAGTTTGGCTGGTGGGGCAGCAAGTATCTAACCCGTCGGTTCTTTGAACAGCTCCACGGCAGCTATCGTCATCGAGTGGTCTTTGTCGCTGCCTACGAGGAGTCAAATGCCCACAAGCCCATCGGCATGTCGTTTTGCCTGACCAAGGGTGGGCAGCTCTATGGTCGCTACTGGGGCTCATCGAAGGAAATCGACTGCCTCCACTTCAATGCCTGCTACTACACCCCAATCGATTGGGCGATCGCTCAAGGCATCCATCGGTTTGATCCGGGGGCCGGTGGGCGGCACAAAAAACGTCGGGGCTTTCCGGCTGTCCCCAACCACAGCCTGCATCGCTTCTACGACGATCGCCTTAGCCGCATTCTCAGCCACTATATCGGTGAGGTTAATGAAATGGAGGAGCGGGAAATCGAAGCGATTAACCAGAATCTGCCCCTCAAGCAGGCTTCCCAGTAGGATGGCGGCGGCGGCCTCAAGGACACTCAGTAGCCGAGGTAAGGTCGGGCGGAGTGCCTGGACTGCCGACGCAAAGCATGCTGACAGAGGTGACGCTGCCGTCTCCTGCCGACCCCAGCCAGACCTTACCGGCAAAGCCTCGCATTGCACCCCCTAGGGGGATTGCCACGGTTAGCGCAGGCGCGTCGGGAGCTGAACTGGCTGGCGCAGAGTCGTAATCATAGTAGATTGATTCGGATAGCCCTAGTTCTAGGTCGGTCAAATTGCCAAACCGCTGATTTTCTAAGTAATAGGACTGCTGCCCCCGGTTAATGGCGCTGACGTATGTCCGCGCCTCCGACTCTTTGGATCGGCTCGCAAACTGGAGCACGGAGGGAACTGCTAGGGCAGATAGTATCGAAATGAAGAGAACGACAACCAGTAGCTCAATTAAAGTGAAGCCCGTTTCGTCAGCCTGCCAGCAGCTCAAGCGCCGCGGCAACCTCTGCTTCGTGTCAGTAATCATCGGAATCCTTCCTCTGCCTACCAAAGTGGAGTGAATGAGCCAAGAACAGCGGCTGAGAACGCTTTGAATGCCTACAGTGAGTTTCGCCTGAACCTGTCGCGGCAAATGGGCAGCAATCGACGAAGATGCGCTGCATCACCTGCTCACAGCACACTGTTGAAGCTACGGAGTGGCGAGCCAGATTGGCTCCGGGACAGCGCCTGCCTATGTAGTTCTACAGATATCAGTGTGCCTATTCACTCTACCGGCGCAAAAGTTTTCATCCGGAAGTTTACCTAATTTTTACCTGGGCATCACAGTGACACAAATAATTCATAGCGATATCCGTAAATTCACGGAAAGCCTAAAATCTTTTCGCTGTATGATTAATGGAGTCAAACTCGAACCGTTGGCTAAAGTCGGTCACGCCATAAAGGTTGAAGCTAATGGTCGGCTCGTCGCCCAGGGCTTCGACGCTGTGGATTGCGCCCGGCATGAAGCCAACGATGTCGCCCGGAACCAGTACCTGCTCGCCCACAGGTTCGATACGATCTGGATGATCAGCGATGGGCGATCGCCGCCAGAACGTATTTTTCTCCTGTCCGCTAATCAGGGCCACTACTCCCCAAGTGGCGTGGTTATGAATTGTCGAGCGGTAGCCGGGTAGCCAGGACACCATCTGCACGGTGAGAGGAAATTCTGGTTCTCGGTAGAGCATCTTAACGCTCCATCCTGTCTGTGGAGAGGGGAGCTGATACTCCATCTGGAGCCAGGTGGAACTGGTGAGTAGCGATCGCACTAGGGGAATAATCTGCTGCAGCCTTAAGGCATCGTCGGTTTCCTGAGCGAGAACATCCTCCAAATGGGTGAGAAATCGATAAAGCCGGTAGGGATTAAGCGTAGGAATAAACGGGTCGGGGAACAACGCCTGACACTGCCCGCCATCCAAAATCAAGAAATCTTGACATTCTACTAAGTTGGCAGGGTCTATATCGTTTGAAACAGAACGGGATAAACCAGCGTGTTCCTGCGGCAATGTCACGGAAATAGCTCCTGAAGATTGGTAGTAAGTAAGTAGGTCAGCACAATTAAATTCATTTTAGAAAACCGGGGGAGCGCCCCGGTGAGGCGCTCCCCCGGTTTTCTAACCTCGTTTTTCAATGCAGTTCTACTTAATACGGACAGAATAATTTTTGGTGTTTAACAAAATATGGCAGACAGCTGTAGATAATTTACCAGATTATTCCTGTCGCCTATCTGACCTCAATCATTCCCAAGGGACTTCAAATCGATTAGAGAACCTTTTAGGTTAGGAACTTGAACGGTACTTGAAGTAGTTTGTGCACGGGGAGCGGCTTTCTATTTGCTTAACTGAAGAATTTAGATGCTAGTCTGACTAAGCTAATGACTGCCAATTTATCTTTTGGCACGCCGAAATTTAATTCTTTGGCCAGGAATTATACGCTTCTACTATACGGTTCTATGGAACTGCATCTTCTAAAAACACCAAATCTTTCAAATTTCTACCATGAACACAAATCAAGCCTTTGCCCCCGGTGCGATTGAGTGTCCCAAATGTGGAAAGCGCACGGTTGTGCTCCATTCAGCCGACGTTTACCAATGCCTCAACTGCGATTTCCGCCGCGACTTGTCGGAACACGGTGAAGAGCCCGACGACAAAAAAGCAAGTCCCCTGCTGGCGATCGCTTTAGCCGTTGCGGCGTTGCTGATGCTACTGTAGCCGATTGCGATATCGTAATGTGCAGCGATTGTATCTTCCGACAGATAACCTCGATGAAATTCTCAGCTTAAGTAAGGTTAAGCAGCTTAAGCGAGGGTTTCATATGATGAGCGAGCGCAACTGTGCTCTAGTTCTAGGCACTATTTTTCTGGGCTTGGGAATTGCTGGATTTTTGCCGTCACTGACAACTCTGCCCACCTCTGGATTAGAGTCTCAAATTTCGCCCAGCGTCGGTCCGACTTATTCTCAGGGGTTCGGATACCTGTTTGGGCTATTTCCCGTTAACTTAATGCACAATCTAGTGCACTTATCCGTAGGTATTTTTGGAATTGCGGCCTCAACCAGTTTAGGGGGCGCGCGCATCTTCAACCGCTTCTTTGCAGCGTCTTATGTGCTGTTGGCCATCATGGGCATACTGCCCCTGTCTCGGACTCTGTTCGGCTATATGCCCATTTTCGGCAACAATGTTTGGTTCAATGCGCTAACGGGGACGGCGGCGGCCTACTTCGGTTTCGTTAAGCCTGCACAGGCTCCCCAGCTAGAAGCTTAGTGCTTTCCAAATCATCAATCTTTTGCCTAAACCTCGTCAGACCTAGACCTTGTCTAACTTAGGTCTGGTCTGACTTAAATTTTGTCGTCGTGTTGCTACAGCATAGAGGTTGTAATGTCATCTTCTCGCAAAAACGTAATTCCCACTGGCGCTAGTTCGGGACCTCCCCGCAGCCAAGCGGTGATCCAGCCAGTTGATCGACCAGAGAATGGAAATTTAGCGACGCCGGTGAATGCGTCAGGTTTCACTGAAAAGCTTCTTAGTATCGTACCGGCCTACCGTGAGGGACTCTCCCCCGTCCGTCGGGGCTTTGAAGTGGGTCTGATGCACGGGCTAATCGTGTACTTTCCGTTCGCCAAGCTGGGACCGCTGCGGGATACTTCGATGGCCAATTTGGTTGGGCTACTCTCAGCGACTGGGCTAACGGTGATTCTAACCGCGGCACTCTATTTATACGGCCTCAGCAATCCACCCAAGCCGACCCAAATTCAAACTGCAGTCCCCAATCCCCCTGCCGAACTTTCGACTGGCGAAGGGTGGCAGCAGTATGCCCAGGGGTTTTTGGTGGGTAGCCTGATGGGTGCGGCGATCGCCTACCTAATCGTGACCGTCACGGGTTACTAAATTAGCTTCAACTGGGTCTCAAGCTACGCAGCGGGGCGCTCAGCGCCCCGCGTTTGATATCTGAAGCCTTACCTGGCCGATTCCTGGTCGCCGATTGCGTACTGCTTTAACTCATTAATCGACACATACTCTAGAGTCGATGCATGGGTTGACTCCAGCACCACCGGTGGAGCTACCCCCGCATCCATTGCCTCTTTCCAGCGAGAGGCACACAGGCACCAGCGATCGCCCGGCTTCAGCCCCGGAAAGTTGTACATCGGCATGGGGGTGCTCAGGTCATTGCCCCGTGACTTAGTGAACGTAAGAAATTCTTCCGTCATCTCGGCACAAACCACGTGGGCACCGGTGTCTCCAGCCCCCGTATCGCATCGCCCATTGCGGTAGTAGCCCGTCATCGGGGAAGTGCAGCACATTTGTAGCTCGCTGCCCAATACGTTGCTCGCCTCGGCCATGTTGATTACTCCTTGACTAGTGTCTTTTTTCAGCATATCGACTGGCAACAATGCTGCAAGGTTCGCTGGGAGAGATTATCAGCTTGTCGAACCATCATCAGGAGTTGGTCAGGGCCGCATCTCCAGCCTGATAGAGATAGTCGCTCACCTGACGGCAGTATTGGCTCAGGGTCGAAGAGGTGCGAAAGGCAGGGGGGCGGGGGTAAGGGACGCCAATGCTGACTTCTGCCACTACCCGTCCCGGACGGCTCGCCATCACCACCACTCGATTGGAAAGATAAACCGCTTCGTAAATGTTGTGAGTGACGAATACTACCGTCCACTGCTTCTCCTGCCAGAGGTCCAGCAGGTCAGAGTTGAGCTGACTACGGGTCATTTCGTCCAGGGCACCAAACGGCTCGTCCATCAGCAGAATATCTGGCTGGGTTACCAGTGCTCGGGCAATGGAAACCCGCATTTTCATGCCGCCCGAGAGTTCTCGGGGATAGCTCCGTTCAAACCCCTGGAGATGAACCAGGGCGATCGCCTCTGCCACCGCCGCCGTTGCCCGGTGCTTTGCCAGACCCGCCAGCTTCAGCGGCAAGCGTACATTATCTTCCACAGTGGCCCACGGCATCAGGGACGCTTCCTGGAATACATAGGCCAACCGGCGCTGGGGCAGTCGCTGGATGGTGCCAGTGGTTGGCGTGGCTAGCCCGGCAATTAGCTTTAACACGGTGCTCTTGCCGCAGCCAGATGGTCCTAACAGGCTGACGAACTCTTTAGGGTGAATCGTCAGGGTCAGATCTTTGAGGGCAACGGTGCCGTTAGCATAGGTTTTGCCCAGGTGGTTGAGGGCGATCGCAGTTTGACTCATGCGGTGTAAGCATCCACACCCTTATTGACAAACTCCAGGGTATACGCCTGGGTATAGTCAGTGTCAGGGCGATAGATCCCGGCTGCCGCCATCGTCTCGAAGAAAGACCGCCAGCGATCGTCCGTCATCGCCCCAATGCCGTTGGACACTGCCTCCCCGGAGGTCAACAGGCCATATTCCTGCATCTTTTTGAGGCCATAGGCTAGCTGCTCGTCGCTCATCTCCGGGTTGGCTTCTTTGATTAGAGCATTCCCCGGCTCAGGGTCCTCCAGATAGCTGTACCAGCCCTTGATGGATGCATCCACAAATCTCTGGACCAGGTCTGGGTTTTGCTCAACCAGCTCGGTGCGCGCTTCAATCGTCGTCGAGTAGGGATTATAGCCATAGTCTGCCAGCAGGAAAACGATCGGCTCAAAGCCCCCCTCCTGGCGGATCTTGAGCGGCTCGGAGCTGAGGTAGCCCTGCTGGGCGGAAGTTTTGTTGGCCAAAAACGGCCCCATATTGAAGTTGTAGGGACGCTTTTGATCATCGGTGAATCCGTACTTTGCCGCCAGGAAAGGCCAGTAGGTAACGTTGGCAGCAGACGAGACATAGATGGGTCGCCCCCGCAGGTCTTCCAAGGAGGCGAC
Source organism: Elainellaceae cyanobacterium (assembly GCA_050331615.1). GTDB lineage: Bacteria > Cyanobacteriota > Cyanobacteriia > CAKZMO01 > CAKZMO01 > JAYKGU01. The sequence continues at coordinate 6,598 of JBHJGR010000039.1, forward strand.
GCCCGTATCGGGATGAGCCGTGAGGATCTGCGGGTCCTTCTGGAACATGGCGGCAACCGTGATCTTGGGAATTCCGGCTTCGATCGCCTTGATGGCATCCGAAGTATAGCCCATAAAGAAATCCACCGCGCCTCCCATAAGGAGCTGGGTGCCGTTGACCTGGGGACCGCCCATTTTGATCGTAACATCTAGGCCATGCTCGGCGTAGATGCCGGTAGCGACCGCCTGATAGAACCCTCCATGCTCCGCCTGGGCATACCAGTTGGTGCCATAGGTAACCGTATCTAGGTCGCCAGCAGGGGGTTGGTTCTCTCGGGTGCAGGCAGCGACAAGCCCGGCCCCAACGGTGAGTCCGCCATATTGAAGAAATCGGCGACGATTGATGTTTAGCGATCGCCCCTGGTCAAGATGCCACAACTGATTCATGCCCCTCTCCTATTTAGCACATGACGATTCAGGCTATCTGCTGAACCTACTAAACCTAGTTTGAAGGAAACGTAGCGCCAGATACCAGTTTTTAGAAACGTTTAGAAATGTGAAGGTCGCTGCTGCTCAACCCACTGGATCACCTGTTCAGCGAGGCGGACATTGCTGAGCCGGTCGATCTCACGAATGCCGGTGGGGCTGGTGACGTTGACCTCCGTGAGGTAGCCGCCAATGACGTCTAGACCCACCAGCATCAGCCCATCCTGGCGGAGGGCGGGGGCGAGAGTCGCGCAAATGTGGCGATCGCGTTCGGTCATTTCCACCGCCGCCACCCGACCGCCCACGGCCATGTTGCCGCGAAACTCGCCCCCCGTGGGAATGCGGTTGACCGCTCCAATGGGTTCACCGTTGAGCACGACGATGCGCTTGTCGCCCTCCTTGGCGGCAGGGAGGTATTGCTGCACCATGATGGGCAGGGTGTTGTATTGGGTGCTGACCTCAATCAGGGAGTTGAAGTTGCGATCGCCCGCTTCCACAAAAAAGATGCCCTCGCCGCCTTTGCCACCCAGAGGCTTCAGCACTGCGGCCCCGTGCTTTTCCACAAACTCCCGGATGGCCTGCTTAGTCTGCCCCACCATTGTTGCCGGAATCACGTCCGTAAACCGCAGGGCGTACATTTTCTCGTTGGCGAGGCGGAGGCCGTGGGGAGAGTTGATCACCAGGGTTTTAGCCGGATTGACATAGTCGAGGATAAAGGTGGCGTACAGGTAGGCCGTATTCACCGGGGGATCGACCCGCATGAACGCCGCATCAAAGCTGTCTAGCCGCTGGCGCTGGCGATCGCCCACCTTAAACCAGATATCATCCGCCACCCAGCGTCCCGCCTCTAGGTGAACCGGCACCAGCTTGATGGGGGAGAGCACACCGTAGGCTGCCCCGTCTTCAACGCCGAGCTGGTTGGCTTCGGTAATCCAGACTTCATGCCCCAGCGCCTGGGCCGCCTCCATCAGGGCAACGCTGGTGTCATGCCCGGGATCGAGCCTTGCGATTGGATCAATAACAAATGCAACTTTCACCCCAATCTCCCAACTCTGGACTGTATAGCATTACGCTTTCGTGTTAGGACGCTCAAGAGGTGTGGAACCCCCGCGTCGCGGGGGGTCCACACTCAAACCTTAGCCCGCGGGGCTATAACAGGGCATTGAGCTCACCCTGACGCTCCAGGGCGTACAAATCATCGCAGCCGCCCACGTGACGGTCGTTGATGAAAATTTGCGGCACTGAACGACGACCGTTGGCCCGCTCTGCCATCTGGTCACGGGCGTCCTCGTCGCCATCGATGACATACTCGGTATACTCCACTCCCTTCTTGTCCAAGAGTGCTTTTGCTCGGATACAAAAGGGACACATACTCCAGGTATAGATTTCTACGTTGGCGGCCATAGCGCTTCTATTCTGAGCTAAGTATTTCGTTACCCTTCAGTTTAGCCGGGCTGCAGCGTCCCTGAAATAAATTGAGGGAATTGGTCGCGGTTGTTTTCCGATTCACCCATCGACCCCATTACCCATCGACCTGAAATATCGGGGCTCAAATATCGTGGCTCAAATATCGGGGCTCAAATATCGGGGCGATCGCGCCAGTCCTGCCCAATCCGAATCGTCAGGTCAGACCGCAGGTCTCCCGTGGAGGTGGCTAAGACGCGTCCCAGTCCCAGGATGTGCTCCACTCGGCTACCGCCCTGCAGATCCCCCCGCTGTACAATGATTTGGGTCTCCAACTGGGCGGTGGGCCAATCCTCCACGACGTAAACGTTCTCAAAGCCCTGGTCCCGCAGATAGCGAGCCACCTGAGTCGCAACCCGGGGATAACCCGTCGCGTTTTGTACGGCAATTCGCAGGTCGCTGAGGGATTGGGAATCGAGCGACACCTCATGGTATGCGCCGACCTCAAAAAAGTCCCGCATAACCTGCTCGACTTCTAAGGGGTTGAGGACCCAGTAGCTAGCGATGTATTCCCTGGCCTGGCTGAAGCGCCCCGGCAGCATCACCATCTGAAAGTCTTGCTGGTCAACGTCGAGGGCAAAATTGATCAGGGCCAGCAGCTCTTCGGGGGTCAGATTGGTGTCAATGTGGGTGCGCATGAGCTGCAGCATTTGCGGGATGCGGGGAATCACTGCCGGACTGGTGAGGCGATCGCGCAATGCCCGAATGAGCTGCTGCTGCCGCTGTACCCGACCAATGTCTCCATTGGCATCGGCCCGGAAGCGGGCAAACTGCTCAGCTTCGTCGCCGTTAAGGACTTGCCGCCCTTCCTCTAAGTCGATGTAAAGTTTCTGGGTGTGGTCTTCGTAGAACATCCGCTGGGGCACATACACCTCCACGCCGCCCAGCAGGTCTACCAGTTCGCGAAACGCCCCCGTGCTGAAGCGAACGTAGCGATCGACCTCAACCCCATTAAGGTTGCGGCTGACCACCTCCGCCGCTAGCTTCGGCCCGCCCATCAGGTTGGCGTGGTTGATTTTAGTGACCTCCCGCCGTCCCGGGAATCGAACCTGGGTGTCACGGGGAATCGACATGACGCTGGCAGTTTGCTGGTCGGGATCAACCCGCACCAGCAGCATCGTGTCGCTTCGTCCACCAAAGATATCGGCACTGTCGGTCTCAGCCCGCACTTCGTCAATGCCCATCACCAATATATTGACCGGGCGCGTCACCTCATGGCGTACTCCCTTGCGCCAGAGTTCCTGCAGCGAGAGGGAGGCATCTTCGGGATGGCGCACAAATGCCTCGGACAGGGGCACGGTCAGAGCGGCGATCGCTCCAATTGTGGCCGATAAGAGGACGGTTGTGCCAAACGCAATCGCCAGCAGCATCCCCCGCATCAAACCGTTTTGTTGGGGACGGGAAGGGTGGCGATCGCCTTCAGGCTGATTTTCCGCGCCATTAGCAGGCACGGCAACTTCGAATGACGCCCGCTGCGTCTCGGGTTCAATATGGCTCACTCCGTTCACACCTCACTAACTGCCTATCTGAAGGACACCACTGACCCGGTGCCTGCAGACACTTCACACCATGTTTATAATTATTCCTCATCTACGCCCAATATTTTGTCAGCGGGATGACGGCATTGATCGTCTTGGGGGACGTAGTTCACTCTCTCACCCTAACTTTATTCAGGCTCTGAATGCTTCTCCCGCATGGTTTATGGGATTGGTCAAATCTTATCCCTTCTGGAATTCTGGGCGATTTTGTGGGCGCACCCCCAGGAAAATAATGATGCTTAGCTACTTACTTGAATTTCCAGTGAAGGGGTTGACGCCGCTTCAGTCAATCATGGCAAAACAGATATGATATAGCCGATGCTCAATGGAGTCAGCCATGATCCCAGTTATCCTAGCGGGTGGGAAAGGGGAGCGGTTTTGGCCAGTTAGCCGCAAGCAGCGCCCCAAGCAGTTTCTGTGTTTAGACGGCAGTGGCCAAAGTTTGCTTCAGGCCACCGCCCATCGCCTGCTGCCGATCGCCAACGGCTGGGAAAATCTCTGGGTGATTACGGCGGCCCACCTGGAGCAGGGCGTCCGCGACCAGCTCCCTGACTTGCCTGCGTCCAATCTGCTAGTGGAATCCGAAGGGCGCGATACGGCCCCCGCCGTGATTTGGTCAACCCTAGAAATCGCCCGCAAGTATGGGGATGACGAGGTAGTGGGCTTTTTCCCTGCCGACCACTGGATTGGGGAACCGGACAAGTTTGAGCAGACCCTGAATGCAGCCGAAGCCCTGGCTATCCAGGAAAAGGCGATCGCCACCCTGGGCATCGCTCCTACCTATGCCGCCACTGGCTACGGCTACATCGAGCAGGGGGACCCAATTGGCGACTTTAAGGGGCTGACGGGCTACCGGGTGAGCCGCTTCACCGAAAAGCCCGATCAGGCCACTGCCGAGTCTTTCTTGGCCAGCCAGCGCTTTAGCTGGAACAGCGGCATGTTCATCTTTCAGGCTGGGGTAGCCCTGGCGGAAGTACAGCAGCATGCGCCCGAAATTCTTAACCCGCTTCAGGAGAAAGGCCCTTCGGTCTACCCCACCCTGCCCAAGCTCAGCATCGACTATGCCCTCATGGAGAAAACCCAGCGGGCCTGCGTTCTGCCCGTCACCTTTAGCTGGGATGACCTGGGCGACTGGAATGCAATTGAACGGCTGCACCGGGGCAACGGGCCAAATGTAGATTTGGGGCAGCACGTCGGACGCGACACTGCCGGGGCGATCGTCTACAACACAGACGATTCAGAGGTAGTTGTCACAATTGGCCTGGAGGATGTGGTGATTGTCCGCGACGGCAAGGCCACGCTAATTGTGAACAAGCACCGCACCCAGGAAATCAAGAAGGTGCTGAAGGATCTCCAGGCCGATCCCAAGTACGCCGACCTACTGTAGCCTTACTTGAAGTAGTCCAGCGGGTCTTTCGCCACGTCGTTGAGGCGCACCTCAAAATGGAGGTGTGGCCCCGTTACTCTCCCGGTACTGCCCGACAGTCCGATGGTATCTCCCTGAGCAATCAGCGCGTCTGGCTGAACGTAAATCTCATGCAGGTGGGCGTAGCGGGTTTCGTAACCGCTGCCGTGGTCGATAATTAGAAGCTTGCCGTAGTTTCCCCGAGTATCTGCAAAGGCCCCAACCTTGCAGTATCTTCGAAAACATGTCCAAAACAATGAGGAAAGCTCACAAGGAGATAGCTACAGACAAACAAAGCCATTGTGGGGTGCGTCCCCCCAGAAGGGGTTTGGGATTTGAAAGACTCTCACGAGTTTTCGGATAAGTAGACCCGGTTTTCTAACGTGAATTTAATTGTGCCGACCTACTTAGGCACTTAATTGAGTGCTTTTTCAAAAAGCTTAAGTAATATCAACCGACCGGTAGCTTGGTCTATTGCCAGGGAACTCTGTAGAGCGTACACGCTTGGTAACTTGTTTGCTCAAGAAGCCTCATCGAAATCAGGAGTAATTGGCATGGATACAATCATCTCGCTACTACAGTTTGCTGTCATCGTTGTTGTTATCATTGGTGCCTGGAAAGTTTTTGAAAAAGCTGGGCAACCGGGCTGGGCGATCCTAATTCCTTTTTACAACGCATACGTCATCCTGAAAGTTGCGGGAAGACCGGGCTGGTGGCTAATTTTGGCGTTCATTCCGTTGGTCAATCTAATTTTCTTTGTGGTTCCCTTCGATGTTGCGGGCAAATTTGGCAAGGGAGCTGGCTACGGTCTTGGACTGCTGTTTCTGCCGTTCGTGTTTTACCCAATTCTGGGCTTTGGTGATGCCCGCTATCGCCCATAGATACGTGCACCTGCACTATAATACCCGGGAACTATTTGAAGCTGTATGGTTCTACCGATCGCAGGAGCCCATCAAGAAAGCTGATTGAGAAGATTTATTAAGAAAACTCAAGAAGCTTGAGACAATCTTTGGCAACGGGGATCACGCAAAACCCGGGATTTCCCTTATAATGCGGGTAACAGATTATGAGACAGAGTTACAAAGTCTTACATTTCTTTGACCAAGTTTTACAAAAAGCATAAGAGCGCAGCATAAGGAAGCAGGACAGCACCATGACACCAGAGGGGGCAGCTAGGCAGGCACGGTTGATTAAGTTTTTGCAGGAAGATTTGGCCATCTCGTCAGACGCGATCGCCGTTGCCCTGCGACATAATGAGCATCGTCCTAACCTGCTGCCCGTCGTCCTCTGGCAATATGGGCTGATCACCCTAGAGCAGCTCGATCGCGTATTCGACTGGCTGGAAGCCGCTTGAGCAGAAAATCAGGGCTGGCTAGCCCCATCGTTACCAAGGGCTGCCCACCAATGTAAATGCAGACCAGTAGTAAGGAGCGGCAAGGCTGCCTTCAACTTGGCCAACAAATTGCTCCGGCAACGGTAGCGTACTGTCCGATCCGCGAATTCTGCCATCATCAATACGAACGTCCCCCTGCAGCATGGCGATTTGGGCCTGTCTCAGAGCTTCGGCCTTGGTTTGGACGGCTGGATCGGCTAACTGAGCGTAGAACTCAGTCATGAGGGCCAGGGTACCCACGTCGCTGACCTGCCAAAGGCTGGCCAGGGTGGACTTGACTCCAGCTTGATAGGAGAGTCCGGCAAAGCCTAGCTCAGCAGTGCGATCGCCCAAGGCGGTCTCACAGGCACTCAGCACCAGCAGTTCGACGGGCAGTTCGCGCCAGTCAAGTTGACGGAGCTGGTAGAGATCGAGGCGATCGTCCTGCCAGAGCTGAATGTAGGAATCGGCCGGGGTGCCCGGCTGAAACTGGGCATGGGTGGCTAGATGGACAATACCGAAGGCTTGACTGCTGAGCTGCTGCTCCAGATTTTCTAGAGTGAATCCCTGGTTGAGAAATAGCTCGCCTTGGCGAAAATTTTCGGCCACCGCTGACAGCTCCAGGGGCACGGCGGGCAAATCCACCAACTCGTCAAACTCCGACGCACCCATCGCCAGGATATTTGTGTCCTTGATTGACCCGACGGTGTGATTCACCAGGTTGAAGGCGGGGATCACGCCAACGGCGTAGGTTTCCACCAAGAACTGGTTGCCGTCGTGCAGCGCTGCCCAGGGGAGCGATCGCATTCCCGGTCCTGGACAAAAGATCAGCACGTCCACCCGTTTGGCCTGGAGATAGGCGGTCAGGGGAGCCACGATCCACTGGTAAAGCTGCTGGGCTGGCGGCAGGGAAGCCTGGTTGAAATATGGCCGATGAACGGCGGTCTGGAATTGGGTGGCGGTCTCTAACAGTCGGTCGAGGGGAGCCGTCTCCACCCTTTCGCGCACGATGGGCTGGTCGGGCAAGACCAGCAGTAGCTCCAGGTAGTCGGGCTGAGGGGCAACATAAACGAGGGCGATCGCCTGCCCCGTTTCCTGCGACAGCCCCCCGAGCCTTGCGCCGATCTGGTCGGCATTGAGGGCTGGAGGCGTGCGATCGCGCCCAAAATAGTCGGCATACTGGCTCTGCCAGAGCGCTTCCAGGTCGGCTACCCGCTGGCGGTGGGGATGGGGCGATTGGGGGAAGGCATGTACCCCTGTCCCTACAAACACCAGCAGCGCTGATAATAGTGCCACGCCTGCCAGCAGCCTAGCCTTCATAAAAATCGCATTTTAGCACTTGAAAATGCCTCCATAAGTAGGTCGGCACAATTAAATTCATGTTAGAAAACCGGTGGGGCGCTCCCCCGATTTTCTAACCTTCGTTTTTCAACGCAGTTCTACTTACTATCGCCCCTGAAAACTGTCCATATGATAGACGAGGGATTGTGAAGGACAGCCAAAATCGAGGGTAGGATAGCAGTGAATAAACGGTGAGCTGAGACATTGGACATTGGAGGCAGAGGCGACCATTATGCACCGAATTCTCTCAGGCGCATTGCGTGTAGACACCCTAACGGTTGAAATCGCTGGACTACCCAGCCGACTGGAAGGAGTCAAAATTGCTCAGCTTTCGGATTTGCACTACGACGGGCTGCGGCTCTCAGAACAGCTTCTGCGGGAGGCGATCGCCACCAGTAACCGTTTTGAGCCTGATATTGTGGTGGTCACTGGCGACCACGTTACCGACGACCCCACTCCTGCTCCCGAGCTGGCCCGCCACCTGCAGGACTTGCAGACCAGTGCTGGAACCTACGCCATTTTGGGCAATCATGATATCTGCCCCCCCGGTGCTCAGGGGCTGATTACCCAGTCGTTTGAGCAGGTGGGGATTCATGTGCTGTGGAATGCGATCGCCTACCCGTTTGGAGAAGGTCTACCCCTGGTGGGACTGGCCGATTTATGGTCGCGGGAGTTCACTCCGGCCCTGGTGCTCGATACCCTTGACCCGGATCTGCCCCGTATTGTGCTGTCCCACAACCCCGATAGTGCTGTTCGTCTGCAGGCGTGGCGAGTTGACCTCCAGCTTTCGGGCCACACCCACGGTGGTCAAATCGTGATTCCAGGTCTAGGTCCCTTTCCCTCCTGGTATCAGCAGGTGCGTCGCTATGTCCCTAAAAAGCTGCGGCCCTGGCTGCCCTACATGCGGGAAGACTGCCACAAAGTTGTGAAGCACTGGGAGTGGGCCCAGGGTCTGCATCAGGTAGGGGAAAATCTGCTTTACGTCAATCGCGGCTTGGGCACCTTCCCCCCTGGGCGGCTGTTTTGCCCCCCCGAATTGACTATCATCACTTTAAAATGCAAAGTAGGGACAGCTCCGTCCTGTGTTTCCGGTGAGACCCGCTCCCAGCCTCAGCCTCCCAAAACCCTGACACCAGCATAAGTGCTCAAGCACTATGAATTACAGGGGTATGTGCCCCCAGCGGGAGCACACCCCCAATAAGTACCTAATCGACATATCGCTGTGGAAACGTTACCGGAGTTGCCCCCATGACTCAAGCCGTTCCTGTTTCTAACACCCCCGCGTCACTCCAAATGCTCCGATGGATTCTAGACCCAACGGGTTTCCTGGAGGCCAACTTCCATCAGCACGGGGATCTGTTTCAAGCTAAGGTCGCCCTGGGGGGTGGTCAGCCCCTCGTCTTTGTCAACCACCCGGAAGCCATCCAGGTAATGCTCACCCAGGACAATGGCAGGACGTTTACCGCACCTGGGGAAGCCAGTGCCATCCTGGAGCCGCTGTTGGGGAAAAATTCCGTCATTCTGATCAGCGGTGAGGCCCATCGACAGCGGCGACAGTTGATCATGCCGCCCTTCCACGGCGATCGCCTCAAAGCTTACGGGGAAACTATTCACCGCATCGCCCAAACGGTTATCGAGGAATGGGTTGCCCAGCCTTACATCGATGCGCGTACTGCTATGCAGCAGATGACCATGCGGGTGATCTTGCAGGCGGTGTTTGGGCTGTATGAGGGCGATCGCTACCACCGGCTGGAGGAACTGCTGCGACTGCGGCTGGATGCTCTGGGGAAGCCGCGCACGGCAGTCTTCACCTTTTTTCCAGTGCTGCAGCAGGATTGGGGGCCTTGGAGTCCAGGACACCGGCTCCAGCGACTGGCCCAGGAGACAGATGATTTAATCTTTGCGGAGATTGGCGATCGCCGCCAGTCCCCCGATCCCAATCGCACTGACATTCTCTCCCTGCTGATGGCCGCCCACGATGAATCTGGCAACGGCCTTACGGATCAGGAGCTGCGAGACGAACTGATGACCCTGCTAGTGGCAGGCCACGAAACCACCGCCACGGCCCTTACCTGGGCACTTTACTGGCTGCACTCTCAACCTGAGGTGAAGCAACGCCTCCTGGCCGAACTAGACCAGACAGATCTCTCCGACCTGAACGCCGTCTTCCGGCTCCCGTACCTCACAGCCGTCTGCAACGAAACCCTGCGCATTAACCCGGTGGCCATGCTTACTCTGCCGCGCCAGGTAGAGCAGCCAATGGAGCTGATGGGCTATCAACTGGAGCCAGGCATGCTGCTGCTGGGCTGTATCTATCTAGTGCATCAGCGGGAAGATCTGTACCCCAACCACCGCGTCTTCAACCCTGATCGCTTCCTGGAGCGGCAGTATTCCCCCTACGAATTCCTGCCCTTCGGCGGCGGCGTGCGCCGCTGTGTGGGGGCAGCACTGGCTCAGTACGAGATGAAGATTATTCTGTCGACCGTCCTTTCCCAGCACGAATTTGAGCTGGCGGATCGGCAGCCCGTCCAGCCCCAGCGCCGGGGCCTTACCCTGGGGCCAAACAGCGAAGTACGGCTCAAGCCTCTGGGTACCCGTCAGGGGCGAGAAAGCGCCGCAATGTCGGGAGTTTCTTCGTAGGGACGACGCATTTCGCCAGCCCGTTCAGGGAAAGATCCAAAGATTGTTACGAAGCGCTTCGTCCCTACAGGCTGGGGCGATCGCGTCCTGTTTTGGTTGGGTGGGCTGTCCCCAAACCCGCTGCCATCGTCCACTGGTCTAGTCCGGCAGCGCCCTTTTGGGGAGCACCTGCGGCTTCTTCTGCGTGCTGGTTGAATAAGCGAATGTACTCTTCCGCCTTCTCCTCGGTCAGGTCAATCTGCTGATTGGAGAAGTAGGCGTCAATTTGCCGGTAGTCTACCTGGGGGCAACCTGCCTTAATTTTGTTGATAAATTCAGTGCGGTTCATGTGTCTCTCTGACTGCTACATCTGCACATTAGCCCGCGTCTGCTGAATTATCATCTAGCGGAGGGGAGGTTGTAACCCTATCCACCCATCCACCCATCCAGTCTTACCCTTTCCCCTGCGCCGCCTTATATGCCGCCCAGCCGCCGTAGTGGGAAATGTCCGGCCAGCCCTGCTGGTCGATGAGTTCTTTGGGATAGAGGAAGGCGATCGCCCGTCCCCCATCTGCCAGCTCTACCGCTTCGGGATACAGGTGAGGCGGCTCACTGGCGACGAGATATTTGTACTGCTCTGCCGTCATTTCGTATAGTTCTCCCGGAATAGAGATGCCGCCCCTCTCGACTGGGTAGATACCAGGATGCCAGCCATTCCCCACCGCATGAAGCCGATACCGGGGAGCAGTTTGAGCCGATCTGAGAAAAGTTGCCTCCTGCAAATTAGCGTGGTCGGGCTGTCCCCGTAGGGCCGAACCGCAAATGAAGACGATTACCGGATCTGAGCTGGAGCCTGGAGGGGAAATAGCCATAGGCATTTGGTTAAGCTTGAACCAATTCAGGCGAACGACTATTCGCGCTGCAGGATCGACTGAGTCCAGGACCGCCGCAGCGCCGCCCGGCTGAGATTGATGTCGTGGGGCGAACACTCCCAATCTGGGTGGCAGGTCAGCAGGAGGATGTCTAGGGTTTCGTGATCAAAAAGGTGCCAAACGGGCGCACCCGCTAGGGTGGTTTCAATGGCGTAGCAGTCGGGACCTACACAGCGAATAACGCAGGGTTCGAAGGTGCGCTCTAGCAGCAGCCGTTCGCCGGGCTGGAGCCCCCGGAAGGTTTCGATGATGGCTTGAAATCCGTCGAGGGATGAGGCGATCGCCCCCGGCACGGCTGTTAGTAGGCTGGGCTGTCCATTAACCGCAATCCAGTATTGGCAGATGGGGTCAATACCTTCGAGCCAAGGTGATTCATCAATTAGGCAGTAGCGAGGTGTGTCGATGAGTGATGCATTCATGGATTGGCATTGGAGAACGACGGTGAGGCGTAGGGGCGGTCGGGAGGCTTGGGGTAAAACATCTCGCTGCTGTGCTTTGATTGGGGTGAAGCGGTGTTGCCGAAATGCTGTGCCCATCCAGGTTTTTGGAGAGGTGGCGATCGCCCTTAACAAAATTGTAATGTTTCCGCCTATACAATTTTTTACCCCGAACCCAGCTGATCCCTAAAAACTTTACAAAAGCTATTGTCTAATCTGACTTATGGAAGATGTGGTCAATAAACTTCCCTGGGTCTTTTCTCACTCCTGTCGCGTTACGCTTTCGCGTTAGGACATTCAATAGGTGTGGAACCCCCGCGACGCCGGGGTTCCACACTCAAACCTTAGCCCGTAAGGCTATGCCCAGCTTGATGGGTGGCCGTTCGCCATAGGCAGGGAACCGCTCTATGCCCGCCTCTTGAGAGGTGTCGGCGGCATTCCGGCGTAGGATAATAAGGATGGACGGGTAGTCGAACCATCGCCGCTACCCAATTGATTGATATTGCGGGAGATCGCAACGATGGACGGACAAATTCTCTTGGTGGACGATGAACCTGGCCTGCGGGAGGCAGTACAGGCTTACCTAGAAGACAGCGGCTTTACGGTTCAGGTCGCTAGCAATGCCACGGAAGGGTGGGATTTGCTCCAGCAGTTCGCCCCCGACCTGGTAATTAGCGACATCATGATGCCCCAGGTGGACGGCTATCAGTTCCTCGAACAGTTGCGCAAAGATCCCCGCTTCCAGGCTATGCCGGTGGTGTTTCTTACGGCCCGGGGCATGACCAGCGATCGCATCGAGGGCTACAACGCGGGCTGTGACGCCTACCTCTCCAAACCCTTTGACCCGGATGAGCTGGTGGCCATCGTGCAAAACCTGCTGGAGCGCCGGGCCGCCGTACAGGCCACTTCCGGTGAAGGAGAGACGCCCGATATTGCCGAAATGGCCCGCCAGATTGCCGAAATTCGCGCCATTTTGTCTCAGAGAGGGGCGATCGCCCAAACTCCGCCCCCGATTAACCTGGACTTCACTCCCCGAGAAAAGAGCGTGTTAGAACTGGTGGCCGAAGGTCTCATGAATAAGGAAATCGCCCGCCGCCTAGACACCAGCGTCCGCAATGTAGAGAAGTACGTCAGTCGTCTATTCAGTAAAACCGGCACCAATAGTCGCACTGAGCTGGTGCGCTACGCCCTGGAGCATGGGCTGACTCAGTAGACACTTGGGGAATTACGGGAGGCTGTAACGGACGCTGCGCAGCGTCCATAGCGTCGTTTTTCAACGCAGTTCTACTGAGCCTGGATTATTCATCAAGTAGGGTGGGCACTGCC
>JBHJGR010000040.1:0-2200 GCA_050331615.1 Elainellaceae cyanobacterium
AAAATATTTATTTTAAAAATTTTTAATAAAATTTGTTTTTTTAGGGTGTGTGGGCCCCGGGGGGGGGCGCACACTCCCATAAAGGCAATTAAGCTGCGTCGGGTCCAGGAACGCCGATAGCACCAGGACGCGAATCGCCCAGCTATCCGACGCCCTGGCCCGACGCAGTAAGCAGGCAGGGGGCAGCATGCCCTACATCATGCCCATGCCCGGCATGCCCATGCCGCCCATGCCACCCATACCGCCCATGCCACCCATGCCACCCATGCCACCATCGGCGGGAGCAGCAGGCTTGGGCTCAGGCTTCTCGACCACCAGCGCCTCAGTCGTCAGCACCATGCCCGCCACCGAGGCGGCGTCCTGGAGGGCCGAGCGGACCACCTTGGCTGGGTCGATGACTCCAGCGGCAATCATGTCCTCGAAGCTGTTGGTCATGGCGTTGTATCCGGTGTTGCCTTCCATCGCGCGCACCTTTTCAACAATCACCGATCCCTCTACCCCTGAGTTGTCGGCAATCTGCCGCAGGGGAGCTTCCAGGGCTTTGATGACGATGTCAGCGCCAATCTGTTCCTCAGGGGTCAGGCCCTGCTTGAGGAAATCGCCCTTCTTGGAAAGCTGAATCAGGGTAGTGCCGCCACCGGGAACAATGCCCTCCTCAACTGCGGCCCGGGTCGCGTTCAAAGCATCTTCGATGCGCAGCTTGCGATCCTTCAGCTCGGTTTCAGTGGCCGCGCCGACCTTGATAACGGCCACGCCGCCCGCCAGCTTCGCCAGCCGCTCCTGCAGCTTCTCCCGGTCGTACTCCGAGTCGGTCTCTTCAAGCGCCATGCGGATCTGGGCGATGCGCTTGTCGATGTCAGACTTATTGCCGGTTTCAGAAACAAGGGTGGTAGTGTCCTTGGTAATGGTCACCTTCCGTGCCCGCCCCAGCATATCGAGGGAAGCGGTATCAAGGCTCAGGCCAATCTCCTCAGAGATGAGCTGCCCGCCCGTGAGCACGGCGATGTCTTGCAGCATGGCTTTACGCCGCTCACCAAAGCCAGGAGCCTTAACGGCAACGGCATTGAGCACGCCTCGCAGGCGGTTGACCACCAGCGTTGCCAGCGCTTCCCCTTCAATATCCTCAGCGATGATCACCAGCGGACGACCCTCACGAGCGATTTTCTCTAGGATGGAAACCAGCTCCTGGATATTGCCGATTTTTTTGTCGCAGAGCAGAATGCGGGCATCGTCCAGCTCGCACACCATGCGCTCCTGATCGGTGACGAAGTAGGGGGAGATGTAGCCCCGGTCAAACTGCATCCCTTCCACCACCTCCAGTTCGGTGGTGAGGGAGCGGGATTCCTCAACAGTGATAACACCGTCTTTGCTGACCTTATCCATCGCTTCCGCAATCATGGCCCCGACTTCCTCGTCGTTGCCCGACGATACGGTCGCGACCTGGGCGATCGCGTTCCCTTCCACCGGCTTGGCCAGACCTTCGATCTCAGTCACCAGCTTGGCCACCGTTTTCTCGATGCCCCGCCGCAGGCTCACGGGATTGGTGCCCGCCGCCACGTTTTTCAGCCCTTCCCGGATCAGGGCCTGGGCCAGCACGGTCGCCGTTGTCGTGCCGTCTCCTGCCAGGTCTTTAGTCTTGGATGCCACCTCACGAATGAGCTGTGCCCCCGTGTTCTCTAGCGGATCGGCCAGCTCAATCTCCTTGGCGACGGTAATGCCGTCATTGACGATTTCTGGCGCGCCAAACTGCTTTTCCAGCAGCACGTTCCGTCCTTTAGGACCTAGAGTGATCCGGACGGCATCGGCGATGGCGTTAACTCCCCGTTCGAGGGCCTGCCGCGATTCTTCATCAAATACAACCAGCTTTGCCATATCTCTCAGTTGTACAGTTCTCCACTGTAGACTTTAGCACTCAGATTTCGCGACTGCTAATCCCTACCGCCGCGAATGCCGACTCCAGCCGGTACGGTTTCCCGATCGCCCTAATTTACTAGCGTGAGAAACGCTACTTCTAACCGCGTAAGCCCCCAATTTGGGAGGTGGGGGTGTACTGCGTCCCCACTTCCTGTGCTCCACTCGCGTGAGAAACGCTAAGTAGGTCGGCACAATTAAATTCATGTTAGAAAACCGGGGGCACGCCCCAGCGGGGGGGTGCCCCGGGTTTGTAACCGTGGGTTTTTTACCCGGTTGTGAGTAGAGC
>JBHJGR010000041.1:0-44510 GCA_050331615.1 Elainellaceae cyanobacterium
CCACCGCCAGGGGCATGAGCATGAGGTATTGGCGAAAATGCCGCTGCGCCAGGGGCAGATGCTGGATAAACGAAGTGGTGACGGGCTTGTGGTGAATGAAATGGCGCAGGTCGTCCGCCAGAAAATCCACCAGGCTAAACAGGTCAGCCTGGGGGTAGGTGGCCAGCATCTGCTCCACCACCCGTTCGGAACCGGCATATTTTACGAGCCACTCATGGGCGATCGCCACCCTCATTGCACCTCAGCCCCCATACAGCGTTACGCTTTTACGTTAGGACATTCAAGAGGTATGGAACCCCCGCGATGCGGGAGTTCCACCCTCAAACCTTAAGCCCGCAGGGCTATGGAATTGAGCCTAGCCTACCTGGAAGCGTCGTTTGACACAATTCCCCCAGTCAGGTTGCCGGAGTGGCACAGACGGGTCAGCGGGGGCAACGGAGTATCAATAGCGTGATTTAGGGAGGACACGGATGCCCCATGCAGCGCGTCAGTCCTGGAAGGGCCAAATACAGTAGTATCTTGTCTAAGGGTCGTGTAAAATCTCACGGGCAGGTGCGACGTCTCATGGATTGTGGAATGGCAGGCAAATCCCCGCAGGAGGCAAGGAATCAAAAGCAGTGAGTATGGGTATCGGCGATTCCCGAGGTGAGGAGGAAATCCGTTGCAGCTAGACCAAAAAACGCAGGAAACCCTGCCTGTGGTGACCTACACCCACGAGAGCCGATTGCGGCGACCGGGGGAGCTGTTCCGTGAGATCTGGACCGATTTGCGGTCATCCAAGGAGCTGGCCTGGCAATTGTTCTACCGCAAAATCAGCATGCGCTACCGTCAGTCCTTTCTGGGGCCGCTGTGGGCATTTATCCCGCCGATTCTGATTGCCCTCACCTCCACCGTGCTGCGGCAGAGCGGCGTTTTTGAGGTGGAGGACACTGCCATCCCTTATCCCCTCTACGTCCTGTTCACCACCATTCTCTGGCAGATTTTTGCCCGCAGCCTCGATATGCCTCTGCGGGCCATGAAGGAAGGGCTGGCCCTGCTGCGCACGGTGCGGGTACCCGTGGAGGGGCTGATGCTGGCCGCCATTGGTGAGCTTTTGTTCGACCAGGGCATCCAGATTCTGGTGCTGGCCGGGGTGTTTGCCTTCTTCCAGGTGCCCATCACCTGGGGCGTGATTCCGGCTTTGGGGGCGCTGCTGCTGCTGATGTTTTTCGGCATGGCCCTCGGCCTATTCCTCGTCCCCATCGGCAGCCTCTATACCGACATTCCCTCCGCCCTGCCTTACCTCACCCGCTTCTGGTTTTTCCTGACGCCCATTCTCTACCCACCGCCTGAAGACTGGCCCTATTCGCTGCTGGTGGAGCTAAATCCGGTGACGCCCCTGCTGCTGGGGGTGCTGGAGCTAACCACCACGGGCACGATGAGCAACGTCTTCACGTTTACCGCCATCTCCCTGCTGACGGTGGTGGGGTTCCTGGTCGGCTGGATTGTCTATCGCATAGCGGTGCCCTTACTGGTTGAGCGCTAGGTTATGGAGGAGATTATCGGCAATGGCAGACGAAATTTTGGTCAGGGTTGAAGGCGTCTCAAAGAAATACTGCAAGGACCTGAAGCGATCGCTCCGCTACGGTCTGGAAGATCTGGCTGGGGAACTGCTGCTGCAGCACAAACCCATTACCGAGCTGCGGCGGCAGGAGTTTTGGGCGCTACAAGACGTTAACTTCGAGCTGCGCCGGGGAGAATCCTTTGGCGTCATTGGCGTCAACGGGTCGGGCAAAACCACCCTGCTGAAAATTCTCCAGGGCCTGATCAAGCCCACCACCGGGCGCGTCACCATCCGCGGCAGAGTCGGGGCGCTGATTACCCTGGGAGCGGGCTTCCAGCCGCTGCTGACGGGGCGCGAGAATATCTACGTCAATGCGGCGATTCTGGGCATTCCCCGCCGCAGCGTGGACAAGCGCATCAATGACATTTTGGAATTTGCCGAGATTGGCGACTTCATCGACGCTCCCGTAAAAACCTACAGCTCCGGCATGAAGGGGCGGCTGGGCTTTGCGGTGGCCACCAACCTGACCACGCCAGATGTGCTGCTGCTGGATGAGGTGCTGGCCACGGGGGACTGGAAGTTTAAGGAGCGCTGCTTCCAGCGCATGGAGGAAATCGTCAACTCTGGGGCCACCATTGTTTTTGTCTCCCACCTGGTGCCCAAGGTGGAGCGGCTCTGCAACCGGGCGCTGCTGCTGCACAAGGGGGTGGTGAAGGCCCTGGGTACCTCCTCGGAAGTGTGCGAAATCTATCAGGACATGCCCGACAGCTATACGGAGCGCGATCGCCGTTCCGCTAAGCAGAAGCGCAAGCAGCTCTCCATGACGATGAAACAGTCCCCCGACGAGATCCTCACAGAGGACGAGGCTGACTTAGAGGATGAAAGCCTGGAAATCACTGCCGTAGAGCTGCTAAATGCGGCGGAAACACCCCAGGCAAAATTCCAAGTGCTGGAAACTTTGGTCATCCGCACCCACTACCTCTGTGATGCCCATGCCACCCGGCTGAAGGTGACGGTCCAGTTTCTCACCGTCGGCGACGAGATTAGTATCGCCCACTTCGAGTCTTTCCTCGCTCCCCACCACGCCGCGAATGAACAGGGCGATCGCGCGGGCTACGTGGACTGCGTGATCCCCGAACTGACCTTATCAGAGGGGCGCTATCGCGTTTCGGTTACGCTAATTCAGCCCACGGATGACGCGGATACGGCACCAATCAAAGTCATGGATCTGGTGTCAATCTCAGTCGTAGCAGAGCAGCGGAACAGCTCTAAGTCAAAGGAAAAGCGGGGCCTGGTGTATATGCCCGCCTCTTGGCGGTTTGGTGCTCCTATTGCTCAGCAACAGCACATATCGATGGGCGATCGCCCCTAGCCCTCATGACGCCCCTTTGGAACACCTTTGGAGACCTACCATGACCCTTGCCGGAGCTAATATTCTCATAGACGGCTACAACCTGGAGCTGCTCAAAGGCACGGGTATCAAAACCTATGGCATTAGCCTGGTACGGGCACTACAGCAACTGGGAGCCAATACGGACATTCTCTTCAGTCGGGATGTGGGGCGCACCAAAAATCCCGTACTGGATGAAATTCTATTTTTTGACACGATGACCGACTCAAGCCTGCTAGATCGCTTTGACATCTTTAGAAAGGGGCGGGTACTGGCACGGGGGGCGATGACTGCTGGAGGCCGGGTCTATCAGGCCACTCCCGTTCGTACCAGCAGCGTGGTGTTAAAAAACCCCGTTCCCGGCACTTTTGTTGGCTCCCTAGCGGGTATCATCGATTCGGTGCAGATTTTCAACCTGCGCAACTGCTATGAGAACGCCAACTCAATGTTCAAGCTGGCCAAACTTTACACGTCCGTTTCCCTGGAGAAGCAAATCGACGTGTTTCATGCGACCTACCCCCTGCCCATGACCCTGAAGGGGGCAAAGAAGATTACCACGATTCACGACCTGATTCCCCTGCGGCTGCCCTACACAACGCTGGACAATAAACGGGTGTTTTACCGGCTGGTGCAGCAGACCCTGAAGGAATCAGATGCGATCGCCACCGTCTCAGAGAACTCAAAGCAGGACATCCTTAGCCTGTTTGATGTCGATCCTGATAAGATCCAGGTCACTTACCAACCCGTTGCCCTCAAGCCTTTGGCGGATCGGAGTGCGGCAACGGTAGGCAAGTATCTGAAAAAGTTCCAGCTAACTCATCAGCGCTACATTCTGTTTGTGGGAGCGATCGAGCCGAAGAAAAACGTAGGTCGCCTGATTGATGCCTACGCTGGCATTGATACCGACATCCCGCTAGTGATCGTGGGTAAGCGGGGCTGGCTCTGGGAGGATGAGATCGGCAAGGTGCTGGACGATGCAGAGCAAAATCCTCTCAGCAAGCGGGTGCGGCTGCTGCAATATGTCACCAGCGAAGATTTGCGCTACCTCTATTCAGGGGCGCTGTGTTTTGCTTTCCCCTCTCTCTATGAAGGCTTTGGTTTACCGCCGCTAGAGGCTATGACCTTCGACTGCCCGGTGCTCACCTCCAGCGTCTCTTCCCTGCCGGAAATCTGCGGTGATGCGGCCCTCTATGCCGATCCCTACGATGTCAACGCCATTCGCGACCAGTTGCTGCGGCTGTTGGAGGATGCCAATCTTCGGCAACAGTTGATTGAAGCAGGGCGGAGGCGATCGCAGTTTTTCAGCGCCGACAACTACGCGGATCGCCTCTCCAAGCTCTACAGCCGGGTGATCTAGTGCCACTGGACTTTCGCAATACCAACACTTTGTGGACCAGCCTTCTAGTAGAAACCTTGCGGCGACTAGGGCTGCGCTCAGTCGTCATTTCCCCTGGATCTCGCTCCACCCCCCTCACCGTCGCCTTTGCCGCGGCTGTGGGCATAGACGCCGTCCCGGTGCTAGATGAGCGATCGGCGGCTTTCTTTGCTCTTGGTCAAGCCCGCCGGATGGGGCAAGCCGTGGCTCTGGTGTGTACCTCGGGCACAGCGGGAGCCAACTACTATCCGGCGGTGATTGAGGCCAGGGAAAGTCGGGTACCCTTGCTCATCCTGACCGCCGATCGCCCGCCGGAGCTGCGCCACAGCAATGCCGGACAGACCATTGATCAGCAAAAGCTCTATGGCACCTACCCCAACTGGTACGCCGAAGTCGCAGTCCCTTCCAAAGAAGATAGGATGCTGGCCTATCTACGGCAGACGGTGATTTATGCCTGGGAGCGATCGCACCACCCCGTCCCCGGAGCCGTCCATCTCAACCTGCCCTTTCGTGACCCGCTGCCCCCTTTACTTGACCCCAATGTTCAGGCGCTGGAAGAGGAGTTTGACGTCGATACTTTCTTTGCTGGTTTGCCGCCCCGGATAGCCCATCGTCCCGCCTTTGGTGATGCTTCATCAGTGGGTGTGGCGCTGCCACAGATGCTGGAAGAGTGCCGAGCGTGCGATCGCGGCTTAATTATCGCAGGCGTGGCTCAGCCGCCTGACCCCAAGGGATACTGTGAGGCGATTGTCCGTTTATCCTACTATTTGAACTTTCCCGTGCTGGCGGAAGGACTCTCTCCCGTCCGTAACTACGCCGCCCTCAATCCCTGCCTTGTTTCTACCTATGACGCTATTCTGCGCCATCCCGCCCGCGCCCAGCAGCTTGCTCCCGAAGTCGTCATTCGCATCGGGGAGATGCCCACCAGCAAGGTGCTGCGCCAGTGGCTACAGGCTATGAATCCCCGCCAGTGGGTGATTGATCCGGGCGATCGCAACCTCGACCCCACCCACGGGAGAACCACCCATCTGCGGCTATCGGTTGATCAACTGGTAGCCTCTGGGTCACTGGGGGATAGCCAGACCATACCTTCACCTTTTCTGAGGGACTGGCTAACCGCCGAAGCCCAAATGCGCCAGCGGATTGACCAGACTTTTGCTCAAGTCAAGGATCTGGTCGAAAGCAAGATTGCCTGGCTGCTCTCCCAACATCTGCCCCAGGGAACACCGCTGTTTATTGCCAATAGTATGCCCGTGCGGGATGTAGAGTGGTTTTGGCAGCCGGGCGATCGCGCCATTCGTCCCTTCTTTAACCGAGGAGCCAACGGTATCGATGGCACCCTGTCAACTGCTTTGGGTATCGCCCACCGCAATCAAAGTAGCGTGCTGCTGACGGGAGATCTGGCGCTGCTACACGACACCAACGGCTTTCTGCTGCGCCCCCAACTCAAGGGCCATCTCACTATCATACTGGTGAATAATGGCGGCGGCGGCATCTTTGAAATGCTGCCCATTGCTCAGTTTGATCCCCCCTTTGAAAAGTACTTTGCAACGCCGCAAGCGGTTGAATTCAAGGCGCTCTGCACCACCTATGGCGTTGGCTATGAGCAGATTAAATCCTGGGAGCACCTGGTTCAATGCCTGAATCCTCTGCCAGAGCAAGGTATGCGAGTGCTGGAGGTAGGGGGGGATGATTCGGGCGAGCTACGGACCCGACGTCAGCGAGATGCCCGGTGGCGGCAGGCTTTGTTTAAGGAATTTTCTGCATCCTGAAGCTTCACCTCTACCTCCCCAGTCACTAAACCGCGCTACACTAGCAGTCGGTTTGTGTTCAGTGATGCGATGATGATCGACATTCCCCAACTGCTGGCCGATGAGCTGTCCCTCAAGCCCTTTCAGGTGCAAAACGCCCTGGAGCTACTGGCGGAGGGTGCCACCATTCCCTTCATTGCCCGCTATCGGAAAGAGCGCACCGGGCAAATGGACGAGGTGCAGTTGCGGGAGTTGAGCGATCGCCACACTTACCTTACTGAACTGGAAGGCCGCAAGCAGGCCATTCTCAAGTCCATTGACGAGCAGGGCAAGCTCACAGATAAACTGCGCCAGAAGATTGAGGCCACGCTGCAAAAGAACGAGCTGGAAGACCTCTATTTGCCCTACCGCCCCAAACGCCGCACCCGGGCCACCATGGCTCGCGAGCGGGGGCTGGAACCGCTAGCGGCGTTGATGCAGTCCCTAAATGCACCCCAGGCAAAGCCCCGGTCCCTCATGGCGGCGGCAGAGAAGTATGTGGACCAGGAAAAGGGCGTCAAGAGTGCAGAGGAGGCGCTGAAGGGAGCCGCCGACATCCTGGCGGAAGCAGTGGCCGATACTGCCGAAATTCGTGCTTGGTTTCGGGAGCATCTGTTGCGCCAGGGCGTGTTCAAATCCCAGGTGAAGAAGGATTTTCCCAAAGGTACCACCAAGTATGAGATGTATCGGGAGTACCAGAATCCGGTGAAGGCGATCGCCTCCCACAACCTCCTGGCTCTGTTTCGGGGCGAGTCGGAAGGGGTGCTCAGCTTCGAGATTGCCTTTGAGCGGGAAGACGTGCTGACTTACCTGGAACGGCGGGAACTCCGCAGCCAGATTCCCGAGGTCAAGACCTTCTACCGGGCAATGCTGGCAGACGCGTTTGATCGCCTGATTAAGAACTCGGTTACCAGCGAGGTGCTGGCCCTGAAAAAACAGGAGGCGGATGCCGAATCTATCCGCACCTTTGAGGTGAATTTGCGGCACCTGCTGCTGGCCAGTCCCGCAGGCATGAAGCCCACCCTGGGCATCGATCCGGGATTTCGGACTGGCTGCAAGGTGGCCGTGCTGGACGAGACGGGCAAGTTTTTGGAATACCAGGCTATCTTTCCCCATACGGGAGCCGGTAAGCGGCAGGAGGCCGCCCGCATCCTGAAGCGGCTGATTCAACAGTACAAAATTGGCCTGATTGCCATCGGGAACGGCACCGCCAGCCGCGAGACGGATGCTTTTGTCAGCGAGGTGTTGCGAGACCTGGAGCAGAAGCCCATCAAGGTAATGGTGAATGAGTCGGGGGCCTCGGTCTACTCGGCCAGCGAGGTGGCCCTGGAAGAGTTCCCCGACCTGGATGTGACCGTACGGGGAGCCATCAGCATCGGTCGCCGCCTGCAGGACCCGCTGGCCGAGCTGGTGAAGATTGACCCCAAATCTATCGGCGTGGGGCAGTACCAGCACGACGTGGATCAGAAGCTTTTGAAGAAAAAGCTGGAGGAAACGGTGGAAAGCTGCGTGAACTACGTGGGCGTGGATTTGAACACCGCTTCCAAGGAACTGCTCACCTTCGTATCGGGCCTCTCTGCCAGCGTCGCAAGTAACGTGGTGGCATACCGCAACCAGAACGGGGCATTTGGCGATCGCCAACAGCTCCTCAAAGTCTCTAAACTCGGCCCCAAAGCCTTTGAGCAGTGTGCCGGTTTTTTGCGCATTCGCGCCGGTCAGAATCCCCTGGATAACACGGCAGTCCACCCCGAGAGCTATCCCGTTGTGGAGGCGATCGCTCGGGATGTGGGCGTCCCCCTCACCCAGCCTACTCAAGTTGCTGACAGACTCAAGACCACCAACCTGGAGAAGTACGTCACTGACACGGTAGGGCTGCCGACTCTCCAGGACATTCTGCAGGAACTGGAGAAGCCCGGACGCGACCCCCGCGATGAGTTCACCTACGCCGAATTTCAGGAGGGCATCAACGAAATTTCTGACCTCGAAGCAGGCATGGAGCTGGAAGGGGTGGTGACCAACGTGGCTAATTTTGGCGCATTCGTGGACATCGGCGTCCATCAAGATGGGCTGGTGCACATCTCCCAACTGGCGGACCGATTTGTGTCCGATCCCAAGGAAATCGTCAAAGTCGGCCAGGTGGTGAAGGTGCGGGTGCTGGAGGTCAATGAGCAACTGAAGCGCATTAGCTTATCGATGCGAGCGGCAGGAAAGCGGTAGTAAAAAGATAGGGTAAGCTCACACAGCATCTTTATACAGCGCTTTACGCTCTGATGGAATCAGATTTTTTACTGGAAGCCCCGCGTTGCGGGGCTTCCAGTAAAAAATCTGTACCTCATGCACTTGAAAAGTGCTGTAACTGCTAAAAAATTAGCTCACGCGGGTATGCCGACTGTACCCGTGCCATAATCCACATGACACAAGCTAAGTGCTGAAGCACGGTTAATTCCATTTGCGGGGGCGCACACCCCCAAGAAAATAATTTTGTTTAACCACTTAACGGAGGTGAGGGGAAGGTATGAGATTTCGACAAAGCGTGGCCCTGGGTTTGACGATCGCCATCAGTCTGCTGGGCCTGTACCTATCGCTGCTGCTGTCTCCGGTGGCGATCGCGGCAGGGGAGGCTCGCACCGAGACCGAGATTGACCGTTCCGATTTGCTCCAGCCTGTCCCAACGCAGCCGATTGGATATTACGACTATTTTGGGCAACTGCTGCGGCCTGCCGAGGTGCGATCGCTCGTAGCAGCAGCAGGGCTAGACCCAGACGATCCAACCGCCTACCCCCGCATTGGGGCCGTGGAGATTACCGAAGACCTGCTCGCTCAGGGGGAAGACATTTTCTTCAACCGCGATGTCGGCGATATGTTTGGGCTGCAGCGGGTGTTTGGCTTCCAGAATGGCGTCACTCGACTGCTGCCGGAATACATCCTGGCGGTGCTGCGGCAGGCAACCCGCCCTACGGATAATCTGCGGATCTTTCCGCTAAAGCCAATTGAGCTGGGCGATCGCACCCTCTATCCCGGTGTCTCCATCAACACAGGACTCGACCTCAAGCGCCACGGCTTCCGCTTCCGCACCCTGGGGGATATCGTGCAGAGCTTTCTGCCCGTTGGCCTCAAACTCTCGGGAGACATTACCTGCGCCGTTTGTCACGCCGCCTTGAACTCAGAAGGGACCGTTCTTAATGGCGTTCCCAACGGAGATTTGAACATTCCCCTGCTGATTGCCCTGGCTCCCAATAGCGCCGCCGGGTTTGCCCGGCTGAACTTTGACCCGCTAGACTCCCAGTATTTGGGCAACGGCAAGCTCATCATTGGCAGCGACGGCAACCTGGTGGAGCTGCCCGATCCGGACAAGCTGGAGCGGGCTTTCGATAACGCCGTCCTGGATGTGCCCCAGGGTAACTTTGAAAGTTCCCCCGACCGTATCAACAATACAACGCAGATCCCAACCGTCTTCACCTTTCACACCAATCCCTTCGGCTTTGATGGCACCTTTGCGGTTGGTCCCTTTGCCGGATTGAGCGCAATTAACAACGCCGTTCACTCCTCAGAAATTAACCTCTTAGCCGCCGCCCAGCGTAGCGCCGAGATCCTGGGCATTGACCCCGAAGTGTACATTGGCACAGTGCTGCAGCGAGCGGCAGATCGCAAGATCCGCCTGCCAGAGGGCGATCCGGTGCGCCCGTCCGAGTGGCTGCGCCAGGTGGCCCCCGAGCTGACGGGCGCAGAGCTGGAAGACCAGATTCCTGCCCCCGGTGCTGGTGAGTACCCCCTGCTGCAGCCGAGCCTGTTTACCTACAACGGCCTGATCTTTACGCCAGACTCTGGCAACCCATCCGATATTGCCAGCGGTCCGTTTCTCTTTGCCAACAACGCCATGTCTGCCTGGCAAAATAGCCTGCTGCCGCCAGCCAACCGATCGCCCGAAAACCAGCAGGCCCTGGCCAGCGGCTCGGTTAAGCGGGGTGCAAAGGTCTTTGAGCAGGCTAACTGCGCGAGCTGTCATCTGCCGCCCTTCTACACCGACAATGAGATTCATCCCATTGAGGAGATTGGCACTAATCCGGCCCGAGCGCGATCGCGTCTGGGGCTAAACCCGTTTCTCGTGCCGCCCAAGCTCTACACGTTTGACACCCTGGTGCCGCCGCCTGCCGATGCCGAGGTATTGGACGTGCCAACTGCTGGCGTGTCCGCAACGCCCACGACCCTGCCGGAGGGCGTCCTTCCCAACGGCGGCTATAAGACTTTGCCGCTGCTGGGTCTGGCCCTCAGCGCGCCCTACCTGCATGATGGCGGTGTAGCGGTTGGGGAAGGAGCGCTGCGGCTTGAGACGGATGGTTCGTTCACGGTCGTGGAGCCAGCCCGACTGGGGCTGAGCGCCACTCTGGTAAGAGGCGAGCTACCGGATGCGGCCAGCAGCTTACGGGCACTGGTCGATCGCCAGCTCCGGCGTCAGGTGGTTGACTCTAATCGCGCCAACCCAGCTCTGGTGCGCAGCAACCTGGAGGGATCGGGCCACGATTACTACGTGGATGCCGAAGCCGGGTTTACGCCCCAGGAGCAGCGAGATTTGGTGAACTTCCTGCTGGCCCTGGACGATAATCCGGGACAGTTTTAGTCGTCCGGCTCCTGTCCGTCGCCTGTATCGGGCGCGCCCCAGCGGACAATCCACTGCTGAATGGCATTGGGTAGCTCCCGCCGGGTGCGCTCGGCTGGATGGATACAAACGTGGCGAGTGTGGGCGATCGCCACCGGTCTGGCAGCAGGTCCGTCAGCGCTAGCCGCCGCTGTTGCTGGATGCAGCGTGTAGGCGATCGCGAACTCGTCCTGCTGCAGCCATTTGGGGGTGAGGTCTACCCGATAAACCTGGCCGCACATCAGCGGCTGGAGAAATGTAGCTTGGGTTTTCACAACGGGGATGGCCTGGTCCGCCTGAGTGAAGAACGGCTGCAGGGCGATATTGGAGGCCGCCAGCGATGCCTCATAAGCTTCGTGGCAGATGGACAGAATGGTGGCGAAGTAGACAACGCCAGCGGCATCCGTATCGGCTAAGCGAATGGTGCGGAGGTAGGAGAACGGCATGGATTGGCGAAGGTAGATTTTTGCGACAGCCCTGCAGTCGCATCCGTGGAAATTGGGTACATTGACACTGGACAGCCAAAGTGCAAGCTGGCCACCGCGGCCTCATCGGCGCGATCGGGCTAGCGATAATCGGGTTGCCCCTGTGCTGCTACCGCATTAAATTTGGTTCTGTGCATCCAGTCAACCATGAATGTTCGCCCTTCCTCTGCCCCCCGCTTGCTGACGGCGTCCGCGATCGCCCTATTGCCTCCAGTCACCCTCGTCCTCGGAACGGCTGTAGCCGTGGCGGTACCGCCCGCCTGCGCTGCTGCAGAAAGGCGATCGCCACCGTCCGATACAGTCCAGCCTTCCAGTAACGCTGCCACCAACGTCCTCTTTAGGACCCAGGGAGTCCTGGAGTCGGGAGACCTGGTGGTCTTTCAGGACGGCAGCCTCTACGACGAATATATCTACCAGGGGCGCGAGGGGCAGCAGCTCACGATTCTGCTGGAGAGCCAGGATTTTGTGCCTTACCTCATCATCATGAACCATACTGGGGATATTTTGGCTCAGAGTGAAGACATCACCACTCGGCACACCGATACCACCATTGCCGTCACCCTGCCAGCAGATGGCCCCTACTCGGTCATTGTGAACGGCTTCACCCGGTACAGTCGGGGGCACTATACGCTCACCGTCAGTGGGCGATCGCCCGGTGCCGACCCCGCCGATGTCCCTGCAACTGTTGATGGCATTGACCCAGAAGCGCCATCTCCGCAGGTTCCACCGCTCGATGTAACACCCTAGAAATCTCAGCCGGACTCATGCAAAACCTTTGGGCTAGTCGTCCCGATTTGTTTGCTCTTAGCACCACGTCGTTTTCCATGTCGCTTTGTAGGAGGCAGCGCTAATGACGGTCAATATTGTGACCGGAGTCGCAGGGTTTATTGGCTCTCATTTGGCAGAGAGTCTTTTGAACCAGGGCGATCGAGTGATTGGCATCGATCATTTTAATGACTACTACAATCCAGCTCTGAAGCGGAAAAACGTGGCGGCCCTGGAGCGATTTCCCAGTTTTGAGCTGATTGAAGACGATATCCAACTGCTCAACTGGCGGGCGTTGCTTGCGGACGTAGACGTTGTGTATCACCAAGCGGCCCAGGCGGGCGTGCGGGCCAGTTGGGGAGCCGGATTTCGTGACTACACCGAGCGCAACATCAGCGCCACCCAAATCATGCTAGAGGCGGCGAAGGATGCCTCCCACCTGCAGCGGTTTGTCTATGCCTCTACCTCGTCGGTCTACGGCAACGCCGAAACCCTGCCTACCCTGGAGACGACTTGCCCCGAGCCCGTTTCTCCCTACGGCATCACCAAACTTGCCGCTGAACGGCTCTGCTGGCTCTACTACCAAAATTTTCAGGTTCCCGTGACCGCCCTGCGCTACTTCACGGTCTACGGCCCGCGTCAGCGACCCGATATGGCGTTCCACAAGTTCTTTAAAGCTGTACTGGACGACCGGGCGATTGAGATCTACGGCGATGGCCAGCAAACGCGGGACTTTACCTATGTGAGCGATGCTGTAGCCGCCAACCTAGCCGCCGCGATCGCCCCTAATGCCGTGGGTGAAATTTTCAACATCGGTGGCGGCTCTCGGGTTGTGCTGAGCGATGTTATTGACGCGATGGAAACCATCGTAGGTCGTCCCATCCGGCGTCAGTTTACCGAGCGGGCCAGGGGAGACGCCCGCCACACTGGAGCAGACGTCACCAAGGCCCGCCAAATCTTGGGCTATGATCCAAACGTTTCGCTGATGGGTGGCCTGGCCCAAGAGTGGGACTGGATTCAGTCGATTTACCGCAGCATCTAGCCTAGGGCATCTCGCTAGTTTGTGTACCCGCATCCCTTATCTTCTGGAGCAAATCCCGTGGCTAAAAAACGCGCTGCCGTGATGATTGCAGTGGGGGCGATCGCCGCCCTCGTGGCAGGCGGTGTCACCGCCTACTGGTTCCTGGTACGGCGTCCGGTGGGGCCGAGCGACCTGCCCGTTGGCGCTACGGTGGTGCCACCCGATGCGCTGATGACCCTGTCGTTTTCCACCGACGAACGCCAGTGGGAGCGGCTGCGGCGGTACGGAACCGAGGAAACCCAGACGGCGCTGAATCAGGCTTTGGCTAATTGGCGCGATCGCCTCCTTACCGATAATGGCCTCAGCTACCAAACCGACGTGGCTCCCTGGGTGGGTGATTCGGTGACGGTGGCCCTGCTGGCCCCCGACCGCCTTGAAGCCGTTCCGTCAGCCCCTTCTGACACCCCAGAGTCCCCTGATGTCGCGCCGTCTGACCCTGGCCTCATCGACCCTACTGCCGAACAGCCCGCAGTCATTCTGCTGCCCATTGCCGATCCCCTCAAGGCCCGCAGCATCCTCACCGAGGATAGTCCCACAGGTGGCGAGGTCACCGAATCGGAGTATCAGGGGCAAACGGTTTACACCTTCCAGGGTGAGGGAGGCGAGAATTTAGCCGTAACCGTCCTCGATCGGCTGCTGGTGCTGACGACGGAGCAGGCCGCCCTCGAACAGGTGGTCGATACTCACCAAGCCAACGCAGCGGTGGCAGACACAGCGGTCTATCGCCAAGCCTTTCAGCAGGTGGCCACGCCCCAGCCTTTCCTGCAGATCTACATCAATAGCGACACCGCCGCCAGCCTCGCCGCCGCCAGCTCCATTCAGGGGGCACCACCCCAGGCCCTCTCCCCCCTCCAAGAGGAAGCCGAGGGCATTGCAGCTACAGTGACTCTGGATAATGACGGGGTCAAAATCCAGGGGGTGACCTGGCTGGAGGAGGGCAGCGATCGCACCTTCAACCGCACCCAGGTGGAGCGGCTGCCCGCTCTCCTCCCCACCGATACGGTGATGATGGTGGCAGGAGACAACCTCCAGCAGCTCTGGCAGGATTTGGAAGCCCGTGCGGGAGAGCAAACCAATGGCCTGCTGAGTCCGCAAAATCTTCAGTCAGCAGTACAGGGAATTACGGGGCTGAGCATCGAGGCAGACCTGATGCCCTGGATGACCGAGGAGTTTGCCCTGGCCCTGATCTCTAACCCCAATGGAGGTGAAGCCGACGGGATGACTGGACTGGTGGCCCTGGTGGAGGCCAGCGATCGCCCTGCTGCAGAAGAAGCGTTTGCCACCTTTGATGAGGTGTTGCGTAATCGCTATGCCTTTGAAGGCAATAACATCGACCAGGCCGGCATTGCCGTTACCCAGTGGTCGTCTAACTTTGCTGCCGTCACCCTTTCCCAGGGCTGGCTTACAGACCAGACTGCCTTTCTCGCCGTGGGAGACATTGTGGA
Organism: Elainellaceae cyanobacterium; assembly: GCA_050331615.1. Classification (GTDB taxonomy): domain Bacteria; phylum Cyanobacteriota; class Cyanobacteriia; order CAKZMO01; family CAKZMO01; genus JAYKGU01. Next base: position 14,511 of record JBHJGR010000041.1, read on the forward strand.
CAGCCTGGTGCCTCCATCTGCGGGCAATCTGGCCAGTACCGACCTGTTTCAGCAGGCCACCGCTGCCGACCGCGATGCCCCCAGCGGCTACTTCTTTGTAAACCTGGAGCAGCTGATCCAGCTAGACAGTACCCTGCCCGTGCCCAACTTGCCCAGTAATCAGGCGGCGATCGCCAGGGCCATTCGGGCTATTGGCATCACCACGTCTGTGCCGGATCAGCGCACCACGCGTTTTGATGTTGCGGTGCTGCTCGAATCTCTGGATACCGCTGGAACGATTCCCCAATAAGGAGCAAGCCAAGCGGGCGTAGTGCAAACGCCCAAGGCTCTGACCCAACAAATTTCCTCAAAAACATCTAGAAACATCCTGCTGCCCCGTCGCGACTGCCACTAGACTCGATAGGATAGTGAGAGAGTGGGACGTTTGTAAGTCATGGGTAGTGAACTGGTCAAATTCATTTCCCTAAAGTTCCGCTGACTTACCTCCGTTCCCCTGAAAATCACGCTAACGAATCTGCTGGGAGACTTGGATGGATCTCGTAACGCTTCAAAGCTGGCTCGACAATGCGGCCTTTGCGGTGCTGTTTGTCACCATGCTGCTGTATTGGTTTGGGGCGGTGTTCCCCCGATTTTCGCTGCTGGTCAGCCTGGGTACGGCGGGCATGGCGATCGCCAATCTCTGCATGTCAGCGCTACTGGGAGCCCGCTGGCTGGAGGCGGGCTATTTCCCCCTGAGTAATTTGTACGAATCGCTGTTTTTTGTGGCCTGGGGCATCACGGCGGTGCACCTGGTGGCCGAGAGGATGAGCAAAAGCCGCTGGGTGGGTACCGTGACGGCTCCCGTGGCGATGGGCATTGCCGCCTTTGCCGCCCTGACGCTGCCCGATACCATGCAGCGGTCGGCTCCCCTGGTGCCCGCCCTCAAGTCCAACTGGCTGATGATGCATGTCAGCGTTATGTTACTGAGCTACGCGGCCCTGATGGTGGGGGCGCTGCTGGCGATCGCCTTCCTCATCGTCACCCGAGGACAGGCGGTGGAGCTGCGGGGCAGTTCTGTGGGTACCGGGGCTTACCGGGATGCGAAGTATCGCCTGCGGCGGGCAGGAGAGCCGGAGATGGGTTCTGTGTCACCACTGCCTCAACCGGCCATTGCCAATGCCACGCAGTTGGGTCCATTTGCTGGACCGTCGGGCAATACGGCAGTGCTGGATACGGTGGCGATCGCTCCGGAGCAGCGGCAGGAAGTTGTAGAGCAAACAGCTCCCCTCTCTCCCCAGCGGCTGACCCTGGCCGATACCCTCGACAACGTCAGCTACCGCATCATTGGGCTGGGCTTTCCCCTGCTCACCATCGGCATCATTGCCGGAGCCGTCTGGGCCAACGAAGCCTGGGGGTCTTACTGGAGCTGGGATCCGAAGGAAACCTGGGCGCTGATCACCTGGCTCGTCTTCGCCGCCTATCTGCATGCCCGCATCACTCGCGGCTGGCAGGGGCGACGTCCCGCCATCCTGGCCGCATCTGGCTTTCTGGTGGTGTGGATCTGCTATTTAGGCGTCAATATTCTAGGTAAAGGGCTGCACAGCTACGGCTGGTTCTTCTAACGGCTCTCCTATCCTCGGTCCACTGGCCCCCAAGTCCATACTTTTCAAAAAATCCTCGAACTTTAAGTACAAACGTTAGTAAGCAGGTCGCGTTATGTCGATGACGGTTGCCCCCGAGCAAATCGATCGCATTGTCTGGAACCAACACCACGATCCGTTTGAAATCCTCGGCCCCCATCCCTTACAGCAAAACGGCAAATCTGCCTGGGTCGTGCGGGCCTACCTCCCCAAGGCGGAGGCGGCCTGGGTGATTCGCCCCGAAGAGCGGCAAGAGTATCCGATGCGATCGGTTCATCATCCCAACTTTTTTGAGTGCGAAATCGAAATTGAGGAGCTGGCCAACTACCAGATTCGCATCAAGGAAGGGGAGCACGAGCGGGTCACCTACGACCCTTACGCCTTCCGCTCCCCCAAGCTCACCGACTTTGACATCCACCTGTTTGCTGAAGGCAACCACCACCGCATTTACGAAAAGCTGGGGGCGCACCCAACGGAGATCAACGGCGTGGCGGGGGTCTACTTCGCGGTATGGGCTCCCAACGCCCGCAACGTCTCTATCCTGGGAGACTTTAACCACTGGGACGGACGCCAGCACCAGATGCGCCGCACCGGCAACGGCGTTTGGGATCTGTTCATTCCCGAAATTGGCGCGGGCGAGCACTACAAGTACGAGGTGAAAAATTACGACGGCCATATCTACGAAAAGTCTGACCCCTACGGCTTTCAGCAGGAGGTTCGGCCCAAAACTGCCTCCATCGTCACCGACCTGGATAGCTACACCTGGCACGATGCCGATTGGCTGGAGCAGCGGCGGCACACTGACCCCCTCACCCAGCCTATTTCGGTCTATGAGGTTCACCTGGGGTCTTGGCTGCATGGGGCGGCGGCGGAACCGGGGCAGCATATTGACGGGGCGATCGCCCCAGTCGTCCACCCCTCCGATCTGGACATTGGCGGACGCTTCCTCACCTACCGCGAACTGGCCGAGAAGCTCATTCCCTACGTCAAAGAGCTGGGCTTTACCCACATTGAGCTGCTGCCCGTAGCCGAGCACCCCTTCGACGGCTCCTGGGGCTACCAGGTCACGGGCTACTACGCCTGCACCAGCCGCTTCGGCACTCCCCAGGACTTTATGTATTTCGTGGATCAGTGCCACCAGAACGGCATCGGCGTAATTGTGGACTGGGTCCCCGGCCACTTCCCTAAGGACGGCCACGGCCTCGCCTTCTTTGACGGCACCCATCTGTACGAATACGCCGACACCCGCAAGGGCGAACACAAGGAATGGGGCACCCTGGTGTTCAACTATGGCCGCAATGAGGTGCGCAACTTCCTGGTGGCCAACGCCCTTTTCTGGTTCGACAAGTACCACATTGACGGCATTCGGGTAGACGCCGTCGCCTCCATGCTCTATTTGGACTACTTCCGTAAAGACGGCGAGTGGGTCACCAACCAGTATGGCGGGCGGGAGCACATCGAGGCGGCAGACTTTCTGCGCCAGATGAACCACTTGCTGTTCAGCTACTACCCCGGTGTTTTATCCATTGCCGAAGAGTCCACTTCCTGGCCGATGGTGTCCTGGCCCACCTACGTGGGCGGCCTGGGCTTCAATCTGAAGTGGAACATGGGCTGGATGCACGACATGCTGGACTACTTCCACATGGATCCGTGGTTCCGCCAGTTTCACCAGAACAACGTCACCTTCAGCATCATGTATGCCTTCACGGAGAACTTCATGCTGGCCCTCTCCCACGATGAGGTGGTTCACGGCAAGAGTCCCATGATTGGCAAAATGCACGGGGATGAGTGGCAAAAGTTCGCTGCCCTGCGTGCCCTCTATGCCTACATGTTCACCCACCCCGGCAAGAAGACCCTGTTCATGAGCATGGAATTTGGCCAGTGGAGCGAGTGGAACGTGTGGAGCGACCTGGAGTGGCACCTGCTGCAATATTCGCCCCACCAGACCCTCAAGACCTTCATCAGCCGCTTGAATCAGGTCTACCGCAGTCAGCCCGCCCTCTATACCCAGGACTTCTCCTACGACGGGTTTGAGTGGATTGACTGCAACGACAACCGCCACAGCGTGGTGTCTTTCATCCGCCGCGCCAAGGACGACCCGGATGAGTATTTGGTGACTGTTTGCAACTTCACGCCCCAGCCCCACTCCCACTACCGCATTGGCGTACCAGAACCCGGATTTTATGCTGAGGTGCTCAACTCCGACTCCCGCGAGTTTGGCGGCAGCAATATGGGCAACCTGGGGGGCAAGTGGGCGGAGGAATGGTCATTACACAATCGCCCCTACTCCATCGACCTGTGCCTGCCCCCCAGCGGCGTACTGATCCTGAAGCTAGACCGGGAGAAGACGAAGGCCACAATGGCAGGATAAGCTTAAATCCACGGATCGTCGTCAAGTTCATCAGGTTCGGAGGGGTCTGGGGTCGAAGGACTAGAAGCGGGTTCTGCCGGAGAGACTGAATCGGGATTGGCAGTCTCTTGCTGCGCCAGCTCCTGGTCACTCCTTGGCTCGCTTACTTCGCCCGACTGCTCGTCTACTTCTTCAGGCCAATCGTTTGGTACTGATGGGGCAGCGGTGGCGGGGTTAGCGTCGTCCTGGTCGTCATCCCAACTCAAAGTCGGGGCATCTGGCTGCGAAATTACTTGCTCCGACTGGCTTGCCGGAACGGAGGCATCATCCCATTCGTCCCATTCATCCAGGTCGGCATCGTCCCAGTCGGCATCTGTAGCCGTACCAGAGTGAGTGGAAACGGACGCCTTGGGCTCCGAGCTGTCCCAGTCTGCCTCCCATTCCCAGTCGTCATCCAGAATTTCGTCAGCCTGTACGCTGACGGTTTGCTGCTCCTCAGCGCGATCGCCCAATGGCTGCGTCTGCTCACTCAGATGATCCGCAAACGTTTGGCCCTCCTCCCGGATGCGGTCTGCCAGGGTTTCACCAACGGCCTGGGTCTGCTGAGCCACGGTGGCTCCCGTGTCTCGGGCCTGGCTCACGACGCTGCGGGCTTCTTCAGATAGCTGGTCGTTCCACTGCTCCAGGGTTTGCTTGGCCTGGTCAGTTAGGGACGCCATCCGTTCCCTAGCCTGCTGCGTCAGGAACTGAGCGCGCTGGGTGAGCGATCGCCACTCATCCGTCACGGTGCCGATGTAGTCTTCCCGCAGGGTTTCGCTGACCTCGGCAAGGCGCTGGCGAATACCGGGCTGATAGAGCTTCAGGTCAGCCACGGCGGCGTCGGCAATGAGGACGCGCGATCGCCCAAAGCTTTTGATCTGCTTTGGCGAGAGCAGATAAATCCCTTCTGTAATGCCCGCCCACTGGCCGGTCACCAGCAGGTAGCGAATGATGGTGCCGCTTTTCAAATTAAACAGACAGTCCGTAATCTTGCCCACGCGATTGCCCGCATCGCTCCACACCTCGCAGTGGATCAGCGACTGGAGCTGCTGCACCTTACCGGCAACCGTCGGTTCCGGCTCTCCCTCGGTGAGCACACTGTTGTCCCCAAAAGCTACCAGTTGGGGCAGCTTAAAGACCAGGCGCTTTGAGCCCCACATTCCCGGCTTGCAGACAAACCCCAGCACACGATTCCGCTGGGGATACATCCACAGCGTCTCCACCCGACCCAGCTCCTCCATGGTCGCGCTGTCAATGACGAGTTGATTGATGACCTCGCTGTGCTTAACTAACTCCGAAGAGTTTGTGCGGTCTGTCTCACCCATGCCTGCCTGTTGCCCATCGGGCTTCCTGTACGTGGCCTATTGCTAGGCTATTTCCAGGATATCCCCTATGGGGCGAACAGGTGGACGAGCTAGCGAGCGGGGACGGGCGATCGCAGTCCCAAAGACGCTTCCACGTCTGCCAGGAGAATATCGGTAACGGTCTGCTTATACAGGCGGCAGGACTGGGTTTCAGTGGAGTTGAACGTCTGGTTTTCCCAGTACTTATTGCTGGGTGCGCCGCCCCCACAGACGCCGAAATACTGGCAGGTGCTGCGGCACTGGTTGACGCCGCTCAGAATACTCTGATAGATGCGCTGGAACTTCTCGGTACTGCAAACGGATTCGAGGCGATCGCACAGCAGATTCCCCAGCACAAAGCCCTCCCCAGCCTGATCCTTGAGGGACAGCAGCTCAGGGGAAAAGGTGCTAAAGTTCGCCTGGTTATCGATGTTAATAATCGCGAAGGGAACGCACTGCTGGTTGCGGCTGACGCGCTGGCCGGTGTAAAGCAGGCCGCAAATTCGGTCGAACTCCCGGACTTTGAGCAGCCCGTGGGTTTGCTTCGTTAACTCCCAAAATCGCGCCATGAACGCTCGGTACTGGTCTTCCGCTGATTGGGACCCCAGGGAGGAATCCTGGTGAATGCCTTCCACCTCTTCGACGTTGAAGCCGATGCGGTGGATCTGGTTTTCCATAAAGAAGTGAAACATTTCGTCTGGGAAGTCCAGGGCATACCGGGTGAGCACCGAAATCGTGTGAAAATCAATGCCGTTCTGCTTCAGCAGCGTCATACCTCGCAGGGTTTGGGCAAAGGTCCCGTCACCTTTGAGGGTTTTGCGGTGGGCATTGTGAATGAATTCGGGACCATCCACGCTGACTCCCACGCGAATTCGGTGCGCCTTGATGAAGTCGCACCACGCCTGATTGATCAGCGTGCCATTGGTTTGAATGGAATAGGAAACCTGGCAGCCGCCAGCGTTGTAGCGCTCCGATGCCCGCCGAATGCGCTCGAATATCTCCTGGTAAAAAGCAATGGGAACGGACAGGGGTTCACCCGCGTGCCAGCAGACCGTGAAGCGATCGCCCACAAATCGACTGGTGAATAACTTCTCAAAAATTGGATCGATGAGATCCAGGGAAATTTGATTTTTAAGGCGGCGATCGGGCAGGTAGCAGTAGTCGCAGTCGAGGTTGCAAAAAGACGTAGCCTGGATCACGACCAGTGAAATGGGGCCAAAACTATCAATACTGGACGTTTGTAGCGGGGAGGATGTCGGAAGCGGATGCGGCATTATAAAACTCCGTGCAATGAATTCTCAAATTTTTTCGAGGAAGATCTGCGCCTTTGCCAAGCTCTACTGGTAGGGCGCACCGCTGCACGCCCTCGACGCCATCTAAATCACTGAAACCGTGGCTTAATAGTCGTACCAGTCGCCCCAGTCCATCCAGTCGCCCCAGTCTACCCAATCGCTCCAGTCGCCCCAATCTACCCAGTCGCCCCAGTCACCCCAATCGCCCCAGTCGTACCACTGGCTCAGCAAACCGGCATCTGAGATACCGCGATGGGCCTGATCCTGCAGCAGATCCTGCTTAATCTGAGCAAGCTGCACCTGGATTGCGGTCATGCGAGCCTCGATTGTGTCGGGTGACGAAGACTCGACCGTGCGGGCGATCGCCCCCGATTGGCCAAACGCCGAAAGCAGAAGCAATAGGCCCATTGCTCCGCCAATTTTAGGAATGAATTTCATTGACTGCCTCCAAATCTGGTAAACGCCCTGGGGCCAAATTGGCCCGTAGATGCTCTCAGCATGCCCGGTCAGACCTGGAGTGCTTTAGACAAAATTACGGAAACTTGAATGCGGGTGGGGCGCGATCGCCCTGATGGCCGTTTCCCTACGACCGCAAAAATTCGGATTTTGGGCACACAAATCTACAGGGTCACAAACAACATCCCCACCGCTTCGTAGAAGCCCGACGCATCAACGCCTAGGTTCCCAGCTACGGTGGGGATAGAGGTCAAGCTAAGCCGTGAGTCGATACTACGACATGGCCTGGATAATGTAGTCGAAGTAGGGGCTGGCGGCTGCCGCGTCGTCGGCGTCCAGCAGTGACAGGGATGCTTTCTTAAGACATTCAATGGCCGCGACCATGCCCGGCACGGGGACGCCCAGGGAGTTATACATCTCCCGGACACCGATGAGCCCAATCTTTTCGATCGGCTCTTTGTCGCCAGCGAGCACCCCGTAGGTGATCAGGCGGAGATACCAGCCATAGTCCCGTAGGCAGAGCGCTCGCTGACGCTGGCCGTAAGCGTTGCCGCCCGGCGCGATGAAATCGGGGCGCTTCTGCCAGAGCTGTTTGCTGGCCTGTTCAACGATCTTTTTCTCGTTTTCGGCGAGGGTGGTGGCGATGCGCATCCGCTGCTCGCCCGTTTCAAAGAAGTTTTTCATGCTCTGGAGCTCACCACTGCTGGGGTAGCGAAGCTCGTCGTCGGCGTTAAGGATAACTGTGCTGACTACGCTCATAATAGGGAGATGATTATTGCTCTGATTCGGCTATCGCTCGTATTTTAGCGGTTTACAGCGCTGAGAGGAAGATGAAGATTTGCAACATTTATTCAGACGGCCTGGCGATCGCCACTTAGTCGGTCCGCATTTGCTCGGGCACACCCACGGGGGATAGACCAGCGATCGCCTTCAGGTTTTGCACCCGCAGCAGTTCCGTTACGTCTAGTCCGGGCCGCCCCTCGATCTCCGCCACTGCTTCGATGGCCGTCGACAGGTGGCGGGCCGCCTCCGATTCGTCGTAGCCCCGCCGCTGCGCTACCTGCAGTGCGGCCTCGTCGGCCCTAAGTTCAATTTGAGGACCGTGTTGCGATCGCCACACCTGTAGCCCTGCTAGCGCCGTCAGCCCACCCGCCACCAGTAGCCCCACCGCGTCTGCCTGCACGCCTTCTACGATCGTTCCCACCAGCCCCGCCGCCACCGCTGCCCGGTACCAGTCGGGCTTAAACCAGCGAGTTTCCGTGCTCCAGCAAACCGTTCGCAGCAGCAGCAGATCTCGCTGGGGTCGCGACAGCCGTCCCCAGAGGTCAAAATTAATCATAATGTCCCGCTCTGGTGCCCAAGGGCGGGGCAAATCGGCATCAATGATCACGGGCTGATCGGCCCGGCTGATAATTTTACAGACCATTCGGCCTGATGCAGGCATTAGGTCAATGAGCCGACCAATTTCATCCCGCAGGTGAGGCGGCAGGGGATCGGGACGCCTAGAGGCGGGACGGCGGTTGGCAAATTTGCCGAGGTTGAGATTCTTCAGGGAGAAGGAGCCCATTGGGCGTCGTTGAGGCATGGCGACATTTAGTGAGGGGGTGTGTCCTCAATTTTAGAACAGGACGCGGCTATCCCCGATTCCAGCGAAGCAAGTCAGGGCAGTTTTGCGGGCAGATGAGCGGGCTCAATACCCGCAAAACTGCCAATTCTTTTGGCACAATAGTACTATTGGATTAAACACCCACGGGGGCAGGAACTGTCCTCGTCAGACGCAGAGTCGCCAACCTCTACTAAACGCGCAAGTGTCAGGCAAGTTGGGGCGTTGAAGCGTCCGAAGCAATGCCCTAAGCGGCGGAGCGAAACTCCGTCCTCTTAGGGCGGAGTCGTTCATATCTGCGATATAGCGTTATGCTTTCGCGTTAGGACACTCAAGAGCTGTGGAACCCCCGCGTCGTGGGGGCTCCACAATCAAACCTTAGCCCGTGGGGCGATAAAAAAGCTCCCGCTTGGTGCAACGGGAGCAGGTGCTAGAGAGTTGAAACCATGCACTTGCCTAGCAAGATGCTAGCGAGCGGGAGTTCCCTGGTTGGCGTCTCCTTCGGTGCCAGGATTTTTCGAAGCGGGCGCTTCGGGCTCAGCTCCCGGCTTGACGTCGGTTTTCAAGTCGCCCTGCCCCGTGCGGCGGGTACCTGGTTCGACCGTGGTTTGCTTACCGCCGGATGCGGAGGGAGTTGTCTTCTTAGCCTTAGGCTGCGGTGCATCGACTTCCAGCACCTCTTCAAGCCCGAAGTTGTTGGTGTTGACGCCCGCATAGTTCACTTTGTTGAAGCGGACAATCACGGGATAGCGGATACCGCTCTGGTCAACAGAGGCGACAGTGCCGAAATCTTTATACCAGTAGGACTCTTTACGGAGAATCTGAACTTTTGATCCACGCTTGACCATAAATATTTCCTCAACGGCCTTTTCTAAATTCTATCTGTGTCTGGCAACTACAGATCACCAAACGAGTACCGTTGAGCTTATCGGACCGCGCGATCGCACATATCTGCCTAAAGGAGGAAGTATTCCAGCATATAGGCCCTTGACAGCGGCGCGACCATCGACTCCCCTTCAACAAAAGAAGGGGCAAGCTGCCCCTCCGAATAGCCAATCATAGCCCTAAGGGCTAAGGTTTGAGTGTGGAACCCCCGCGACTCGGGGGTTCCACACGTCTCGAATGTCCTAACGCGAGAGCGTAACGCTATATGAGAAAACTCAGACCTCACCAGGAGCAGACCAGCCGCCGCTAGGCAGCTTTCCATGCCTGACGCAGAATACCGGGAAGGAACTCGCTGATTTCTTGAATGCGCTCCTGAGACAGCTCGTCTTTCAGCGCGGCAAAGACCGCTTCAATGGCTTCTTCTGGAGCAATACCCCGCGATAGGCCAGCTTCTTGACTGATACGGAAGATGAAGGTTTCAGGCTCAATTTTGAGGGGCGGACGCACCCGGCTGAGGAAGCGAACGAGCAGGTTTGAATCCTTCCAGATCTCGATCAGCCTGTCTTGGGATGCACCTTCGCCCGTTGCCAGCATTTTGCCCTCCAGCTCGGCAGCCACGCGGTCGGCAGCAGCGGTGGTCATCATATCGCGCATGGTGCGGAAAACCACTTCCGCAATGTCGCGGGCATCATAGAGGTCTTCTAGGCCAGCCCGACGCTTCACCTTCTCCAGAAACGGGCTGGTGACTCTGGCCGTATCGGGCATGGGAGCATCCATCTTTGAAACAGTATCCATAGTTTTAACCTCTGATTGAGTGACTTTACTCGTGTGCCAAACGGAACTGTGGCGGCGCAGCGGCTTGCGTTATCTCCCGCACTGCTGAGCTCAACCTCAGTCAGCCTTAGGTTCCGGAAAGCATCAAGCAAGCCAGGGCGCGATCGCGTAGTTCATCTTTTGCGACATGACATCAGTGTGACACATTTCGTAACAAAATGCGAGACTTACCCCTTCACGCCGCTGCTGGACTCGGTGGGAACGATGTAGCGCTGCAGCACCAGGAACACCAGCAGGATCGGCACAATGGAAATCACGGAACCTGCCGCAATCAGCCGCCAGTCCAGGGAAAAAGCCCCCGCCAGTTTAGCCACTCCCAAGGGCAGGGTGTAGTAGCTGGGGTCGTCCAGAATAATCAAGGGCCAGAGGAAGTCGCTCCAGGAGCCGATAAACACAAAGATGGCCAGGGTTACTAGGGCCGGACGCACCGATGGCAGCATGACAAACCACCAGATCCCCAGTTCCGAACAGCCGTCCATGCGGGCGGCCTCCTCCAGCTCCTTGGGCACCCCCTGAAACGCCTGGCGCAGCAGGAAGATGCCGAAAGCTGAGGCGATCGCCGGAAAAATCAGCCCTAGGTAGCTATTCCGCAGCCCCAACTGCACCGCCAGCAGATAGAGGGGAATCATCACAATCTGAAAGGGGATGAGAATGGTGGCCACGATCAGGGTGAACAGGGCCTCCCGCCCCCGAAAGCGCAGGCGGGCCAGGGGATAGGCCGCCAGGGAGCAAATCAGCAGATTAAGGCCCACGGTCAGACCGGCCACCAGGCTGCTGTTGAACAGGTAGCGGCCAAACGGATTCGTCTCCCACACCTGGACAAAATTTTGCAGGGTGGGAGCCTGGGGCCAGAACCGGGGGGGGAACTGGAAGATGTCCTCTGCCGGGGACTTAAACGCCGTGCTCACCAACCATAGGAGAGGCAGCAGCATCAGGAGGGCGATCGCCCCCAGCAGCACATAGCGCCCCAGCCGCTTCACGAACGGGTTAGTTAACCGCCTGAACATCCGCCGCGTCGCGTTGTGGGTGCAGCACCGTCCCCCGCTCCAGAGCGGCGTAGAGGCGGTTGAGGGCGTTCATGTAGGCGTGGGCGGAAGCGACCACGATGTCGGTGTTGGCGGCGTGTCCGGAGAACAGACGGCCCTCGTGGCGCAGGCGAATGGTCACCTCGCCGATGGCGTCGATGCCCTCGGTGACGGACTTCACGGAGAACTCAATGAGCTGGTTGGGAATGTCCACGACCCGGTTGATGGCCTTATAGATCGCATCGACAGGCCCCGTACCGATCGCGGCATCCATCAGCTCCTGACCATCGGGGGTGAGGATGATCACCGTGGCCGTAGGGCGAGCGTGGTCGCCGCAGGATACCTGGATGTGCTCCAGCCGGAAGAGTTCGGGGGTGTGCTGAATTTCGTCGTTGACGATCGCTTCCAGATCCCAGTCAGAAACCGTCTTCTTCTTATCGGCCAGCTCCTTGAAGCGCAGAAAAGCCCGATTGAGATCCTGCTCCGACAGCTCGAAGCCCAGCTCCCGCAGGCGGGTGCGAAAGGCGTTGCGACCAGAATGCTTACCCAGCACGATCTGGTTGTCCGTCAGGCCGATGGACTCGGCGTCCATAATTTCGTAGGTGAGCTTGTGCTTGAGCACGCCGTCCTGGTGAATCCCCGACTCGTGGGCAAAGGCATTGGCTCCGACGATCGCCTTGTTGGGCTGCACAAACATACCCGTAAGGTTCGACACCAGGCGCGAGGTCTTGTAGATCTGGCGCGTGTCAATATTGGTCAGGGAGTCCTCCGACGCCGCCGGACGACCAAAGAAGGGGTTGAAATACTGCCGCCGCACGTGCAGCGCCATCACCAGCTCTTCCAGGGCGGCGTTACCAGCCCGCTCGCCGATGCCGTTAATCGTACACTCTAGCTGCCGTGCCCCGTTCTTCACCGCCTCCAGGAAGTTGGCCACCGCCAGCCCCAGGTCGTTGTGGCCGTGGACGGAAATAATTGCCTGGTCAATGTTAGGTACGTTTTCTTTGATGCCCCGGATCAGCCCCCCAAATTCGCTGGGGGTGGTGTAGCCAACGGTGTCAGGGATATTGACCGTGGTGGCTCCGGCGGCGATCGCCAGTTCCAGCACCTGGTAGAGAAATTCTGGGTCAGACCGTCCGGCGTCTTCGGGGGAGAACTCTACATCGTCCACAAAAGACTTGGCATAGGCCACCATCTCCGGCACGATCGCCAGCACATCGGCGCGGGAGCGCTTCAGCTTATACTCTAGGTGAATGTCTGAGGTGGCAATAAAGGTATGGATGCGGGGATGGGCGGCGGGCTTGAGCGCTTCCGCAGCAGTTTGGATGTCCTGCCGGGTGGCCCGTGCCAGACCGCAGATGGTCGGCCCCTGCTCAGTGCCGACGGCGGCGGCGATTTTGCTGACCGCCTCAAAGTCACCAGGGCTGGCAAAGGGGAATCCAGCTTCAATCACGTCCACTCCCAGTCGAGCCAGTTGGCGGGCGATCGTCAGCTTTTCGTCAACGTTCAGGGTGGCACCGGGGGACTGCTCCCCGTCACGGAGGGTTGTATCGAAAATAATGATGCGATCGGAATTTGGCTCGATGTTCATGGCGGGAAGGGCTAGCTGAATCTAGAACAATAGAATTGACGGCAGGAATTAGCGGATATCAATCCCATACTAAATTTTAGGGCCAATTTCGGGTAGTGATACAGCCCTACGGGTTAAGGTTTGAGTGTGCCCCCCCGGCGACGCGGGGGGGCCACACCTCTAAAGTGTCCTAACACGAAAGCGCAGGGCTATAACTCTAGTGGAGCGATCGCATTACTTCGCCCGCACCTGGAGGCTAGCTGGGTTACCCAGATCACCACTGTAGGTAATGCCCCGCTGGTTTGCCGCCAGGTGGCGCACGATCTTATAGATGGTTTCGACTCGATCGGCTGCTTCGGCCTTCTCCGCCAAAGCAGCCAGGGATAGGGAGCCGTGGGCAGATTTCAGGGCTTCTACAACCTGCTGCTGGAGGTGGAGGATGGACGCTGCCGCCTTTTTCCCGGCTTCTACACCAGGCTGATGGTAGGCATTAATATTCACCAGGGAAGCGTAGAAACCGACGGCGCGATCGTAAAGGGCAATGAGGGCACCCACCGTGCGGGCATTGACCTCGGGAATGGTGATGGTGATGGAGTCTCGCTGGTTTTCAAACAGAGCCTGACGAGTCCCCATTAATAGCCCCGAAAGATAGTCGCCGCTGGTAGCCCCCGGTTCCACCTGAATCGAATCCCCGTCGCGATCTTTCAGGACTTCGATGAACGTCATAAAGAAATTATTGATACCCTCCCGGAGCTGCTGCACATAGGCGTGCTGGTCGGTACTGCCCTTGTTGCCGTAGACCGCAATCCCCTGGTGGACCGTATCGCCGTTGAGGTCTTTCTCTTTGCCCAGGGACTCCATCACGAGCTGCTGCAGGTAGCGGCTAAAGAGCAGCAGGCTGTCTTTATAGGGCAGCACCACCATGTCTTTCTCGCCCTTGCCGCCGCCTGCGTAGTACCAGGCCAGGGCCAGCAGGGCAGCGGGGTTGTTTTTGATGGAGCGATCGCGCGTTGCCCCGTCCATTTCTTTCGCCCCGTCCAGCATGGCCTGGATGTCGATGCCCTGCAGCGCAGCGGGCAGCAGTCCGACGGCAGACATTTCTGAGGTGCGCCCCCCCACCCAGTCGTGCATGGGGAAGCGGGCCAGCCAGCCCTCCCGCTGGGCCTGGTTATCAAGCTTGCTGTCTACGCCAGTAATGGCGACAGCGTGCTGGGCGAAGTTCAGCCCCCGCACCTCATAGGCGTGCTTCACCTCCAGCATACCGTTACGGGTTTCGGGGGTGCCGCCGGATTTGGAGATGGTCAGCACCAGGGTACTGGTCAATCGCTCCTTCAGCTCGGTCAGGGTGCGATCGATGCCTGCCGGGTCGGTGTTGTCGATGAAGTGGATGCAGAGGGGGGGATTCACTGATGCGAGGGCATCGGCGACAAATTCGGGGCCAAGGGCCGACCCGCCGATACCGATGGACAGCACGTCAGTGAACTGGGTGGCCTGGGGCGGGCGAATCTCGCCGTTGTGGATCTTGGCAGCAAAGGTGGTGACCTGTTCCAAAGTCTCAAGAATGTCGCGCTTCAGGTCGGCGCTAGGAGCAAGGTCGGGGTTGCGCAGCCAGTAGTGGCCTACCATGCGGTCTTCGTCGGGGTTGGCGATCGCCCCACCCTCCAGCGCCGCCATGTCATCGAACGCTTTGGCAAACTTCGGCTCCAGCATGGCCACATACTCGTCAGTGAAGCGCATGCGGCTAATATCCACAAAGAACCCCAGTCCGTCGTGGTAATACAGCCAGTCTTGATACCGTTGCCAGAGCGCAGCAGCGTCCATAGGATTGTCCCTTCCATACGTACTTCCCAACAGTGTAATCGCTGCCAGCCGTTGCCCTGAGAGTATTTACAGAATTCCAAGATTCGTGAGGGGGGGTGAAAGGGAGGAGAGGGGCGATCGCCACGTCTGCGCCATTTGCAATACCAAATCAAGCTGAAAAATCCCTGTATTCCACCACACATCACCCCTATTCTTCAAGCTTTCTTTGTAATAAACAGCGGCTGAATAGGGTTTAAGTCCCTTAAGAAAAATTCTTTAGGATCAAAGGTGCGTAATTTCCCGGGCAAGGTGCTATTCTACAAACCGGAAAAGGATTTTAGATTAAGTCCTAGTTAAAGCAGATTGTAGAGACGAGCGCACCCGAAAACCCGTGAACGATGGCAACCTGGTGGACTAAATCAGGCATGCTGCAGTCGATTTTTGGACCAGCTTTCTGGCCCACAAATTCGGCATATCAAGCACTTCGGCAGAGCCGGTTTGGGAGACGCGTGATCTGTCAATGCTCATTATTTCTCACCTGAAGACCTGTCCACTACGGCGGCTAATTTAGCCTATTTGCTTGCCTATCTTCTGCCCAAATTCTGTTCGGCTTTGACTACACGAAGCGATGAGTCACCTGCTCGGCAATAGTCAAGCCAGGCAGAGTTTTTCTGATGTCTGGCGATCGCCCAACTGCCCCGATACAGATTCACCCCACACCTAACGATGACTGAGGATGCGTAACCCATGAGCGACTCTCCAATTCGGTTTGCCCAGTTTAACGCTTCGCTGAATCGCTTCAATGCTGGCGATTTAATTAACGACTTATCCACCCCTGATAACGAACAGGCGCAAAACGTCGCAGAGATTATCCAGCGCAGCAATCCCGATGTGCTGCTTATCAACGAATTTGATTTTGATGCAGACGGTACTGCCGCCGAGCTGTTTCAAGAAAACTACCTCTCGGTGAGTCAAAATGGGGCCGACCCCGTCGAGTATCCCTTTGTCTACGTCGCGCCATCCAATACGGGCATTCCCTCCGGCTTTGACTTCAACAACGACGGTGAGGTCGGCGGTCCCGGAGACGCCTTTGGCTTTGGCTTTTTCCCTGGCCAGTTTGGCATGGTGCTCTACTCTAAGCACCCCATCGATACCGAGAATATCCGCACCTTCCAGACCTTCCTCTGGAAAGACATGCCCGGTGCCCTGCTGCCCGACGACCCGGCGACCCCAGAGCCTGCCGACTGGTACTCCGCAGAGGAGCTGGAGGTGTTCCGGTTATCCTCCAAGAGCCACTGGGATGTGCCCATCTCAGTGAACGGCGAGACCATCCACGTCCTGGCCAGCCATCCCACGCCGCCGGTATTCGACGGGCCGGAAGACTTCAACGGTCGCCGCAACCACGATGAGATTCGCTTCTGGTCAGACTATGTGACTCCGGGAGAAGGCGGCTACATCTACGACGATTCCGGGGAAATGGGCGGACTGGAGCCAGGGTCGAAGTTTGTCATCATGGGCGACCAGAACGCCGACCCCTTCGACGGCGACAGCACCGACGACGCCATCCTGCAACTGCTGGATAATCCCCTGGTCAACGTGTCCCTCACCCCCAGCAGCGAGGGCGGGGTGGATGCAGCCGAGCGACAGCACCAAATCAACGATACTCACCTAGGTAATCCAGCATTAGACACGGCAGACTTCTCAGACGATTCTCCGGGGAACCTGCGGGCGGATTATGTGCTGCCCTCCTTCAACCTGGAGATCACCGATACGGGCGTGGTCTGGCCCAGCAGCGATACCGTCATCGACGACCTGGTCATCTTTGGCGACAGCTACTCAGATACGGGTAATATCTTCGCGGCCTCAGGGGGCACCTTCCCGCCCAGCCCGCCCTACTTTGAGGGACGCTTCAGCAACGGTCCGATTTGGGTAGATATCATTGCTCCTTGGCTGGGACTGGAAGCCGAAGATGTGCTCAACTTTGCCGCTGGCGGGGCCACCACAGGGCGAGAAGGTTTTGTGCCTCCCGGATTGGGCTTAGAGTCGGGGCTTGACCCAGCGCTGCCTGGCCTACTGGATCAGATAGACCAGTATGTGGCGCTGGCAGGAGCAGACGGGCTTGATAGCGATGATCTACACGTGCTCTGGTTCAACGGCAATGAGCTGCAGGTGGTTGACCCCACCGAGCCGGCGGCAATAGAGAGCACCGTTATTCAATCCGTCACTAACATTGCGACGGCAGTGGCGACGCTAGAAAGCTTGGGGGCAGAGAAAATTGCGATCGCCAACGCTATAGATATCGGCACCCTCCCCCTCGCCCTTGAGACCGGACGGGGACCGGTCGGGACGCTGGTGGCAGAGTTTTACAATAGCGCCCTGGCCCTGACCATCGATCTTCTAGAGCAGCAGCTAGAGCTGGACATCTTCGAAATCGATGCGTTCAGCCTCAGCCAAGCATTTGCCACCAATCCAGAGTTTGGCTTCACCAACGTGACGGAGCCCCTGCTGGATGTTCCCGCTGCCGCCAATCCTGAAGAGTTTCTCTTCTTCGACACGGTTCACTACACCACCCAGGCCCATGAGTTCTTCGCTGAGACATTTCTAGACGACCTGGCCCTCACTCCCACTCTGGAGACCGTGGAGGCCAGCTCTGACCACCGGCTGGTCTACGCCGATGTGGTAGCGGAGGGAGACTTGCCCAATGGCGATCGCCAGTTTGTCTCCAGCCTGGAATTCCTGGGCGAAGTCACCTTCGAGACGGGCTTCACCTTCGAGGGCACGGAAGTGGGCGGCCTATCGGGCCTCACCTACAACCCGGCCCAGGGCGTCTACTACGCGCTGTCGGACGATCGCAGCAGTATCAACGACGCCCGCTTCTACACCCTAAACATCGACCTGAGCGACAGTTCCCTGGACGATGGCGACGTGGAGTTCCTCGACGTCACCGCCCTGCTGGCCGAGGACGGTGAGCCGTTTGCCAGTGGCGATATCGACCCCGAGGGAATCGCCTACAGCAGCATCGGCACCGTCTATATCTCCTCGGAGGGCGACACCAACGCGCTGATCGATCCCTTTGTCCAGGAATTCTCCATCAACACCGGGGGGAAAATCAGCAGCCTGCCGGTGCCCGACAAGTTTTTGCCCACCGCCGATCAGAGCAGCGGCGTCCGCAACAACCTGGCCTTTGAAAGCCTGACCATCACCCCCGATAACCGCTTCCTGTACACCGCGACGGAAAACGCCCTCTTCCAGGACGGTCCGGCGGCAACCCTGGATGACGGCAGCCTGGTGCGGGTGATTCAGTACGACCTGACCACGGGCGAACCCGTCAAGGAATTTCTCTACGAAACCGACGAGGTCGCTGCCGCCCCCGTCCCCGAAGATGCCTTTAGCACCAACGGTTTGGTAGAGCTGCTGGCGATCGACAACACGGGGACGCTGCTGGCGCTGGAGCGCTCCTTCTCCGTCGGCGTGGGCAACTCCATCAAGCTCTATGAGGTGCGCACCCAGCTCACTACTGATGTCAGCGACTTTGATGGTCTGACGGTGCCCGACGACACGCCGTTTGATGTCGAGCCAGGGGAGCCGTTGTTCGATGTAGACGCGATCGCCACCAAGGAACTCCTGCTGGACTTCAGCGACCTGGGCATCACCTTGGACAACAGCGAGGCCCTGGCCTTTGGCCCCACCCTCCCCGACGGGCGGCAGTCCTTCTTCGTGGTGAGTGACAACAACTTCAGCGACACCCAGTTCACCCAGTTCCTCGCCTTTGCCCTGGATCTGGACAGCACCCCAGCGATTCCTCCCACCCTGGAAACGCCGCCCCAGATTCGCTTCGGCGACTCCGAAAATCCCGACCTGGACGAAGAGTCTGACCCGGACGACCCCGCCATCTACGTCCACCCCACTGACTCTTCCCAGAGCTTCGTGATCACCACCCTGAAGAACACGGGCCTGAAGGTGTTCGACCTGGAAGGAAACGAGATCCAGGACATCTCACCTGCCGGGGTGCGCTACAACAACGTGGACCTGATCTACGGCTTTGAGCTGGGCGGCGAGACGGTGGATATTGCGGTGGTGAGCGATCGCGCCAATGACACCCTGGCCATCTTCCGCATCGACCCCGACACCCGCCAGCTCACAGACATCACCGCCGCCGCCCTGTCTGTTGCCGACTTCTCCATCTTTGGCGTAGACGACGGCGAGCAAACCGCCTACGGTCTGGCCACCTACACCAGCATTGTGGACGGCACCCCCTACGCCTACGTCACCCAGGCCGATGGCGACAAGGTGGCCCAACTGGAGCTGGCGGATGCGGGCGACGGCACCATCACCGCCAAAGTCATCCGCACCCTACAGCTGCCCGTGCCCACGGGCGACCCCGAAGACTCCCAGGCGGAGGGCATCGTCATCGACCGGGAAACGGGCGTCGGCTATGTGGCCCAGGAAGAGGTAGTGGGCATCCTCAAATTCAATGCCGAGCCGGGCATCACCGACGAACTCACCCTAGTGCAGCCCATCCAGTCCGAAGATGACTTTGGCTTTGAGCAGTCGCCCGATAACCCCAACCTGTTCGTGCCCATCAGCGACTCGCCCCTGCTGCCGGATATTGAGGGCTTGACCATCTACTACGCTGCCGATGGCGAGGGCTACCTGATCGCCTCCAGCCAGGGCGACAGTACCTTTGCCGTCTTCGATCGCCAGACCGAGCAGTACCTGGGCAGCTTCGCCATTGAAGACTACCTGGGCATCGACGGCGTGGAGGAGTCCGATGGTGCCGACATCATCAACGTGCCCCTGGGCGACGCCTTCCCCAACGGGCTGTTAGTCGTGCAGGACGGCTCCAACGAACCAGCAGTGGTTTTCCAGGACCCGGAAGACGGCGAGATCCAGAACTTCAACGCCAACTTCAAATACATCGACTGGGCCGACATTGTGGCCAACTTCGACGGCGACCTGGTGATCGACACCGAGAGCTACGACCCCCGCAACCCCGACATCGACACCCTGCCCAACGGCGTGGCCAGCGGCGACGTTAGCCAGGATTCGGTGGTGCTGTGGGCCCGCAGCCTGCGGGTGGGCGACCTCACCTTCGAGTACTCCACCTCGGCGGACTTCGATACCCTGTCGGGGACGGTGACAGCCACCGTGACCGACTCGGATGTGCCCGTCAAAGTTGAGGTTGACGGCCTGGAGTCCAACACCGAGTACTTCTATCGAGTCACCGATGCGGCAGGCGAGATGGAGGTGGGCCGGTTTGTCACCGCTGCTGAGGTTGGTGAGTTTGTCGGCCTCAACTTTGGCATCACGGGCGACTGGCAGCAGGCCCCGCCCTATCCCTCCCTCGATTCGGCTGCCGCCAGCGACCTGGATTTCTTCATCAAGCTCGGAGACACCATCTTTGCCGATGCCGAAACGCCTGCCCTGCCGGGAGTGACCCAGGCGCGCACCCTGGAGGAATTCCGCATTAAGCATGCTGAGGTGGTGGGCGATCGCTTCGGGGCCAACTTTGTCTCTGAGCTGTACAAGTCCACCGCTATCTTCGCCACCATCGACGACCACGAGGTGGTGGACAACTTCGCTGGCGGTGCCGCCCCTGGCGACTCCCCTGATGCTCCCGACATCGGTTCGTCCCCCGACCCGCTGTTTACCGACGACGTGGAGTTCGTCAACGACACCCAGGTCTACGAAGACGCCCTGCAGGCTTATCAGGAATATCATCCGATTCGGGATCAGTTCTACGGCGAAACCGGGGACGATCGCACCGCTGGCGAACGGCAGCTCTACCGCACCCAGGACTTCGGCAGCGATGCCTCCATCTTTGTGCTGGACAGCCGCTCTTTCCGCGACGACCAGCTAGAGCCAGCGGATCTGAGCAATCCGGTCCCCTTCATCGTCGAGACCTTTGACCCAGAGCGCACCCTCTTGGGCGAAGCCCAGCTCGAACTGCTGAAGCAAGATCTGCTGGATGCCGAAGAGCAGGGCACCACCTGGAAGTTTGTAGTGATTCCAGAACCCATCCAAAACTTTGGGGTGGTCACCGCTGAAGACCGCTTCGAGGGCTACGCTGCGGAGCGCACCGAACTGCTGAAGTTTATCGACGACAACGATATTGACAACGTGGTGTTCCTGGCGGGCGACTTCCACGGCACCCTGGTGAATAACCTCACCTACCAGCTTGGTCCCGATCAGGAGCAGATTGCCACCAACGCCTTTGAAATTGTCACGGGTCCGGCGGCGTTCTTCGACGGTCGGTTTGGCCCAGCGGTTGTCAACATAGCGGCTGCCGCTGGACTCATCAGCCCCGAAGAGGTTGCCTTCTACAACTCGCTGCCCATTGCTCCCGATACTGACGACATTCTCGACGATCGCGACGATTTCCTCGAAGTCCTGATCAACGAACAAATTGCGGCGTTTGGCTACGACCCCATCGGGCTGGACAACAATCTGGACATTGCTGAGGGGCTAATTGACGCCACCCTGCTCCAGGGTGACTACGTCTCGGCCCATACCTTTAGCTGGACCGAGTTTGACATTGACGCGAATACCCAGGCGCTGACCGTGACCACCTTTGGCATCGATGCCTACAGCGAGGCAGAGCTATTGGCCGATCCGGAAGCGATCATCAACCTGGAGCCGCGCATCGTCAGCCAGTTTGTAGTCAACCCCGACCTACCCACCGAAATCTTGGGTACTGATGGGGACGATCGCCTCGCCGGTACCAGTGCCGACGAAGTCTTCCTAGCCGGTGACGGGAACGACGTTGTCAACGCTGGTCTGGGCAACGATGAAGTCGAGGGCGGCGATGGCTACGACCGAATTTCGGGCGATCGCGACAGCTTCCGCGAGGGCGGTGACGATATCCTCTCCGGCGGCGGTGACACCGATAATATCTTTGGTCGGGGTGGCAACGACCAGATCTTCGGCGGTGACGACGATGACTACCTCTTCGGCAACTTCGGTGACGACCTGCTCGTAGGCGGTCTGGGGAATGACAACCTCAATGGCGGTAACGGCAGCGACACCTATCTGTTCGCCCCTGGAGAGGGCACGGACACCATTCGGGGCTTTGACGTCGCTGAAGACTTCATTGCTCTCACGAACGGACTGAGTGCGCCCAGCCTGGGCGTTTCCCAGGTGGGTCGCCATACCGAGCTCTCGGCTGGTTCGGAAGTCCTGGCGGTGCTGCGTCGGGTCGATGCCGATGACCTAATTGCGGCGGCAGACACGGTGTTTGTCATGCTCTAAAGGAATCCGCGATCGCCCCAGAGCGATCGCCCTTCCTGAAATAGGTACGGGCTGGGGAGATCGCCTCTCCCCAGCCTTAATTGTCAAATGCAGGCGATCGAATCAAGGCGATCGCCCTAAATATCCAAATCCGTGAGATCTAGCTTGGAGCCGTGAGCCTCGATAAATTCCCGGCGGGGGGCAACGCGATCGCCCATCAGGACGGTGAAAATGCGATCGGCCTCCGCCGCGTCCTCAATCTCCACCCGCTTGAGGGTACGGGTTTCGGGGTTCATGGTGGTGTCCCAGAGCTGCACCGGCATCATTTCCCCCAGACCCTTAAACCGCTGGATGGTGTAGTTAGCGTTGGCGGGGAACTGATTGTCTAGCAAATCCCGGAGTTCCTGCTCGTTGTAGCAGTAGTGGTGTTGGCGACCCCGCTCCACCTTGTAGAGGGGCGGGCAGGCGATGTAAACAAACCCCTGATCCACCATAGACCGCTGGTAGCGGTAGAAAAAGGTGAGCAGCAGCGTACGGATGTGGGCACCGTCAACGTCAGCGTCCGTCATGATGATGATGCGGTGGTAGCGCAGCTGGGACGGGTCAAACTCTTCGCCTTTGATGCCCAGCCCCAGGGCGGTGATCAGCGCCTGGATTTCGGTGTTTTTGTAGATGCGGGCATCGTCCGTCTTTTCAATGTTAAGAATCTAGCCGCGCAGGGGGAGGATGGCCTGAAACTGGCGATCGCGCCCTTGCTTTGCCGATCCGCCTGCGGAATCTCCCTCTACAATAAAAATCTCTGATTCTGCCGGATCGCGGCTACTACAGTCTGCCAGCTTGCCGGGGAGGGTAGAGGATTCCAGCACCGATTTGCGTCGCACCAGCTCCCGCGCCCGTCGGGCGGCTTCGGCGGCATTGAACGCCTGAATCGCCTTCTCCAGGATGGCATCAGCTACGCTGGGACGGAAGTCCAGATATTCGAGCAGCGCCTCTCCCACAAAGGAGTCTACAATGCCGCGCACCTCGGTATTGCCCAGCTTGGTCTTGGTCTGGCCCTCAAATTCTGGCTCCGGCACCTTGACGGAAATCACGCCCGTCAAGCCTTCCCGCACGTTTTCTCCGGCCAGGTTGGAGTCGCTTTCCTTCAGCTTGTTGCGCTTGCGGGCCAGGCTATTCATGGTGCGGGTGAGGACGGCCTTCAGGCCCTCCAGGTGGGTGCCGCCATCAACGGTGCGGATGTTGTTGGCAAAGCCCAGCAAATTATCGCTGTAGGCATCAACGCACCACTGTAGGGCCACCTCTAGCTGCACGCCGTTGCGCTCTCCCTGGACGTAGACAATCTCCTCGTGCAGGGGCTGTTTGTCTTTATTCATGTATTCGACATATTCGCGAATACCGCCCGCATAGTGGTAAGTCTCTTCCCGGGACCGGTCGCTCTTGAGCAACTCCAGCCGATGGTCGCGGAAGGTCATCACAACTCCCGCATTCAGGTAGGCCAGCTCCCGCAGACGTCCCGCTAGGGTGTTGTAGTCGAACTCGATGCCGGTGGTGAAGATTTGGGTGTCGGGCTTGAAGCTGACGGATGTACCGGTGCGATCACCCGTCAACGGTTCCGTCTGTAGCTCGCCCTGGGGCACCCCCCGCTCGTATCGCTGGGTATGGACTTTGCCATCCCGCCAGACCGTCACTTCTACCCACTCAGACAGGGCGTTGACCACAGAGACGCCCACGCCGTGGAGACCGCCCGATACCTTGTAGCCCCCGCCGCCGAACTTACCGCCAGCGTGGAGCACCGTCATCACGGTTTCCAGGGCGGACTTGCCTGTGGCCGGGTGAACGTCGGTGGGAATGCCCCGACCATCGTCTGTGATCGTGACGGAACCATCAGCGTTCAGGTCAATGGTGATGGTGTTGCAGTAGCCCGCCAGCGCTTCGTCAACAGAGTTATCGACGACCTCGTAGACTAGATGATGCAGCCCACGCGGCCCCGTGCTGCCGATATACATGCCGGGTCGCTTCCGGACAGGCTCCAATCCTTCCAGAACTTGAATTTGCTCGGCACCGTACTCTGTTGCCATGAATGCGCTACTCCTATCAACAGGGCTGAAGTTTTAAGGTCTGAAGCCTGACGAACCCAGTTAAAGACCAAAACACTCAAAAATTTTAACACAAAAGGCTTCAACGCGATTTTAGAGGGGTTTGTGGCGAATTTTGAAAGAGGATGGATTCTAGCGATTTGCCGGTTTTGAGGGCTCCAGTCATCTTTGTCCAGGCTTTGTCTAAATGTCGAGGGCGTGGTTTAATACTATTGTACTGCATTTTGCTTGCTTTTGGGGTGGGCGATCGCCTGCCACACAATCACCTGCCACACAATCGCCTGCCATACAATAATCAGCGTGTCTCTTGGCCCCAAGCCATCTGGTAGTCCTTAATTGTGGATGTTTCTATCACGCCCGCCCTCATTGTAGTCTGTGGCCCAACGGCAACGGGCAAATCCGGTTTGGCCCTGGCTCTAGCTCAGCGGCTGGAAACTGTCATTATCAGTGCCGATTCTCGTCAGGTGTATCGCCACTTCGACATCGGCACCGCCAAGCCCTCCCCCGCCGATCGCCAGCAGGTGCCCCACTATCTAATCGACTGCTGCGACCCCACGGAAACCCTCACCCTGGCCGACTATCAGAGCCAGGCCCAGGCCATCATCCACCAGATGCACACCCGCTTACCAGAGAAAGACCTGCCCCCCGGAGCCGCGGTTCCCCTCCTGGTGGGTGGCACGGGGCTGTATATCAAATCGGTGGTGCGGGGGCTGAAAATTCCCAGAGTGCCGCCCCAGACCGAGCTGCGATCGCAGCTGGCCCAGCTCGGTCAGCCCCAGTGCCACGCCATGCTGCAACAGGTTGACCCGGCGGCGGCGGCCAAAATTCACCAGCGGGATCAGGTGCGGACGCTGCGGGCCTTAGAGGTGTTTTACACCACGGGACGCCCCCTATCGGACCAGCAGGGAGAATTTCCCCCGTCCTACCCCATCCTGGAAATTGGCCTGGACTGCGCTAACCCCGACGCCCTCACCCCGCGCATCCGGCAGCGCACCGAGGCCATGATCGCCGCCGGGTTTGTGGAGGAGGTGAAGACCCTGGTGGCGGATTACGGAGCCGACCTGCCCCTGCTGGCCACCCTGGGCTATCAGGAGGTTAAGGAATATTTAGTGGGCGATCGCTCCCTCCCCGAAGCCATTGATCTGACGGTGCTCCACACCCGCCAGTTCGCCAAACGCCAGCGCACCTGGTTCCGGGCCAATCGGGCTATTCACTGGTTTGATGCCGACCATCCCCAGCTATTGGAGCAGGTTTGGGAGCTAATTCAGAATTTTCTGTCTGAAAGGGCGGCTGGCGGCGGCGGAACTGTAGCCAAGGGAGCCAATCTGGGGTAGCGTGAGGGCACTGCTGAGAGTGGCGGCATTCCCATGCTGCGGCAGCAGTGATGACGGCAACAAGCGACAGAAATAAGGCGTATGGCACAGTCCCCCATCGGCATCGGCATCGTTGGCACCGGATTTGGTCAAAAAATCCACATTCCTGGTTTCCAGGCCCATCCCAAAACCCAGGTGATGGCCGTTTATCATCGGGATCTGGAGAAAGCGAGGGCGATCGCCACCGAACACCAAATTCCCTACGCCTGCCAGACCGTGGAGGAGGTAGTGGCCCTGCCGGAGGTGAAGGCTGTCAGCGTTTCCACGCCGCCCTTTTTGCATTACGAAATGGGTAAAACCGTCCTGAAGGCGGGCAAGCATCTGCTGCTGGAAAAGCCCACCACCCTGACGGCGGATGAAGCCAGGGATCTGCTGCGCTTAGCCGAGGAAAAGGGGGTGGTCACCTGTCTGGACTTTGAGTTTCGCTATGTCCCGGCCTGGCTGCGGCTGGCGGAGCTGTTGCAGGAAGGATTCATCGGCCACAAGCGGCTGGTGAAGATTGACTGGCTGGCATCGGGGCGGGCCAACCCCAATCGGCCCTGGAACTGGTATGCCCGCAAGGATTTGGGGGGCGGCGCGCTGGGGGCCTACGGTTCCCATACCCTGGACTACATCGCCTGGCTGCTTGGGCCGGTGCGGCGGCTGTCTGCCCAACTGTCTACTGGCGTAACGGCCCGTCCTGACCCTGAAACCGGGGAGCTGAAGCCGGTGGACAGCGACGACACCTGCTGTATTTTGATGGAGCTGGCGGACGGCACCCCCTGCCAGGTATTGCTCAGTGCGGTGACCTATGGCGGACGGGGCCACTGGGTGGAGGTGTATGGCGATCGCGGCACCCTCATCCTGGGTAATGAAAACCAGAAAGACTACATCCATGGCTTTCGCCTCTGGGCCGGGGAAGGGGGGCAACCCCTCCAGGAAATTGAAATCCCCGAACGGCTGCGCTTCAACCAGGTCTATCCCGACGGACGGCTGGCTCCCTTTATCCGCGTGGTGGATCACTGGATTCATGACATCGACCGGGGGCAGGCTTCCCCCCCGTCCCTTACCGAAGGACTGTACTCTCAGGTACTAATGGATCTGGTTCACCAATCCCACCAATCAAAAACCTGGTCGGAGGTGCCGGAGGGCTGGTTAGAATCTGGTCAGAACTAGGTGGTCAGAAGCAATAAGTGAGGTTTGCCAAGATGGATATGCAAGTGTGGCCCGGAACGGCTAACCCCCTCGGCGCAACCTGGGACGGCGAGGGCACCAACTTCACCCTCTTCTCCGAAAATGCGACTCAGGTGGATCTGTGCCTCTTTGACGCCGCCGGTACCGAAACGCGTATTGCCCTACCAGAAGTCTATAACTTTGTCTGGCACGGCTATTTCCCCGACATCCGGCCTGGCCAGCGGTATGGTTTTCGAGTCCACGGCCCCTACGCACCGGAGGAGGGGCACCGCTTCAACCCCAACAAGCTGCTGATCGATCCCTATGCCAAAGCCCTCACGGGTGACGTGCTTTTTGGAGACGAGATTTTTGGCTACGGAACTGACCATGAAGACGAGGACCTGTCTTTTTCAGAGCTGGACAGCGCTCCCCTAATGCCCCGCTGCGTGGTGATTGACGAGTCCTTCGACTGGGAGGGCGATCGCCTGCTGCGCCACCCCTGGCACGAAACGGTGATTTATGAAGTCCACGTGCGGGGCTTTACGAAGCGCCATCCAGACATTCCTCCAGAGCTGCGGGGCACCTATGCGGGGCTGGCCCATCCAGCGGCGATCGCCCACCTGAAATCCCTGGGCATCACCGCCGTGGAGCTGCTGCCCGTCCACCACTACCACGCCTTTCCCGGCCATCTGGCCAGGTCGGGACTGCGCAACTACTGGGGCTACGACTCCCTGGCCTACTTTGCCCCCTACGCTGGCTACGGGGCCGACTCGACGCCCAACGGCCTGGTGCGGGAGTTTAGGCAAATGGTGAAAACCCTCCACGCAGAAGGCATTGAGGTGATTCTGGACGTGGTGTACAACCACACGGGGGAGGGCAACCACTTCGGCCCCACCCTGTCGTTTCGCGGCATCGATAACTGCGCCTACTACCGCCTGGTGGACGAAGCCCCCCGGTATTACATGGACTTCACCGGCTGCGGCAACTCCCTCAACGTGCGCCATCCTCAGATTCTGAAGATCATTATGGACAGCCTGCGCTACTGGGTGCTAGAGATGCATGTGGACGGCTTCCGCTTCGACCTGGCCTCGGCCCTGGCGCGGGAGCTTTACGAGGTGGACAGTCTGGCGGCCTTCTTTGACATCATCCACCAGGACCCGGTGCTGTCCACCGTGAAGCTGATTGCCGAACCCTGGGACGTGGGCGAGGGCGGCTACCACGTAGGCAAGTTTCCCCTGCTGTGGTCTGAGTGGAACGGCCAGTATCGCGACACCCTAAGGGACTTCTGGCGGGGGGAAGGGGCCACCCTGGCGGAGTTTGCCTTCCGCTTCACGGGCAGCTCTGACCTGTACGAAGGCACGGGTCGCCGCCCCCACGCCAGCATCAACTTCATCACCGCCCACGACGGCTTTACCTTGCGGGATCTGGTGAGCTACAACGAAAAGCACAATGAAGCCAACCACGAAGACAACCGGGACGGGGAGAGCTACAACCGCTCCTGGAACTGCGGCGTGGAGGGGGAAACGGACGACCCCAAGATTCTGGCCCTGCGGGAACGGCAGCAGCGCAATTTCCTCGTGTCCCTGATGCTGTCCCAGGGGGTGCCCATGCTGCTGGGGGGCGACGAAATGGGGCGATCGCAAGGCGGCAACAACAACGCCTACTGCCAGGACAGCGAGATCGCCTGGTTTGACTGGAACTTGCGCGATCGCAACGCCGACCTGCTGGCCTTTACCCAGGAGCTGATTCAGTTTCGCCATCGCCATCCAATCTTCCGGCGGCGCAACTGGTTCCAGGGGCGGGCCATCCACGGCTCTGGGGTGGAGGACATCGGCTGGTTCAACCCCGACGGCAGCGAGATGGATGAAGATCAGTGGCTCGACTATTCCCTCAAGTCCATCAGCATTTTCCTGAACGGTCGTGAGCTGCCTCGCGTGGGAGCACGGGGCGAGCGCATTGAGGACGACAGCTTTTTGCTGCTGTTCAACGACCACTCCGAGTCGGTGGAATTTACCATCCCAGAGCGGGTGCAGGCGATGCAGTGGCAGGCCATCCTCGCCACCGAAGTTCCCCACTTCCTCCAAGACGGACCGGTCTACACCGAATCGGAATCGATTGAGCTGGTGGCCCGATCGCTCATGGTGCTACAGCGCCTAGATTCAGGAGGGAGATGATGCTTGCAGGAATGCAGCCACTGTCTTCAAAGTCGGCGTACCTTCCAGAAATGGCCCGGTAAGGATCAGCCGGGTTTCGTCATCCAGTGTCCCCGTGGCCCACAGCCCATGGTCTTCCTGGAGCTGAGAGATGGCTTTGGCGATCGCCTCAGAACTGACTGGAGCATCGCTATCGGCAGTTTGACTGTGGGGTAGGTAGCCGAGCGATCGCAGGGAGTGTACCGTTTCCTGCCGCGTGATATACAGCTCATCGGGGCGGAAGATGGGCACATACTCTTGCCGCCAGATTTCAGCCAGTTCTTGTGGGCTGAGGGCGAAGATCTGGCCGTGGGCAGGGTCGGCAATGAAGTAAGTTTGGGAGTCTGCACCCAAGAGAGCAACGGCGTGGGGCAGCTTGCGATTGCCATTCTTCAACCAGACGGACAGAATTCCGGGTCGGTTAATCCGGCGCAGGGTCGCTAAGCTGGGCGATAGCTCGTGGCCATCCATACCGAAGGACTGGGCCGCCACAATAAGCTGGGGCATGGAGGTGCCCATGCGGCTGGTTTGGGCTAGTTCTGCCACCTGGGACTCGGTTGTCGAAATATCCCAAACCCGCAGCAGGGTGGCCAGGGCAGCAGGAGCGCAGCTGCTGTCGGAGGTTTGCCTGAAGACGCCGCTTTCCTGGAGATTATCAGTCAGCGATCCATGAATTGGCGAAAGCAGGTAGCGCTCAGCCCCCACAAAAGCCGCCAGTCCTAGAATCCCGACGAGCACAACGGCCATCACCTGACGACGGGCCGTGTACCAGCTTACCGTAATCGCCACGCCGCAAATACCCAGCAGCATAATGCGCATCAGGCTCCAGGTAATTCTCAACCCGTGGAATCGCCATTCCAGCGGCAGCGCCTCCATCTGGGGGACGTTGAGCACCAATACCATAAAGAAAACGTAAATCCCCAAAAAAGCCAGCGACAGGGGCGTTTTACTTTTGAATAAATCGTTGGCCGTTGCTCCCCGCCGCAGCAGCATTAAGCCACAGCGGACCCCTCCGGTAAAGAGTAGGGACCCCAGTAGAAAATTAGCCGTCGCTTCAATTAACACGCACTCTTCCTCGCTACTTGGCCCGCCAAGTACATGGCTATAAATAAAACCCAGCGGGGTGTGCCCCCGGCTGGGGGCACAC
>JBHJGR010000042.1:0-3733 GCA_050331615.1 Elainellaceae cyanobacterium
TCCCCCTTTTTTGACTTTAAGCGTTTTGTTGCTCTGGGCGGGATTAAAGTTGAGGAGCGATGCGATATGTTAGTAGACATCAATGCTGTCGCCCAGTGCATGGTCGTCTCCTCGGCTGTTGCCCTGCCCGTCCCCCCATAACTGCGTGGCAGCGGACGGGCGAAGGTCACTGGTTTTCAGTTCAAGGTTGCCTGCCGCCGCTGCACTTCACCGTTAGCTGGCTCCGTTTTTCGGTTCGGATCGCACAGAGAGGATATCTGCTAGTATCTGGGTGTGTTCGTTCTTGCAGCTTTGGTATAACTGAAGTATGACTGATGTGTAGAACTTTAGAGCTAAGGTCGCTATGAAAACTGCAATTTCGCTTCCAGATTCAGTTTCTGAATAGGCGGAAGTACTTGCTCAGCAGTTAGGGCTATCGCGTAGTGAACTCTACACAAGAGCGCTGCAGGCATACCTAAGAAGGTACATTTTTACGACTCGTAAGGGGTTGGCACTGCTCAAAAAAGTAACTGAAATAGTTATGATGCCGGGGCATATGCGCCTTTCGAAATCGATCCCTCCGCACGAGACGGTGTTTAGCATTCAACTCGACGGAGAAGCTAAGGTTTATCAAAACGACCCCGCTCCCCCTTGCATACTGCAATAAGGCGATTTCTGGAAAAAATCTTACCCCCAGTTAAACGGTCGGTAGGGGCAGATGGCCATTTGCCCCTACGTCGTCGGGTAGGATCATTTTCAAAAATCTCCTAAGCATGGTTTTCCCTGAAAATTGCCTTACTGCGCCTCTTGGGCCTGGGGGCGCTGGGTCGCAATTCCCAGTCGTGCCCCCTCAACGGTGCGTAGCTCATCCATTACCGCTACCACAATGCCGTGGTAGACTCGCTCATCGGCGTTGATGGTGACTAGAGCTTCGGCGCGATCGCCCTTCAACACCTCCACTTCTGACGCTAATTCCTCGATCTGGACGGGTTCCTGATTGAGGGAAAGCTGGCCCTCATCATTGATGGTAATCACAATCTTGGTTTGCTGCTGGGACTCAGCCGTTTCGGCATTAGGTAGAGTGACGGGCAGCCCTTCCGATCGCGTCAAGAACAGCGTGGAAATAATGAAAAACGTCAGGATGGCAAAGATCACGTCGATCATTGGCACGATGTTAATCTGCGCTGGAATGTCCGGTTCTTCTGGAATATTCATGGCTGTCGGCTCCCGATGAGGACATGGCCGTGTTCCCGCTCGTAGCGGCACAGGTACAGCAGCTCAAGCTGGCCGCCGTACTCCTGAATCAAAGCCAACTGCCGCCGATACAGACTGCGAAACAGGTTAGCAAAGGTCAGCGTAAAGATGGCGATCGCCATGCCCGCTGCCGTAGAGACCAAAGCTTCGCTGATCCCCCCCGTCACGCCCGCCGCGTTACTGGCGTTGAGATCGCCCAGTTCCAGGGAAGAGAAGGAGCGGATTAATCCCAGAATCGTGCCCAGCAGTCCTAGCAGGGGAGCGGCACTGATAATAATGTCAAAGACTGTGTTGAAGCGGCGCAGCAGGGGCAGTTCTGCCTGGGTCGCGCTTTCCAAAGCGAGACGAAAGCCGTCGGGGGAAAGCTGGGGCAGCTCCATTGCTTCCAGGAAGATACGGGCGATGGGCAAATCAGCGTGCTTCTTAAGCCGGGAAACGGTGCTGTCGGGATCGTGCTGAAAGGCGGTCAGAATCTCCCGCACCACCCTGCGCTGCTGACGGTTGATGCGAATCCAGAAGACGAGCCGCTCGACAATCAGGGCGATCGCCAGCAGAGAAAAAATCAGCAGGGGAATCATGACAATTCCACCCGCTGTAAACAGGTCAACGAAACTTTCCATAGTTGGCAACTTCTAAAGGTGACACGGAGAGGAGAGTCGCACAATGACAAATGAGAGGGCTTTTCGATAAAGCATAGCACCATAAATGAAAATTTTTATCAGCAGGGGCGAAGCATTTGGTCAGAAGCTCTCGCTTTATATTTATAGGATATATGCTTGCCGAATGCTTCGCTCCTACGCGGGTTTTGGTTATCGCCCTGGCTATTTAGAGCAAATCCCAATATAATCGCCCTAGCTTATCCGGAACTATATTCAACAGCTATGAGCCTTTCCCCTGTCGCTGACCAGCATCGCGATCGCCAGAGTCGCTTCTCCCGCCCCGTTTTCGCCTGGGGAGCGGTAGGTTCAATTGTCTTTCATGCAGGTCTTTTTCCTGCCTTGCTGCTGATGGCCTGGAGAGCGGAGCCGCCAGAGCCTGCCCAGATTGAGATTGTGGTGACGGATGCGCCAGAGATAGTCGAGGAGGAATTGCCGGAAGAGGAAGCAGAAACTGCAGTTTTGGGTGAGGAAACGGTGGATGAGGTTCCCCAACCCCAGGCTACTTCAACCCCTGTCGCAGCAGTGCCTGAACCTGCATCCACCACCGAGCCACCCCCGATGCCTCAAGAGCCATTACCGGAGGAGACACCCGATGAAAGTGCTGTCGAGGAAGATTCTCTGGAGGAAACGCCTGAGGATGAAATATCAGAAGCGGAGCCCGATACTCAACCCGATGCCGGATTAGATGCATTATTGGAAGCCGTGCGCCGCAGACAGCAGAGACGGGGGGAGGTGGCGGGCGATCGCCCCACTGAATCCGGCAATTCATCCCCCACAGCCGCCAACAATCAGACCACTGGAGATGAGGATAGCCGTGATCGTGATGAGGGTGAGCAAACGGTTGCCCGAGCCAATCCTCCTGATACCGACTCCTCTGGGGGCGGTGCTCGCACGGTCGCTTGCCGCAGCTGCCCCAAGCCGAGCTATCCCCGCAGCGCCCTGGATGCCGGGGCTGAAGGAACAGTCAATATCATGGTGGACATCAGTGCTGAGGGCGGAGTCACCAGTGCCAGCCTGGTAGGGTCAAGCGGTCATGCCGCGTTAGATCAGGCCGCCCTGGCGGCGGTGCGCAACCGCTGGCGCTTCCAACCCATCAGTAGGGGAGCCAGTGGAGTAGTGGTGAGTGTGGTGATGACGATTCAGGGGTCAGACTTGAACCGGCGGGCGACGGAACGGGGCGATCGCGAATCGGTTGACATCCCCGCAGATGAACCGGTAGACGAAACGGCAACGCAGGAAACGGAACCCGATTCTCCCTCGGCATCTCCGGCATCCCCGGATGAACCACCTGAAGCCGAACAGCCTGGGGCTGACCCAACGGAAACTCCGCCATCGGAAGCCGCACCGTCAGATCCCCTGCCATTAGAGCCTCCAACTCTAGAGAACGAGTCGCCAGCGAGTTCTCCCGACGAAGCAGAAGCCTCAGATGAGGCTGCTCCCTCCGGTGGTGAAGCACCGCCACCACCAGAGACGCTTGAGGCAGAACCCGTCCCAGAAACTTCTCCAGCAGACTCCGTGCCTGCAGCACCAGTGCCTGCCCCGATTTCACCAGCACCATCTCCGGCAGACTCTACTGCAGAACCACCCGCACCTGCCCCTGCTCCACCGGCTCCACTCCCCGAAGTAACGCCAACACCTTCTGAGGAAGCAGACACAGGTTCAGAATGATCTCACCTAATCTGGCCTCACACGAGAAAGTCCGGGAGCGTGGTAGCCCCGTGATTTCAATCCGGGGCGGAAACGCGACTCGTGCGGCTTTAGCTGCAGTTAGCAGTGATGTGGGTCGTTGATGTATGCCTGAATTTTAGCGCTACTAATCTTGCCGCTCGTTTCATAGAAAT
>JBHJGR010000043.1:0-2411 GCA_050331615.1 Elainellaceae cyanobacterium
CCGCAATCCAACCCCCCTTAAACCCCCCCCGCACAAATACCGTCGCAACCCAACCTAATTTCCTGGGGCCCGCCCCCCCCTATGGGGCCCCACATCCCCACAAGCTATAGTACAAGGGTTTGGAGGGCGGGCAGCAGTGCCTGTAGCGCCTGCCCCCGATGACCGATGGCCTGCTTGGTTTCCAGCGGCATCTCGGCAAAGGTCATCCCCTCGCCAGGAACGTAAAAGATTGGGTCGTAGCCAAACCCGCCCTCGCCCCGCCGCTGCCGGAGAATTTCTCCCCGGCAGATGCCCTCCGCCTCTAGGGCAATAGAGCCATCGGGACGGGCGATCGCCACTGCACAGACAAACTGGGCCTGCCGCTGATCCGTCTCCCCCAGTTCTGCCAGCACCCGATTGATGCAGTCTTCGCTGGTATCGCCATAGCGGGCCGAGTAAATTCCCGGTGCGCCCTCCAAAGCGTCTACCATCAGGCCAGAGTCATCGGCGATCGCCCACTCCCCCACCGCCGCCGCCACCTGGGAGGCTTTCAGGCGGGCATTTTCCATGAAAGTGCTGCCCGTTTCCTCAATGTCTATGTTCTGGGGCTTGAGCACCAGATGGAGGTGAAGCGGCTGCAGGTAGTCTTGCAGTTCTTTGACCTTGCCAGGGTTGCCCGTGGCTACTACAAGGGTTTCAATGCAGGATGGTTGGATTGACATGGGTGGGACTGATGCTGGATTGGTAGCTGTTTGTCTAACGACCCCAGAAAAAAATCTGGGCGTATCCATCCTGACACACCCTGTCAACGGTGTAACCCCGCGAACAGCAACCAGCGTTGCTCAAGAATTTGGGTAAAGTTTCTGAAGTTTCGGTAGAACTGCCGCTATACCGTGGCAATGGATTTCCGCTCAAAAAAGACTTTTGTTCTATTACAGATACCAAGGAAAAACCAATGGATAAACAAGCTTTGACCAATGGATTAGAGGCAATGATTGCGGAAGACCGTCCTGAACCCGTCAAAATTTTTCTGCGCCTCCTGAAGCAGACCTGGGAAATTGACTGGACGGTGGCGGCCTACGACGTCATGAGCCATTTTTTGGCATTTGACATTCCTTACTTTTATCTCTTCATGCAACGTGATACAGGTGATGAAGCAGCAGAAACAGAGCTTTTTCAGGACTGGATCGAAGCGCGCGTCAAGCTTAACGCCGACAACAAACAAACTTTGATTGAGGTTATCGACGAGGTCAACCAACTGCGCAACAAAGTGCGTATCGCTGCATAGGGCGGCGATCGCCCACCCACCGTAGGGGAAATGGCCATCTGCTCCTACGGTGAGGCAATATCGTTGCTGTATCGACCGAGAAGTTGTGAAGATTCACGCCTGATGTGAGTTATCTCAAATCCTTGCGTAGCGCGGGCTTCCAGCCTGCGGTGTGACGATGCCAGCAAGCAGGATGCTTGCGCTACGGGGCATCCGGTTCCTAATTCGCATTAGACGTGATTCGCCAACTACATAGTTTCGCCCATACGTTTGGTGAATTGAGTTTCTATGATGGGTGATGGATGGCGGAAGCTCGAATACCGCTCACTACCCCTCTCAGGCGATCGCACAACTCCATGACCGACCTTCGTCGCTACTACCAAATTCTTGAACTCGAATTGGGAGCTTCCCAAAGCGAAATCAAGCAGGCTTATCGCACATTGGCCAAGCTCTGGCACCCAGACTGCTTCCCTGGTAATCCCAAAAAACAACGGGAAGCTGAAGAGCAGATTAAGCAGCTGAATGAAGCCTACGATTTCCTCAAAAACCAGGTGGAAACGCCACCTTCCTCCAGCCACCCGGCGTCTACTTCTTCACCTAGAAAAACCACTTACACGCCTCGATCGACTGAGCCTGAAGTCTATTTCAACCTGGGTGTTGATTGTGCCAGTCGGAAGAACTATCAGGCCGCACTGGATGCCTTCTCAATGGCGATTCGCCTAAATCCTAACTACTTGGAAGCATATCAGCATCGGAGCCTGGTTCTTGCGAAGATGGGATTTGAGAACCGAGCATTTTCAGACCGCCGAAGAGCGACCCAGCTTGAAGCCGAACGCAAAGTTGCTGCACCCCGTACCCAGTCAACCCAGGCAAAACCATCACCACCTCAGGCTAGCCCTCCACCCTCATCAACTGCACCTACTCCCACCGCAGAGCCGCTCAGTTGGGACTGTATCCGGACTTTACCTGGGCCTGCCGATGTCGTAACCAGCCTCGTATTTGCTCAAAATAGTAGGGTATTGGTCACTGACATCTCCCCAGCCCTAGAAGGGCGGGGGTTCATGGAATCCACCTGACTCTGGCTGGCTCTCGGATAGACCTACATCATCCAGCCTCTTATCAGGGTTCATCCATGCTTCTCGGTCGTTCTTCTCTGACGCTGGCA
>JBHJGR010000044.1:0-48072 GCA_050331615.1 Elainellaceae cyanobacterium
GGTCCCCCGGTTTTCTGACCTTCGTTTTTCAAGGTTACTTACTCAAGCCATAGCGCCCGTGTTTAATTGCGCTATTTCCGCATCGGATCGCGGTCTCACACTCGTCCCTTATTTAATAGGCTAATCAAAACCTAGAGTGCAGCCTGTCCACACCCTACTTAAGAAATATTAAGACAAGATTATGCTCGCTCAGGCGATCGCACCAGCCGTCTCAAGTAAGGTAGAGCCTTACCCCTTTTGGGCCTTAGCCTGCCGCTTCTGGCGCTGCTTTTCTCGCTTGGCAGCCGCCTTAGCAGCCTTCTCCGCTTCGATCGCTTCCAGTCTAGCTTTCTCTCGCTCTTCTGCCAGCTTATCGAGGTAGTAATGGTAATCGCCCCGGTAGACCAGCAGCTCACCGTCACGAATCTCCACGATTTTGTTGGCAACCTTGGAGATAAAGTAGCGATCGTGGGACACCACAATTAAACTGCCCTCATACTGCTGGAGGGCTGCTTCCAGCATTTCTTTAGCGGGAATGTCTAGGTGATTAGTCGGCTCATCCAGAATCAGCAGGTTGGTGGGGCGCAGCAGCAGCTTGGCCAGGGCGAGCCGGGCCTTTTCGCCCCCGCTCAGAGAGCCGACGGTTTTGAAGACGCTATCCTTGCTAAACAAAAACCGTCCCAACAGAGTGCGCACTTCCTCATCTTTCCAGTCGGGCACCTCGTCATGGATCGTTTCTAGAACGGTTTTATCCAGCGGCAGCGCCTCCGCCTGGTTCTGCTCAAAATATCCGGAAATGATGTTGTGATCCCCGATCTTCACCGTGCCCTCGACGGGCTGCTCAAACCCCATCATCAGCCGCAGCAGCGTGGACTTACCGGCACCGTTAGGGCCGAGGAAAGCGATGCGATCGCCCCGTTCCACCAGCAAGTTGGCCCCGAGAAACAGCATCTTGTCCCCATACTCATGGGTTAGGTCTTTGATAATAACCACCTCTCGCCCGCTACGGGGAGCAGGGGGAAACTGAAACTGGAGGGTCCGTAAATCGGCAATGGGTGCTTCGATCCGCTCGACCTTCTCTAGCTGCTTTTCGCGGCTCTTGGCCTGGGTGCTGCGGGTGGCGCTGGCCCGGAAACGATCGACGAACGCCTGCTGCTTGTCCAGCTCCTTTTGCTGACGCTCGTAGGCGCTGAGCTGGGCTTCCTGGGCCTCCGCCTTCTGGGTTAGGTAGGCAGAGTAATTGCCCAGATAGGTGGTAGAAACCCCCCGCTCCGTTTCCACAATTTGAGTGCAAAGGCGGTCCAAAAATTCCCGGTCGTGGGAAACCACCACCATAGGCGTCGTCAGGCTTTTTAGGTAATTTTCCAGCCACTCGATGGTTTCTAGGTCTAGGTGGTTGGTTGGCTCGTCCAGCAGCAGCAGGTCGGGGGCCTGCAGCAGAATTTTTCCTAAGCTCATGCGCATCTGCCAGCCACCGCTGAAGGCGCTCACTAGGCGATCGCCGTCATCAGCAGCAAACCCCATTTCTGGCAGAATTTTCTCGATGCGCGATTCTAAGGTATATCCATCCAGGGCTTCAAAGCGACGCTGCAGGCGATCGAGCTGGTGGATCAGGTCGTCCAGTGCGTCCATGTCGGCGGTTTCCATGCGCCGCTGCACCTGCGTTAGTTCATGCTGGGTGTCGTTGGCTTCTTTGAACACCGTCCAAAACTCTTCCCGCACGGTGCGGCTGGGATCAACCTCAAACTCTTGGGTCAGGTAGGCGACATCGAAGCTGCCGGAGCGGATCACCTGGCCAGTGGTCGGCTCCTCCTCCCCCGCAATGATGCGTAGCTGGGTGGACTTTCCGGCTCCGTTCACGCCCACGAGTCCGACGCGATCGCCCGGCTTCACTTCCCAGTTGATGTCTTTTAGAACCTCACCTGTCGGATAAATTTTGCTGACGTGTTCTAGGCGCAGCATTTGACCCTTCCCCCAAGGACACCTCAAACTTGCCGCCTCGCCGGTAAGGCACTCAGTGCTGTCTCCCACCCGGCGGAAAGTTTAGTAAAGCTTAACAAATTATGGCCTCGCCTGGAGCATCGGGGCCGGACGCTGACGCAGCGCTACTCAGAGGACGGCGGCGTTGGCAGAACCTGCAGTAGGGGCGGCTGCTCCCCAGCCAGCAGCGTTTCGATGTATTGATAAAGCTCTGGCTCATCCCGCCCGTCTAGCTGCAGTTCCTTCAGCTCCATCAAGCCCCGGGTGACGGTCTCCGCCCGTTTGCGGTAGGTGCTGTTGGCCGTTACCAGGTCGGTGTAGACCTCCTGCTCGATCTGTAGCCGATTTTCGTCTTCGGCGATCGCCGTCTGGTAGGTCACGGGATTGACGTCGTACTTCAGCAGAAAAATCAACGCACCGCTCACCTCCTGAAGCTGGCGCTGGAGCTTGCGCGTATCTAGGTCTAGCCGATCGAAACCCACCTCTCCCTCAATACGCAGCTCAATAATGGGGGCATCTTCGGGATCAAAGGCATGGCGGGCGATCCCCGCCTGAATGCAGGCGATCGCTCCCTGCTCTACCTCCTCCAGGCTTTCGGTACCGCGGGTGCCTAGGGTAAATCGCAAAATCTGCCGCTGGCGATAGTCCTGCTTTAGCTCGGCCTGGATTCCCGCTGCCGTGATCTCAATAAGATAAGCGCCTCGGGTATATTGGGACTCCTCAATGCTGTTGGCCTCCAGGGATCCAGGGTTGAATATCCATCCATCTACCGAATAGTTTTTGTGGATGTGCCCCAGGGCTAGGTAATCCACCCCCGCTCGCCGCAGCGGCAGCAGTTCGTCATAGCGCAGCGCCCCGGCATAGCGCGCCACCTGCCCCTCCAGACCGTGGTGCAGCAGCAGCACCGTATGCTCAGGGCCGGGAGGCAAGTCCTGGAGGGCCTCAGCAATTTGCTCGATGGCAAGGGGAGCGGTCGCCCCGTACCACTGCGATCCCGCCACTCGCACCCCGCAGGGCAGGTCGAGATACCCCCCCCGCCGCGTCTCTGCCTGCCACGGTTCGTAAAAGGGATCGCCCGCCGCCACGCTCCCAGGTTCCAGCAAAATCAGCAGCTCCCAGTCCGCCAGATAGCGCAGCCAGTTGGTTTTCGTGCCATAGGGGCGATTATCGTGGTTGCCCTCAATGGCGATCGCCGGAATATTTGCATCCTTCAGCAGCCGCAGACAGACCTGGGCATGGTTTAGGGTCGCGGGCTGAATCGTGCGGTGCTCAAACAGGTCTCCGGCAATGACGACAAAATCAACCTGTTCTGCAACGGCATAGCGCTGCAGGACATCGTGCAGGGCGTAGAAGAAATCCAGGGTGCGCTGGGGGCTGTCGTAGCGATCAAACCCCAGGTGGATGTCGGCCAGGTGTAGAAAACGAGCCATTAAACCGATGCAGCGGGTGAATGGGTCGAAGCGGCAAGAGCCTCTAGGCGCTCCTGCTGATCCTGGGCGATGCAGGTCTGAATCATTGTTTCAATATCACCTTCCAGGATGCCCGCCAGGGTGAAGTTCTCCCCTAGGCGATGATCCGTGGCGCGGTTGTCTTTGTAGTTGTAGGTGCGAATTTTCTCAGAGCGGGCTCCCGTGCCTACCTGCGATCGCCGCATGGATGTCACCGCTTCCTGCTGCTCCCGCAGCTTCATCTCGTAGAGCTTGGCCCGCAGGATTTGCATGGCCCGCTCCCGGTTCTGGAGCTGCGATCGCTCTTCCGTGCAAAAGATACGAATACCGGTGGGTTTGTGGAAGAGGTCAACCGCCGTCTCCACCTTGTTGACGTTCTGGCCGCCTGCGCCCCCCGACCGGGCCGTCGTCAGCTCGATGTCCTTGGGATCGATATCGACTTCAACGTCATCCACTTCGGGCATCACCGCCACCGTTGCCGTTGAGGTGTGGACCCGCCCTCCTGACTCGGTCACCGGCACCCGCTGGACACGGTGGACCCCAGCTTCAAACTTGAGCTTGCTGTAGACCTGGTCGCCGCGAATTTCCAAAATGGCCTCTTTAAAGCCACCCATATCGGCAGGAGACTCGCTCACCAGCTTGACCTGCCAGTTCTGGCCTTCGGCGTAGCGAGAGTACATACGCACCAAATCTCCAGCCCAAATGCTGGCTTCGTCGCCGCCAGTGCCGGCCCGGATTTCCAGCATGATATTTTTGTCGTCGTTGGGGTCGCGGGGCAGCAGCAGGACCTTAAGCCGATTCTCTAGATGCTCGATCTCGGTTTCTAGGCCCTCTACCTCAAGCTGGGCCATTTCCCGCATCTCGCGATCGCCCCCAGACTCCCGTAGAATCTGCTGGGCCCCGATCAGCTCCTGCTGCTTTTCCTGCCATTCTTCAAACGTGCGCACCGTTTCTTCCAGGGAGGCCCGCACTTTGGCTACCTTCTGGAATTCTTCTGGATCAGACGCTACGTCTGGATCAGCCATCCGTCGAGTCAGCTCGTGAAACGTCTGCTCGACGGACTTTAGCTTCTCTAGCATGTAAGGCTCGGCCATATCAGCACCTGCGTAACCCAAGACAACGACAAAAAAGAAGGAGGAATAGGCGGACGACTGCTGCAGTTAACCGATTCTAACGCTTTGAGAATCTGCCAGCTTTCGCCCAAATAATCCCCACCTGTACTCGATTCTAGCTGGTTTGTCGTAGAGGCTACTTCTTGCCCTTGGGCTTACCAGAACCCGATTCGGGAGCCGCCCCGTCCATCATGCCGTACTTCCTCAGGAAGCGCTCAACCCGACCTTCCGTATCGATGATCTTCTGGGTTCCCGTGTAGAAGGGATGATTTCCCGACCAGACATCGACGTGGAGCTCAGGCTTAGTGGAGCCCACCGTGGCTACAAGTTCGCCGTTGCAGTAGACCTTTGCCTCGGGATACCACTCTGGATGAATTCCCGCTTTTGCCATTTGTCAAGTCCTCGCTATCGCTTCTCTTTCTATTTTAGGCTTGAATCATCGTCGCAAGACTTAAGTAAAGCAAGTAGGGTATGCCCCCCGGCGGGGGCGCACCCCACCATAGCGTCGTTTACTTATGGCTACTTGCTTATCGCTTGGAGTATTGGGGAGCTTTACGGGCCTTATGCAGTCCATACTTCTTGCGCTCCTTAGCCCGAGGATCGCGGGTGAGGTAGCCCTCAATCTTCAGGGGTCGCCGGTTCTCGGGGTCAAGCTGACACAGCGCCCGCGCTACGCCTAGCTTGATAGAGTCGGCCTGACCCGTCAGTCCGCCCCCCTTCACGTTGACGAGAATATCGTACTCGCCCTCAAGCCCTAGGGTTTCCAGAGGGGCGCGACTGGCGGCCAGATATCCCAGATTGAACTGGAGATATTCCTCGCCGGGTCGACCGTTGATGATAATCTGTCCACTACCGGGCACGAGACGGACGCGGGCTATCGAAGATTTACGGCGTCCAGTCCCCCAGTAGGCGACCCGATCTGCTCTGTCTTCCGCTTGCATTACTCATTCCCTCCAGGAACTGTTTGAATCTTCAACGTTTCAGGCTGCTGCGCCTGATGAGGATGGTCTGGCCCAGCGTACACCTTGAGCTTGGTGAAAAGCTGCCGACCCAGGGAATTTTTGGGCAGCATGCCGCGGATTGCTTGCTCCACAATCCGCTCAGGGATTCGCTTTTGCAGCTTATCGAAGGTTTCGACCTTCATCCCCCCCGGACGCCCGGAGTGGCGGCGATACAGCTTTTGAGTTCGCTTATTGCCGGTGACGCTGACCTTATCGGCGTTGACGATCACCACAAAATCTCCCGTATCCATATGGGGAGAGTAGGTGGGCTTGTTTTTACCGCGCAGAATGGTGGCAGCAACGGTAGCCAAACGCCCCAGGCGCTGGTTCTCCGCGTCAATGACGTACCATTTCTGCTCAAAGGATCCCTTAGTGGGAACATACGTTTTGTTCATCATACTGATAGCAACCTAGTGACAAAGTGAGCTAGTCAAGAAAAAATCATTAAACCTGCGTTCTCGCCCGTTTCCTCAGCCCAAGCAGTACGCCAACTCCGGACAGGTGCCCAGGGCGAATAGCGGCTGGGTGTCATACCAGAGACGGGGGTGGAACGGAAAGTCGGCGTAACCGACCCGTAACAGGCAGAGCCCCTGGGGGGGAGCGGCGTATTTCACCTGCTCGCGGCCCTGCGATCGCCAAATCTCTGTAAACGAAGCGGGCGATCGCCACCCCCGCCCCACCTCCACCAACATGCCGACGAGCAGGCGCATCATGCCATACAGAAATCCGCTTGCCTGCAGCTCAATGCGGATAAACTCCCGCTCACGAACACACAGCACCTCCTGCACCTCTACCCAAGAGTGGGGACGACTGGAGCCAGCCCGGTGGAAGGCAGCCAGGTGGTGCCGCCCCAGCAGAGGTCGCAGCGCCTCCTGCATCAGGGCTTCGT
The DNA here is from genome assembly GCA_050331615.1 of Elainellaceae cyanobacterium. GTDB lineage: Bacteria > Cyanobacteriota > Cyanobacteriia > CAKZMO01 > CAKZMO01 > JAYKGU01. Next base: position 6,410 of record JBHJGR010000044.1, read on the forward strand.
CTAGAGACTCGTGATAATAATGCCAGGTGAACGGCCTGACAAAGAGATTGGGACAAGCATCGGTATAGATGGTGTAGCGGTAGCGCCGCCACAGGGCGGAGAACCTAGCGTGCCAGGACATGGAGACCTGCGCCGAGCCACGAATCACAATGTCCTTAGGCAGCCGATGGTTGAGGATGCCCATCCAGCGGTGGGCGGGAATCAGGGCGGGGGCATCAAAGTGGGCCACCTGAGCCGCGGCATGAACTCCCGAATCCGTGCGTCCGGCTCCGTGCAGCACCACGCGATCGCCCAAGACGGACTGGATCACGGTCTCAATCACCTCCTGCACGGAAAGGTGGTTGGGCTGCCGCTGCCAGCCATGATAATGGGTGCCAGCATACTGAATGATGAGGGCAATTCGCTGTTTTGCCTCACCTAACTGATGCTGATTCCCCGCCCCATCACGCTGCAAAGACATTTCCGGTTCCGATGAAATAGATTCGACTCGATAGACCGATGCTAGGTCAGCTCGATGATGGCCATTTCAGCGCTATCGCCCCGACGCTTTACGGTGCGGATGATCCGGGTGTAGCCGCCGTTGCGATCGCCATAGCGCTCATTGACTCCCTCAAACAGGGCATGAACGAGCTGCTTGTCATATATGTAGCCCAAAGCCCGCCGCCGAGCTGCCAGCGAGCCCTCTTTAGCGAGGGTGATGATCCTTTCGGCTTCTTCACGCACCGCCTTGGCGCGGGCTTTGGTGGTGGTGATTCGTCCGTGACGAATAAGTTCGGTAGTGAGCGATCGCAGCAAAGCCCGCCGCTGATCGGCAGGTTTGCCCAGTTGGTGAACACGACGACGGTGACGCATGGCTGAAACTCAAATTGCAAATAGCAAGACAACAAGGGGAATTTAGAAATGAAAGGGCTGGTGACGGCTTAGGCGCGATCGCCAAGCCGACCATTAGCCCGGCTTAGCTGATTTTTCGTGGGGCAGCGTGATACCCAGGCGGTCTTGAAGTGCCTCAATCACCTCTTCTGCCGACTTGGCCCCAAAGTTTTTGATTTCGAGCAGATCTTCCTGGGTATAGTCGAGCAGATCGGCAACCGAATTGATCTGAGCCCGCTTCAGACAGTTGTAAGCCCTGACCGACAGTTGAAGCTCTTCGATGGGAATCTGGCTCTCCGGGTTTTCCTCAGGAGCCTCCCCGTCTTCGTCGGTGACCATCGTAACATCCTTGAGCGGATCGAAGAGATCCACCAGGATGCTAGCAGCCTGGCTCATGGCATCCTGGGGCGTCAGGCTACCGTTTGTCCAAATGTCTAACACCAGGCGGTCTCTCTCCAGGGAACCCCCAACACGAGCATCCTCAACCGAGTAATTGACCTTGCGGACAGGCATGAAAATTGCATCAATTTGGAGAAAATCGAGCGCTGCCGTTTCGTCTTGCCCCCGATCAACGGCTCGATAGCCGACGCCGCTCTCAATGCGAAACTCCATCTCCAGGGTGGCACCAGCAGAAACCGTTGCGATGTAGTGCGTTGGATCGATAATCTCGACTTCAGCCGGGAGATCGAGCTGGCTAGCCGACACTGTTGCCGGACCCTGAACCAGCAGCCGCCCAATCTGGGGTTGGGGCGAGTAGCTTTTCAAGACGACTTCCTTCATATTGAGAAGAATATCCAGCACGTCTTCCCGCACGCCCGGAACTGTCATAAACTCGTGGCTAACACCAGCAATGCGAACAGCAGTCACCGCCGTCCCCGGTAGATTGGACAGCAGTACCCGCCTGAGGGCGTTGCCAACCGTAATGCCCTGACCCCGTTCTAGCGGTTCCATTACAAATTTGCCGTATAGGCTTTGGTTCTTTTCGGTATTAGTTTCTATGCATTCAACTTGGAACTGTGCCATCTACCAGACTCCCTCTTCCTCAACGAGAGACAACCCTCGCCTTTCTGACTCAACTGTTTCTAACCTTTTTATGCTTAATTGCCTTAAACTCCAGCGAGTTTTCGGATAAGCAACTAGCCCGCACATCAACGTTCCGAAGCGCCTTCCTCTGGGTTAGACTCTGCGCCGCTTAGGCGGGCGGCAACCGTTATGAGGAATCGGCGTAACGTCACGAATCAGCGTAATTTCCAGGCCAGCCCCTTGAAGAGCGCGGATTGCGGTTTCACGACCGGCACCAGGACCGCTGACCATCACCTCAATTTGACGCATGCCCTGATCGATAGCTCGTCGCGCCGCATTTTCGGCAGCCGTTTGAGCCGCAAACGGAGTTCCTTTCTTCGCGCCCTTAAAGCCGCTTGAACCTGCGGATGCCCAGGAAATTGCTTCTCCGGCCACGTCGCTGATAGTCACGATAGTGTTGTTGAATGTAGAGCGAATGTGCGCAACGCCGTTGGGGACGTTACGTTTTTGCTTTTTTGCTCCAGCTTTTCTTGGTGCTTGCTTTGCCATTGCCTTTATGCTTTGCCTGTTCTTGTCTCAATCAAAATCAACCCAACAGGTAGTGCCGCCAGATGCAGTTAAAGTGCGATCCCGATAGGACTGAACTAGCCCGTCGCGATCGCCCGAATGCGCCTTACTTCTTGCTGGGAGCCTTCTTCTTACCTGCAACCGTCCGGCGTCCGCCCCGTCGCGTCCGTCCATTGGTACGGGTCCGCTGTCCCCGCACTGGCAGCCCCATTCGATGCCGCCGCCCCCGGTAGGTACCAATGTCCATCAGTCGCTTAATGTTCATCGACTCCCAGCGGCGGAGGTCACCCTCAACCTGGTAGTCATTCTCGACTACTTCCCGCAGGGCAACAATGTCTGCATCGGTTAGGTCTTTTACTCGGGTGTCTGGGTTGACCCCCGTATTCGCCAAGATTTCTTTGGACCTCGACAGACCAATCCCGTAGATATAGGTGAGGCCAATTTCAATTCGCTTGTCTCTGGGAAGATCAACTCCGGCAATCCGCGCCACTTCCTGCCCTCCTGCTCAACTTTTTTCGCTTCTTCGAGTTTGCTACTGTTCGCTACTGGCTAGATACCCGTTTGGTACCAGATTGATACCGAGTCGGGTCTAGCCCTGACGTTGCTTATGCTTTGGGTTGGTGCAAATCACCATGACCCGTCCCCGGCGCTTGATGATTCGGCACTTCTCGCACATTTTTCGTACAGACGGTCTAACTTTCATCGCCTTACTCTGATCTTTTCCGTTGCAAATCTACAGCACAAGAACAATCTATTGTAACTAAAGTTGGAAGTTTTAACAACATAAAAAGCTGCAGAGAGGTGATCAGCCTTCCCTGCTTAGACTCAATTTTCATATTTTCGCGAGGTTGCGGCTAGGGCAGCACCGCTACTTCTTATTGCGCAAGCGGTAGGTAATGCGTCCCTTCGTCAGGTCATAGGGAGTTAGCTCAACCTTGACGCGATCGCCCGGCAAAATTTTGATGTAGTTCCGGCGAATCTTTCCCGAAATGTGGGCTAGCACGTTAAACCCGTTATCGAGGTCAACTCGGAACATAGCGTTTGGCAGGGAATCCGTAACGGTTCCTTCCATCTCAATCAGGTCTTGCTTAGACAAACTGTTCTCCTCCTACGGAAATACTGGAATTAACCACTATCTTTATATTTTGTTGTTTCAGACCCTATTTCAAATATTTCGGAGGGCTGATTCATCAGTCAATCGGAATCAGCCCCTTCGCTAACTGGCGACAAAGCTACTGCTTCACCATGCCCTCATACCGCTGGGAAATAACGTAGGTCTGCACCTGCTTGGCCGTATCGATTGCCACCCCAACCAGAATCAGCAGGGACGTAGCCCCCAGCCCCTGGAAGGTGGTAACGCGGGTAGCTCCCTCCACCACCGTTGGCACGATCGCCACCAGCCCCAGGAAGATGGCCCCCAGGAAGGTCAACCGATTGAGCACCCGGGTCAGGTAATCGCTGGTTGCCTTGCCGGGGCGAATGCCTGGAATACTGGCCCCCATCTTCTTCAGGTTCTGCGACATGTCAACCGGATTGACTACAAGGGAGGCGTAGAAATAGCTGAAGAAGAGAATGAGAAGGAGATAGACCACCATGTAGAGCCAGTTACCGGGTCGCAGCGCATCCACAACCTGGCGAATCACGTCGTTATTGGGAACGAACTGGGTCAGAGAGGCAGGCAGGATGAGGACGGCAGAAGCAAAGATGATGGGCATGACCCCGCCCTGGTTGAGCCGCAGGGGCAGGTAGCTGCTCTTCTCTAGGTAGGTCTTGCGGCCTACCTGACGACGGGCTGAAACGATAGGAATCCGGCGCGTGCCCTCCTGCACAAACACGATGCCAACAATCATAATCAGGAAAACCAGCAGCAGGATGATGATGCCGCCAACTAAGCTGCGATCGCCACTTTGAGCTAGCTCAATCGTCTGGCCGAGAGAGCGGGGCAGCGTTGAGACAATGTTGACGAAAATAAGCAGTGACGCCCCGTTGCCGATGCCGCGTTCTGTAATTAGCTCACCCACCCACATGACAAACATCGATCCGGCACAGAGAGCAATCACCGTGCTGGCGATGAAGAGCGGACCGGGGTTGAGGGCAAAGTTGTTCACCAGCAGGCCGATACCAAAACTCTGTAAAACCGCCCAGCCCAGGGCCACGTACCGGGTAATCTGGGAAATCTTGCGTCGCCCAGCCTCTCCTTCGTTCTTCTGGAGGTCTTCCAGGCTGGGGATGGCGGCAGCCAGCAGCTGCATGATGATGGAAGCGTTGATGTAGGGAATGATCCCCAGCGCGAAGATACCCAGCAGCGACAGACCCCCACCGGAGAAAATATCCAGGAAGCCGACAATCCCGCCGAGGCCACTCGCCTCGATACTGTTTTGAAAGGCAACCCGGTCGATCCCCGGTACGGGAATAAAAATCCCGAGCCTGACCAGGATCAACAGCCCAACGGTAATCAGTAATCGCTTACGCAGACCCGCCGCCTGCGCCATCTGCATAAATGTCTCTTGAGCCGTTGGCGTCTTATCTCGACTAACAACCATCAGGGCATCTCCCTCGCTTTGACCCGTCGCAAAAGAATATCTGATCTTCTACTAGCATACCGCTCTTCTGACGGAGCAGGCAGAGCAGTCTTAGGTGCGATCGCCCCCTTACTCAAGGGTCTCGCAGCTCCCGCCTGCTCCCTCAATCTTGGCCCGGGCAGACTTGGTGAAAGCCACTGCCTTCACCGTGAGCGGCACCTCTAGTTCGCCATCGCCCAAAACCTTCAGCGGCCCGTCATCTGTAGTAATCAGCCCCACGTCTATCAGCGAGGCGAGGGTGACCTCGAAATTTTGCGGCAGGCCATTCAGCTTACCCACGTTGATGATGGTGTACTGGGTGCGATTGACCAAGGGAAAGTGCTTGAGCTTGGGAATCCGCCGGTAGAGGGGCAGCTGACCGCCCTCAAAGCCAGGGCGAGTGCCGCGACCTGAGCGGGATTTCTGTCCCCGCATGCCGAATCCGCCGCTGGCACCCTGGCCAGCTGAAATGCCGCGACCGATGCGGCGACGGCGCTTCTTAGACCCATCTTTTGGAACTGCGTCTTGTAGTCTCATAACCCAACCTGATAACAACTCAATTTTGCGATACGGTCAGCCCCACTAAACGTAGAGCTGCTCAATGGCAACATCCCGCTCTTCGGCAACCTCGGCAAAGGTGCGGAGGAGGTCTAGGGCGGCAGCGGCGGCCCGGGCATTGTTGAGGGGGTTACTGGAGCCGAGCTGCTTTGCCAGCACGTTCCGCACCCCTGCTAGCTCCAGCACGGTGCGCACCGCGCCCCCAGCGATTACACCGGTTCCAGGCCCTGCCGGACGCATCATTACTCTCGCCCCGCCGCTGACGCCGTTGGTGGGGTGAGGCAGCGAGTTAGACTTCGTCAACGGCACATCAACCAGATGCTTACGGGCATCGGCGACGCCTTTTTTGACCGCACCAATAACGTCACTGGCCTTACCGACCCCAACGCCTACCTGGCCCCGTTCGTTGCCGATGACCACAACAGCGCGGAAGCTGAGAGTTTTACCGCCCTTCACCACCTTGGTGACGCGGCGAATTTGCACCACCCGCTCCTGCCAATCTGACTCTTTCTCTTTGGCCTTGTTGCCTTTACTGCGACGATTTGCCATAATCCTGTTCCTTTCGATTCAGTTCCGTGCGCTCCCCTTCAGCCTAGCGAATCGTAGAGCGATCGCTAGAAGTCTAAACCGCTACTGCGAGCCGCGTCTGCCAGGGCCTTCACCCGACCGTGATAGAGCTTCCCGCCCCGATCGAAAACCACGCTGGTAATGCCCTTTTCGAGCGATCGCTTAGCAATCAGTTCCCCCACTTTGGACGATGCCTCACAGGTGTTGTAAGACTCTAGCTCTGATTTCAGCTCGGGCTCCAGAGTCGATGCCGCCACCAGGGTATGGTGGGTGGAATCATCGATTACCTGGGCATAGATGTGTTGGTTGGAGCGGAAGACGGCAAGACGAGGCCGTTCGGAGGTGCCGACGGCCTTGCGCCGAATCCGCGAGTGACGGCGACGGGTTGCTTCCTTACGACTTGTTTTCATTACTTCTTACCTGCCTTACCTGCCTTACGTCGAACCATCTCACCTGCATAGCGAATGCCTTTGCCCTTATAAGGTTCGGGTGGACGAACCCCCCGGACCCGAGCGGCGACGTTACCGACAATTTCTTTATCAATGCCGCTCACCATGACGTTTGTGTTGGCTTCCACCGCAAACTGAATGCCTTCCGGTGGCTCAATCTGCACGGGGTTGCTGTAGCCAACGTTGAGGATGAGATTTTTTCCCTGCACCTGAGCCCGGTAGCCCACCCCTTGAATCTCCAGGCGCTTTTGGAATCCTTGAGAAACCCCTTCCACCATATTGGCTACCAGGGTCCGGCATAGTCCGTGACGCTGTCGAGCCGGACGCGATTCATTCCGGCGATTGACGACGATGGTGTCTCCTTCCTGGAGGACCTCAACTTCGGGAGGTAGGGTGCGAGCGAGTTCGCCCTTGGGTCCCTTCACCGCTACATGCTGCCCATTAATGGTGACAGTTACTTTAGGGGGAACGGGAATAGGGCGCTTACCAATTCGAGACATCGTTTCTTCTCCTTGCAGCACGTTTACAAGCCAATGGGTAGTCATGTTTGATGGAAAGGCGTTGCCCAATCACATTGCCACCCTTCCCGCATTGGACCTTTCTGCACAGCCTTTACCAGACAAAGCAGAGCACCTCGCCACCAATGCCCTGACGCCGGGCTTCCCGGTCGGTCATGATGCCGTGGGAGGTGGAGATGATGGCGATGCCAATGCCGCCCAGAACCCGGGGCAAATCCCGCCGGTTGGAGTAGACCCGCAGACCCGGCTTGCTCACGCGCCGGAGCTTGCGGATGATAGGCTGACGATTTCTGCCCTTGTACTTCAGCGAAATGACCAGTTGGCGCTTGATTCCTTCACCGGTTTCCGAATAGCCCGTGATGAAGCCTTCGTTTTGCAGAACCTGGGCAATGCTGCGCGTCATTTTGGTTAGCGGCACACTGGTTTCCTGATGCCGTGCCAGACTCGCATTTCGAATGCGCGTTAACATATCCGCAATTGTGTCGTTAGACGCCATAGCTTCCTCTTAATACGAAACTTGTCATTTCTCCCGAAAGGGCATACCCATTTCTCGAAGGAGGGCGCGGCCTTCCTCGTCAGTATTGGCAGTGGTCACAATGGAAATATCCATGCCTCGAATCTGGTCAATGCTGTCGTAGTCGACTTCTGGGAAGATGAGCTGCTCCCGCAGACCCAGGGTGTAGTTGCCCCGCCCGTCAAAGCTGTTGGGGCTGATGCCGCGAAAGTCGCGGATGCGGGGCAGCGCCAGGTTGATCAGACGGTCCAGGAAGGCATACATTCGCTCGGCCCTTAGGGTTACCATGACGCCGACCGGCATTCCTTTGCGGATTTTGAAACCGGCGATCGCCTTCTTAGCTCGGGTGACCACAGGCTTCTGTCCGGTGACTAGGGCAATTTCTGCCAGGGACGCCTCCATTGCCTTAGCGTTTTGGGACGCCTCCCCCAGACCCCGGTTCACCGTCACCTTCTCCACTTTGGGGACCTGATGGATGTTAGAGTACTGAAACTCTTCCATCAGCTTGGGGATAATCGTTTCCTGATAAAGCGTTTTTAGTCGTTGATTTGTTGCCATGTTTGAGTGTCTATCCATTCCCTGGGCTTGGTCAGGGATAACGTGTAATCTAAACGGCGCTTAACCGTAAACGGATAGGGATGGGGTGTGTGCGACGAATCGTCGCTTTAGTCAATCACCTCTCCCGTCTTCTTCAGCATGCGAACCTTGCGTCCGTCTTCGCTGTAGGTGTAGCAGACGCGACTAGCCACCTTCTCTTTAGTCGAATAGAGCATGACGTTTGAGCTGTGGATGGGGGCCTCGAAGGTGGTAATTTGACCCGACTCTCCCTCTTGCTGGGGCTTGACGTGCTTGGTTTTAACGTTGACGCCCTTGACAATTACTTTGCTCAGCTCGGGATAGGTTTTGAGGATTTCCCCCACCTTGCCCTTTTCACGACCGGTGATGATCTGCACCGTATCGCCTTTTTTCACGTGCATTTTGTGGCGAACCTTAGCCGCCTTGTCCTTAACTTTTGCCATCAGAGCACCTCCGGCGCTAGCGAAACAATTTTCGTAAAGTTTTTGTCCCGCAGTTCCCTGGCGACCGGCCCAAAAACCCGGGTACCCCGTGGGTTGCCTTCGGGGTTAATCACGACCGCGGCATTGTCATCAAACCGAATACTCATGCCGCTTTCGCGCTGTAGCCCTTTGCGGGTGCGCACAATGACCGCGCGAACGACATCGGACTTTTTAACGGCCATATTGGGCGTCGCGTCTTTAACAACGGCGATGATGACGTCTCCGACATTGGCATAGCGGCGGTTACCGCCGAGGACGCGGATACACATCAGCTTGCGCGCCCCGCTGTTATCGGCCACGTTTAAGTAAGACTCTTGTTGAATCACGACTGATCTCCTGGATAGGGAATTGAGGGGGACACGAAGTCAGAAAGCGGGCTAAATTCTAGGGGCACTTTCCAGGACGTCTAGCACCATCCAGCGCTTCGTGCGGCTAAGGGGACGGGTTTCTTGGATACGGACGCGATCGCCCACCCGACAGCGGTTGTCCTCATCGTGCGCTTTGTATCGCTTGGTGCGAACAATAATTTTGCGGTACTTGGGGTGGGGTGCCCGGTTCTCGATGGCGACAATCACGGTCTTGTCCATCTTGTCGCTTACTACCACGCCAACTCGTTCTTTAATTGCCATTTGGGATTATGCCTCCTCAACCGTTGGCTCTGATTCTGTGGACGGGGCTTCATCAGCCGTTTCAGATGTTTGGGGTGCCGCGACAGGTTCTTCTGTCGCTTCGCCAGCAGTTGCCTCAGCCGCCGCACGCTCCAGTTCCCGTTCCCGCTCGACCGTCATCAACTGGGCAATTTGGTGGCGGACGTGCTTGAACTCGTGGGTTTTTTCCAACTGGCGGGTCGCTTTCTGAAAGCGCAGTTCAAAGAGTTTCTTCTTCGCTTCGACAATCTGCTCGTTCAGCTCGTTGTCGCTCAAGCTGCGAAAGTCGCTGATTTTTGATAGGGGCATGATTAGCTTTCCTCCGACTCGCGCGAAATAAACTTCGTCTTGATGGGCAGCTTATAGGAAGCCAGCCGCATCGCTTCACGGGCGGTCGCTTCAGGAACACCGGCAATTTCGAACAGAATACGCCCAGGCTTCACTACGGCCACCCAAAACTCGGGGTTTCCCTTTCCTGAACCCATGCGGGTTTCTGCCGGGCGCATGGTGATGGGTTTATCGGGAAAGACGCGAATCCAAATTTTTCCACCCCGACGAATGTAGCGGGTCATGGCTCGACGGCTTGCTTCAATCTGGCGGGAGGTAATCCAGGCTGGCTCCAGCGCCTGTAAAGCAAAGTCGCCAAAGTTGAGGTTACATCCCCGGGTAGCCAATCCGCGCATGCGCCCGCGCTGCTGCTTTCTAAATTTTGTTCGCTTAGGACTTAACATGATTTCGTTCCTTCAAAAGCCGCATGAAATATCACTGATAGCGTCTAACCCGAGCGTCAGACTTACTCTTCGTTGGACCGATCCTCAAACTGCTGGCGGCGACGCTGCTGACGGCGGCGCGGTTGAGTAGCGGCTGGGGCAGCGGTCTCTTCCTGACCGGGGATGATCTCGCCCTTGAAGACCCAGACCTTAATCCCCAGCACTCCATAGGTAGTTTGCGCGGTGCGATAGGTATAGTCCACATCGGCTCGCAGGGTGTGAAGCGGCACCTTGCCCTCACGGGTGTACTCGGTTCGAGCAATTTCTGCACCGTTCAGGCGACCGCTCACCTGGATTTTGATACCTTCCACCCCGGCTCGCTGCGCCCGCTGAATCGCCTGCCGCACCACTCGCCGGAACGACACCCGCCGTTCGAGCTGCTGCACAATGTATTCCGCGATAAGCGACGCATCCGCGTCTACCCGCGCCACTTCCACCACGTTGATGCGGATCTGGCGATTGCTGTCCCGCAGTTCTCGCTGGAGCCCGGTGCGCAGTTGCTCAATGCCCGAACCGCCGCGACCGACCACTACCCCCGGACGCGCCGTGCGGATTTCCAGGTCGATTTGATCCGCTTTGCGCTCGATGCCAACCTCTGAGATGCCAGCGTTGTTGAGCGTTTTCGTCACGTAGTCGCGAATTTTGTAGTCTTCCTGCAGCAGATCAGGATAGCGCTTGAAGTCGGCAAACCACTTGGAGCGGTGGTCCTGAGTGATGCCGAGGCGAAACCCAATTGGATGTATCTTCTGTCCCACAATCTGTCCTCTGTCTTAACGGGTAACAATCTCAACGAATAACTCAATGGCTAGAGACGGCAGCGAAGCGATGCTGTAATGAGGTCTACTCTTCGTCCTCGTAATCGGGCGCAACGGCGATCGTAATGTGGCAGGTCGGCTTACGGATTTGGTAGGCCCGTCCCTGCGCCCGAGGGCGATAGCGCCGAAAAACTGGTCCCTGATCTGCATAGGCTTGGCTAATTATCAAATCAGCAGGCTCAAGCCCCTCGTTGTGTTCAGCGTTAGCCACTGCCGATCGCAGCACCTTGAGCACGGGGTCGCAAGCCCGATAGGGCATGAACTCCAGAATGATGAGTGCTTCCCGGTAGGTGCGTCCTCTAATTTGATCGAGCACCCGCCGCACCTTAAACGGCGACATCCGGACATAGCGGGCGATCGCTTTTACTTCATATTCAGTACTGACAGCCATTTCGTTCTCCTACAGCATTGGCAAGCCTGAGCCACCCGTTCAAGACAATCGGTTTCAGGTACCTGACCTTAAATAACCCGTGAACTATCTAACGACGAGCCTTCTTATCGCTCTTGGCGTGTCCCCGGAAGGTGCGGGTTGGGGCAAATTCCCCCAGCTTGTGTCCCACCATTTGTTCAGTGACAAACACGGGGACGTGCTGCCGTCCATTGTGGACAGCAATTGTGTGGCCAATCATCTGGGGCAAAATAGTCGATGCCCGCGACCAGGTCTTGATCACCTGCTTTTCGCCCTTGACGTTGAGATCCTCAATTTTTTTGAGTAAATGGTCAGCCACGAATGGGCCTTTCTTGAGTGAACGAGACATAGCACACCTCCACAGCTAGGAACACTTGGCTTGCAACAACTCCAGATCGATACCTGGCTATAAGTAAAGCGAGTGGGATTAGCCCTCCGGTCGGGAGCGAACCCCACCCCAGCGTCATTTATTCATGGAGCATTATGCGTTACGACCACCCCGACCCCGCTTCGACGAGCGGCGGCGACGGCGCACAATGAGGGAATTACTGAGCTTCTTCCGCTTCCGGGTTTTCTTACCCAGGGCAGGCTTACCCCAGGGGGTCACTGGCCCACTGCGACCAATGGGGGCACGGCCTTCACCACCACCGTGGGGGTGATCTACCGGGTTCATGACGCTCCCCCGCACCTCTGGACGCCGTCCCAGCCAGCGCTTGCGGCCCGCTTTCCCCAAACTCGTATTGCGGATATCGGCATTACCGACCTGACCGATAGTGGCGTAGCACTCGCGGCGCACCAGCCGCACCTCACTGGAGGGCAGCTTCAGGGTAACGAACGCACCTTCTTTAGCCACCACCTGGGCCGATGTACCCGCCGCCCGGACAATTTGCCCGCCCCGACCCGGAAAAAGCTCGACGTTGTGAACCGTCGTACCCAGAGGAATGTTGCCGAGGGGCAAGGCATTGCCGACCTCAAACGGCACGCTTTCGCCTGCGATGATGCTGCTGCCCACCGCCAGCCCAGTCGGGTAGAGAATATAGCGCTTCTCCCCGTCTTCGTACTGCACCAGGGCAATCCTGGCGTTGCGGTTTGGGTCATACTCAATCGTCATGACCTGAGCCGGCATATCCCGCTTGTTGCGCTGGAAATCGATAAAGCGGTAGAGCTTTTTGTGGCCGCCGCCGCGATGGCGACAGGTGATTACGCCCCGATTGTTCCGCCCTTTGGGGCGATGGATGTAGCGGGTCAGAGACTTCTCAGGTTCGCTGCGGGTGATTTCAGCAAAATCTGAGTTGACCCGTTCCCGGGTGCCGGGGGTGTTTGGTCGAAAAGAACGAATACCCATAGCTCAGAAAAAATAACGGCAGTAACGGCGAAAACGGCGAGAAGTTTGGGGAGAAGAAATATTTGGAAAGGGGCGATCGCCCAATCCTTTTCCCTTAAACCTCGGGGAACAACACGATTGAATCGTCCTCAGCCAAAGTTACGATCGCCCGCTTATATTTGGGCTTGTGGCCAGCAAAGCGACCAATCCGGCGAGAGCGGCGAGGCGGATTCTGGGTATTGACCTTCACCACGGTAACGTCGAATAGGGTTTCGATGGCTTCCCGGATGTCGTTCTTGGTAGCGCGGGGATCGACCTCAAAGACATACTTATTGTCTTCCAGCAAGATAGTGGCCTTCTCGTTGACGATGGGACGGCGCACTAGGTCGGGCAAACTGCGGGCGTCAAACTTAGGCATCGTAGACCTCCTTAACGACTTCCAGGGCTGAAGCAGTGACTACAACGTGATCGGCCACTAACAAATCGTGAACGTTCAGGTTTGTAGCCGAGATGAGCTTGACGGTCTGCATATTTCGCGCAGATAGGTAGACATTCTCATCCCGCTCAGCCACAATCAGCAGCACCGTTGCTCCATCATCAATTCCCCAGCGGGAGAGAGCCGCCGCCAGCTCCTTCGTCTTCGGACGGGATAGGTTTTCGGCAAGATCCTCAACCACGATCAGGTCTTCTGAGCGGCTCTGGAAGGCGGTGCGCAGGGCTAGTCGCCGCTCCTTGCGGTTCATTTTGACTTCGAAATCCCGAGGCTTTGGCCCAAAGATGACGCCCCCACCCCGCCACAGGGGAGATCGGATGGAACCGGCTCTAGCTCGACCGGTGCCCTTCTGCCGCCAGGGCTTGCGCCCACCCCCCCGCACCTCAGCACGGGTTTTGGTTGAGGCCGTTCCCTGCCGGGCATTGGTTAGCTGGCGCACCAGGGCGCGGTGCACGATATGGGGTGCATTTTCTTCGCTAGCCACGTTCAGATCAAACGTAGCAGTGCCCACTTCATCGCCCTGCCAATTTTTTACTACGCAATCAACCATTGCTTCTCCCCCTTGCTTTTCTCGCCGCTACTTCGCTAACTCAATTCCAAGTCTTGGTGGGCCGGATGTCTAAAAACGTGCCCGGCTTCCCGGGAACCGCTCCCTTAATGAGGAGAAGATTACGCTCGGCATCCACCTGAACCACCGACAGCTTGCGAATGGTGACCTGAGTACCGCCATAGCGCCCCGCCATTTTCTTGCCAGGATAAATGCGGCCTGGCGTGGTGCCCGCTCCCGTCGAACCGGGTAGGCGGTGGTTTTTCGAACCGTGAGCCATGGGACCCCGGCGGAAGTTGTGGCGCTTTTGGTAGCCCGCGAAGCCGCGACCAATGCTGGTGCCCGTGACATCAACAAGCTGGCCTGCTTCAAAGGCGGCAACGGTGATTTGCTGCCCCAGCTCGAAGTCACCCGTTTGGGACAGGCGATATTCGCGCAAATGACGCACTGGCTCACACTCGGACTTCTTCAGGTGGCCCAGCTTTGGTCGGTTAAGCGCCTTCTCGCGCACGCTGCCGTAGCCAACCTGAATCGCGGAATAGCCGTCTGTTTGCTCTGTCTTAACTTGGGTCACGGTGCAGGGACCTGCCTGCACAACGGTGACTGGAATTGCCCTGCCTTCATCGTCGAAGATCTGGGTCATGCCGAGCTTAGTGCCAAGGATACCAACGGACACGGTGATCACGTCTCCCTACTACGAACAGTACGTTAGTCTGGGGCTTGAGAATCTGGCTTAGAAATCTCAAGCAGCCCAAAAAGTTCAGACCTGCTTGCTCAGAATTAACTTCAGATCAATCAGCTTAGATCAAAAGTTCTCAGACCGAGCGTTACTGCGATCGCCCCTGACACAGGAATCAATCGCCCACAGATCAAACCGGATTAGACTAGGCCACCGATGGCAGCGTTAGTCACCTGCTAACCGAACCAGCAAATGGGAAAATCATCCCCGGTTCTGATGCAGATAGCTGATCTAGAGAGCGATCGCCCCTCGGCGAAACCCACCTCTCCAACAGCACGGTTCTCAGTCACACCACACCCGCGACCCGTATTCAGACACGGGCATGGGTTACTTTCAACACAGACTTGCACACGGGGCTAGGACTTTAGCAGAACAGCGCGGTCGCCACCCACTGAGTATCCCTTACAGCCACTACGCTAGAAGCTCCTGATTAATCCAGCAGTCGAACCAATCTTCTCAGAAAGTCCTGGCCGAACCGGGGGAGCCTAACTTAGATAGGAGCAGCCCATCTGAAACTGCACCTGGTGCTACTAATCAACCCAACTAATCGGCGCGATCTGCCCAATTTCACAAGGAAGGCAGACCCGCCAATTGACGCAATTCACTCAAGGGCGATAACCCAGGATTGAATTAGCCACGATTAAACAGTATAGATAAATCTAGAGCGATTGTCTACGAAATTTTTGGGAATTAGCGGCGATCGCCCCGTTTAACCGTCCCTGATGTCTCGCAAACACCCACCACCCATTTATTCTAGCCATTCGCTTCAAGTTCTAACCGTGACGCTGCGCTAGAGGCGATCCCAGGGTAGGTTCGAGAACCCAGAAGGCTGGTTCTCTAGAGTTTGGTAATTCAAAATTCCCAATGAGGTTTTTGAATCAGTTCAAAAGTTGCCCGTTGCATGTCTTAATATGGCGATATAGCGTTACGCTTTCGCGTTAGGACACTCAAGAGGTGTGAAACCCTCGCGTCGCGGGGTTCCACACTTAAACCTATCACCTCAAGGAGAACGTTGGCGATGGCATTGATCGTGACCGGCAAAAGGTTTGCAAAAGACCTGGAAGAAGCAGGTGCCCTGGCAATCTACATGCCTTTAGAAGGGGGGTATGAGGGCCGGTATCAGCGGCGCTTGCGGGCAGCAGGATATGGCATGCTGCACATTACGGCACGAGGGCTGGGCGATATTTCTGCCTATCTAATGGGTGTCCACGGTGTGCGTCCGCCTCACTTGGGCAAGAAGGACATTGGCACCGGGGCTGCAGTCGGATACCGCTACTACCTGCCCCCCGCCGCTACCTATCAGCTTGAACAGCTGTCGTCCAATTCAAAGGGCCTGGTCATCTGGCTGCTGGAGGGCATGATTTTGTCTCGCCAGGAACTGGAATATCTGACGACGCTGCCGAAGATTGAGCCTCGCATTAAGGTGGTGGTCGAGATGGGGGGCGATCGCACCTTCCAATGGAAGCCTCTTTCCCAAACGCTGGCGGCGGCCTAAATAATTTTCCAAATAATCTAGATCAGAATTGGTGCGTCATGCCATGCATGACGCACCACAAGAGAATTTGTGACTACGATTTTGACCACCTGGCGATCCCTCCTAGTCCCCTTGTCGAAGGGAAATCGGAGCCAAAGTCCCCCTTCGCAAGGGGGATTCAGGGGAATCGCCAGATGCGCTCTGCGACTCAAGGCCAGACTTTTCAAACATCCGCCTACTTATTCGGCTGCGGGGTCATGCGCAGGTAGGACTTCACCTCGGTGTAGCCCTTGGGAAACTTCTGCTTCAGCTCGTCAGGGTCTTTGATGGACGGCACAATAACGCAGTCATCGCCATCCTTCCAGTTGACGGGGGTAGCCACGCTGTAGTTATCGGTCAACTGCAGCGAATCGATGACCCGCAGAATTTCCTCAAAGTTGCGGCCCGTGCTGGGGGGATAGGTCAGCGTTAGGCGCAGCTTTTTGCTGGGGTCGATGACGAAAACCGTGCGCACCGTCAGCGAGGCATTGGCGTTGGGGTGAATCATGCCGTACAGTTCGGAAACCTGCTTGTCACCATCCGCCAGAATCGGATAGTTAATTGAGGTTTTCTGGGTTTCGTTAATGTCGTTAATCCACCCCATGTGGGAATCGGTATCATCCACGCTGAGGGCGATGACCTTAGCGTTGCGCTTATCAAATTCAGGCTTGAGCTTAGCAACTTCGCCCAGCTCCGTGGTGCAGACGGGGGTGTAATCGGCGGGGTGGGAGAACAGAACTACCCAGCTATCGCTAGCCCAGTCGTAGAAGTTGATTTCTCCTTCGGACGACTGCTGAGTAAAATTTGGGACGGTGTCCCCTAGCTGAAGTGCCATATTGTCGTTTCCTCTTGGTTTGCAACAGCGTAAATATCTATCCTGACCCCTATGATGCCATAAACCCCGGTTTTCCGGTCGGAGTTTAGATCTTTTTCCAAAACGCCCGTTGGAAACCCGCCCAAAGTCCGTCTTTTGAAAGTGACTGGTCAGAGATAGATAGAGTAATTTGGATATATAGAGTCACGTGACTAATCAATACAAATGCTCGAAGCTCTCTTCAATTTCCTGCGGCTACTGCTGGGGTTTGTGCAGCCTTTTCTAATCCCGGTTTGCTTCATAGCAGCCTGGTGCCTGGTTTTTCTGCTAGGCTGGAGCGTCTGGTCGGCTTTTCGGGACGGTCTATCGCGAGCGAAACAGATGCACCGGGTCCCCTGCTCCAATTGTCAGTACTTTACGGGGGACTATCACCTGAAATGTCCCGTTAGGCCCAGCATTGCCCTTTCGGAAGCAGCCATTAACTGCCCCGACTTTGAAGCTTTGGATGTCTCTCGGGTGTGAGCCTGGGGCGATCGCTGTTGGATTTATTGCTGAACTTATCGTGGGGCGATCGCCCCAGGGGCAGCAATTAGCCTTAGGAAGTTAACTGAAATCAATTAAAGTTAACTAAAATTAATTGATATAATCTCCTCGAAAATCCCGGTAGGATTAAGCCGCTTACAATGCTGGTCCGACGACTACAAGAATGCTCAGAGTTTGTTGCCGGAGATGGAACACGTTTACGTGAACTGCTCCATCCAGATAAGCAGCCTATTAATTTGCGCTATAGCCTTGCCCACGCCATTGTCGAAGTGGGCCAAACCTCCACACCCCATGCCCTGACGACATCCGAGGTGTACTACATCCTTCAGGGCCGAGGCGAAATGACCATCGGCGATGAACAACAAACCGTCGAACCAGGCGACGCCATCTACATCCCTCCCCACGCCCGGCAATTCATTCGCAACCGCGGCACCGAAGACCTGGTTTTTGTCTGTATCGTAGACCCCGCCTGGCAGCAGCAGAACGAAACCATTTTTTAACTAAGTTTTTCAGAAATCACCTTGAACAAAATTATTTTCTTGAGCGTGTGCGCCCCCGCCGGGGGCGCACACGCTTATTAACGTAAGTAGGCGATCATAGTTAGACAACTTGGCAAGACGTGTCCTGCCCAGCGCACCGCCGCACCCCGTTTGAGTGCGTCACGCCACGCAATGACGCACTCCACGAAAATTTGCTGACGAAAATCTGCTTCCTGTCGGCTCGCAGCGGTGAACTGTATTCTCCTATACAGAAGACACGTCGCATTACTGGTGCAATCGTTTCTACGATAAGTGACGCACTTTAGCAGTGCAGGTCAGTTCCACGGCCCTGACTGTATTGGTTAGCAAGATGCTCTACCAAACGCCTTGGATTAATTCACGAGCTGCGCAAAGCTGCTTGGATGATGGTTTCCAGGAGTATCAGGCTGTGGTATGAATTTAGATCCTTGGTGCAAGCTCATTGCACCCTGTTAGTACTTTGTAGGTTCTGGTTCCTTCTAATCGCTTCCCCCTGGTTTGTGTGGCTCGGAACAGTCAGAGCGGATTTTCTGCTCGACCTTAATTAAATAGGAACGTCCAGTGATGATGTCTAAAATCGTGCTCAGCAAGAAACGTCTCAAAGGAAGAGGCCGACCCGCAAAAGCGACGGGTTTGGCCTCATGGTCTACGCCTGAAATTGCATTTGGCAAGATGGTGGCAGTACTTTCCAAGTCGTCTTGGAAATGGGCGGCTTGTGCGCCCTTGGCATTCCTCATCGTAGGTGCCGCTGGTTTGGCCGCCTCTGCGCAGGAGGAGGCCCTCACGCCTGAATATGTCCAGGGCGTCCTCAATGCCATTTGGATTACCGTTGCAGCCGTGCTCGTCATCTTCATGAATGCGGGCTTCGGTATGCTCGAAACTGGCTTTTGCCGCCAGAAAAACGCCGTCAACATACTCTCCAAGAACCTGATTGTCTTTGCCCTCGCAACCATTTCGTTTTGGGCAATTGGCTTCTCAATTATGTTTGCTGGTGAGAGCGGCTTCATCGGCAGCGGTGGCTGGTTCTTAACCGGAGACTCCGCCATTTATGGATTAGATCCGTTCCCAGCAGGGCTACCGGTCTCAGTATTTTTCCTGTTCCAGGTGGCGTTTGCTGCTACCGCCGCAACCATCGTTTCCGGTGCCGTAGCGGAGCGGGTTCACTTTATTGCTTTCCTACTCTTCAGTGTCCTGCTTACCGGGGTTTCCTATCCAATCACGGGTCACTGGGTTTGGAGTAGCAACGGCTGGTTAGGGGGTGCTGGCTTCTCTGACTTCGCTGGCTCCACCGTCGTTCACTCGGTTGGTGGCTGGGCGGCATTAGTGGGTGCTATCTTCCTCGGCCCCCGTATCGGCAAGTACCAAGACGGTCAGCCCACTGCCCTGCCTGGTCACAACCTCAGCCTGTCGATGCTGGGATGTATGATTCTGTGGATCGGCTGGTTTGGCTTCAACCCTGGTTCTGAACTAGCGGCGTCTGAGGCAGTGCCTTATATTGCCGTGACGACCAACCTCGCAGCCGCAGCAGGCGGCGTTGCTGCGACAATTACCTCCTGGATTACGTCTGGGAAGCCCGACCTGTCGATGATTATCAACGGTATTCTGGCCGGTCTGGTCGGCATTACCGCCGGATGTGCTGGCGTTAGCTACTTAGGTGCCGTAATTATCGGCTTGATTGCAGGCGTAATTGTCGTCTTCGCCGTGTTCTTCTTCGACAGCATCAAGGTTGACGACCCCGTCGGTGCCATCTCGGTCCACCTCGTTTGCGGTGTTTGGGGAACGCTGGCGGTTGGTCTGTTTGCTCTAGATGGCGGGTTGTTCTACGGCGGCGGTTTCGCCCAGCTGGGTGCTCAGATTCTGGGTATCGTAGCAATCGGTGCCTTCACGGTGATTGCCTCCGGCATCTTCTGGGGCATCCTCAAGGCCACCGTGGGTATCCGTGTCTCGCAGGAAGACGAGCTGATGGGCCTCGACGTTGCCGAGCACGGCATGGAAGCTTACAGCGGCTTTGTGAAAGATGCTAGCGGTGCCGCAGGCGTCCCTTCT
Source organism: Elainellaceae cyanobacterium (assembly GCA_050331615.1). Classification (GTDB taxonomy): domain Bacteria; phylum Cyanobacteriota; class Cyanobacteriia; order CAKZMO01; family CAKZMO01; genus JAYKGU01. The sequence goes on from JBHJGR010000044.1 coordinate 26,273, forward strand.
GCTAACGTTGGCAGCCACTCTGGAATGACTTCCACTCCATAAGCGTTCGTTTGTAGCGCTCATGCTAGTGAATTAAGGGGGTAGCGGCGCAGTGCGTCGCCGCCCCCTTTTAGGTTTAGATGCCCCCCGCCAAGAGAAAAACTAGGAGAAGAAGGGGAACGGCTGGGTGTAATGTGGACATAGCAGGAATTTCAGATACACTCTATCTTGATGGCTCTCGGCAATAGGTAGCTCCGTGGTAGACAAGGTTCAGCAAAACAGCAGGCTGGGCGATCGCCACCTTGATCATCTCCGCCGCTCAACGGCACGATCCATTCGGTTTGCCGTCAATTCTCCCCAGATACAGGTGCTGCCAGCGTGGTGCTACGTTTCGTTAGGGATTAATGCGGTACTGCTTGTCTTGGTGGTGGTGCTGGGTATTCGCGATCGCCCCCAATCTGATGGGCCTCACCAGGCGATCGCCGGCGGAGTTGAACGATTAGAGGCGCAAGCGATTACCGCCACCGCTCCCCCAACTGAAGCGGCCTCCTCCACCCCCATATCCGATCCGGAAGATCCTTCCCAGTCCTCCAATAGCCTTGGCCCTCGACTGAAGCTGTCCTACAGCGAATGGGTAGATTTGCTGCGCACTGAGGCACGGGCGATTGCCGAGGCCGAGCCGGAGCAGTTGAGCATCCTCATGGGCGATTCCATCAGCCTGTGGTTTCCCAATGAGCTGCTGCCCCCATCCCAAACCTGGCTCAACCAGGGCATTTCAGGCGAGGGAACGGCGGGTCTGCTCCAGCGGCTGGACCTGATCGATCGCACCCGACCCGACACGATTTTTGTCATGATTGGCATCAACGACATGCTGCGGCAGGTGGAGGACGACACGATCTTGGCGAATCAGCGTCTAATCATCCAGGAACTGCGGGAGCAGCATCCCGATGCGGCTATCGTGGTGCAGTCGGTTTTGCCCCACGCCGGTGAGCAGGCGACCTGGGAGGGCAAGGAGCGGCTCCTGAGGATCCCGAATCAGCGCATTCGTGACCTGAATCAGGAACTGGCGGCGATCGCCCGTCAGGAAGGGGCCGATTTTCTGGATCTGTATCCCCTGTTTAGCGACGCCGAGGGCAACCTGAGGCTGGACCTCACCACCGACGGGCTGCACCTCAACCACGACGGCTATTTGGTCTGGACATCAGCGCTACAGCTTTTTGACCAGCTAGCGCTGAATTAGGCGTTTTCCGGGAAAATACCCCGGTTAGCCGGTTGACGGTCGATCAGGGCAAACGGTCATTTGCCCCTAAGCCATTGGGTCAGATCATTCTCAAAAATCTCCTTAAAGAAATTTATTGGGGCGAACTTAGCCAACTCAACGTCAAATGTTTTGGTAGGCTAAGAGCAACTCCAGTTTGCAGTCCTGAGACGGGAAAGGGCATGGATACAAAAGCGTTTAAGCGATCGCTCAATCAATCTGAAAACTACCACCGCAAAGGCTTTGGCCATGAGGCAGAAACCTCCAGCGTCATGAACGCGGAGTATCAGAGCAGCCTCATCCAGCAGATTCGCGACCACCACTACACGCTCACCCGGGGCAACGTCACCATTCATCTGGCGGAGGCATTTGGCTTTTGCTGGGGGGTGGAGCGCGCCGTGGCTATGGCCTACGAGACGCGGCAGCATTTTCCCAGCGAGCGCATCTGGATCACCAACGAGATTATCCACAACCCCTCGGTCAATCAGCGGCTGCGGGAAATGCGGGTCGAATTTATCGAAGTGAAGCACGGCCAGAAGGACTTTTCCGGCATTACCAAAGGTGACGTGGTGATTCTGCCTGCCTTTGGGGCCAGCGTCCAGGAGATGCAGCTTTTGAGCGATCGCCAGTGCACCATTGTCGACACCACCTGCCCCTGGGTAGCGAAGGTCTGGAACTCGGTGGAGAAGCACAAGAAGAAGAACTACACCTCCATCATTCACGGCAAGTACAACCACGAGGAGACGGTGGCCACCAGCTCGTTTGCTGGCACCTACCTGATTGTGCTCAACCTGGATCAGGCCCACTATGTGTGCGACTACATCCTCAATCCCGGTGATTCACCCGAGGCCCGGCAGCAGCGGCGGGAGGAATTCATGGCCACCTTTAGCAACGCCTGCTCCCCTGGATTTGACCCTGATCGCGACCTGGAGCAGCTCGGCATTGCCAACCAGACCACCATGCTGAAAGGGGAAACCGAGCAGATCGGCAAGCTGTTTGAGCGCACCATGATGCAGAAGTACGGCCCCACCGCCCTCAACGAGCACTTCATGAGCTTCAACACCATCTGCGACGCCACCCAGGAGCGGCAGGATGCGATGTATGACCTGGTGAAGAAGGACGTGGACCTGATGGTGGTCATCGGCGGCTACAACTCCTCTAACACTACCCACCTGCAGGAAATCGCCATCGAATACGGCATTCCCTCTTACCACATCGACAGCGTTGATCGCATCGGACCGGGGAACCGAGTAGAGCACAAGCCCCTCCAGCAAGACCTCACGGTGCAGGAGAATTGGCTACCGGAGGGCAGCATTACCGTTGGGGTCACCTCGGGAGCCTCGACCCCTGACAAGGTGGTTTCAGACGTGATTGAGAAGATATTTGAACTCAAGGGAGCAGTGGCGATCGCCTAGTTGATCCCCCGCTAGCTCAGCCAGACGAGGCTCCCCAGAATCAGCAAAATCCCCACCAGCGCCACCCAAACGAACCGATTGTCGCGGGTGTTGACCTGGCTCCAGTCGATCGGTTCAGGAGCGGGGGCTGCAGTCTTGCGGGGCGATCGCGCTTTCTTCGTCACCGTCCGGCCCGCTAGGTTGGGGAGCTGGGCCTCGCCGTCCGTCAGCTGGGACAGGTCGGGAATTTGGGTGAGCCAATCGGGCCGGGTTTGCAGTCGGGGAGCTTCCAGGATGTAGAGCAGGCGTTTTCCCTGCTTGGCCGTTTCGTAGTCGGGGTGGCGGGTGAGCTGCTGGCAGAGGGCGATCGCCTCCTTGAGCTGCCCATTGGCCTGGTAGGCCGTCACCAACCAAATTTGCGCCTCGCCTCCCAGTCGGGAGGTGCGCTCGGCTAGACTCACCGCCTTCTCCAGGTACTGCACCGATTGGCGATAGCGCCCCCGCTCAAATGCTTCTTTGCCAGACTGGTACTGGGTTTGGGCGGCGGCTTTTTGGTCCGTACTGCTCATACCTTTCCGTCTAAGTCGCTAAACAAACGTACTGTCTTGGGGGCGTACCCTCCGCAGGGAGCACACCCCTAATATTGATGATATTGATGTCCATTCCTGACATCTCCCCAGCTCTAGAAGGGCGGGGGTTCATGAAATCCGCCTGACTGTGGATGAGGGCTACCTTCTAGGGTGACGGACTGGAGCCAATTCTGCAAATCTATTCCGCAAATTCAGACGCCACGATCATGGAACCAATGCCACTATCCGTGAGAATCTCCAGCAGCAGGGCATGGGCCACCCGACCATCGATGATGTGAGCCGCCCGGACGCCCTGGGCAAGCGATCGCACACAGCAGTTGACTTTGGGAATCATGCCGCCTGCCACGACCCCCTGCTGAATCAGGCTGCGGGCTGTGGCGATATTCATTTTGGGAATCAGGGAAGCTGGGTCCTCCCGATCCTTGAGGATGCCGGGGGTGTCGGTGAGGAGGATGAGCTTCTCGGCTCCCAGGGCCGCCGCCAGCTCGCCGGCAACGGTATCGGCATTGATGTTGTAGGCTTGACCGCTGGGGTCGGCAGCCACGCTAGATACGACGGGAATGTATTTCGCCTTTACCAGAGCTTCCACCAGCCGAGCATTTAGGGAACTGACTTCCCCCACAAAACCGATGCCCTCCTCTCCCTGGGGCCGGGCGGTGATCAGGCCGCCGTCTTTGCCGCAGATACCCACGGCAGCACCGTCCGCCTTGTTGATCAAAGTGACGATTTCCTTGTTGACCCGCCCCACCAGCACCATCTCCACCACTTCCATAGTGGGCGCATCGGTGACCCGCAGGCCGTTCTTAAACTGGGGTTCGATGCCAAGCTTGCCCAGCCAGGTGTTAATCTCCGGGCCACCACCATGCACCACCACCGGGCGCACTCCGACAGAAGCGAGAAACACGATGTCGCGCATCACGGTTGCTTTGAGCTGGCTGTCCTTCATGGCTGCGCCGCCATATTTGATCACTACGGTGCGACCGGCGAACTGCTGAATGTAGGGCAGGGCTTCGCTGAGGACGCGCACCCGCTTGGTGTTTTGGATATAGTCGGCGTCGTTGAGCAGGGTCATAAGGGAATGCCTGGTTTGGGAAAATTGAGGAAAAACAGGAAAAACCTAATTCTGCTGAGCAACGCTGGGGTCAGCGGCGTGAGGCGGCAGAACGTCTGGCTTGAGAATAGCTTGAATTTCCTCAAGAACCTGGGTGGCGATCGCCTCAGGTGAAGCGATATCGGTGATGGGGACCCGCACGTCGGCCTCGCTGTAGAGGGGCGATCGCGCCTCCAGGATTGCTTGCAGCGTCGCCCGCGGCTCAGAGGTGTGGAGCAGGGGACGGGAGGCATCGTCTTCAAGCCGAGCGTAGAGTACGTCTGCAGGGGCATCCAGCCACGCCACCACGCCGTAGTGCAGGTAGCTCCAGTTTTTGGCGCTCAGCACAATGCCGCCTCCGGTGGCAACCACTAGCCGCTGGTAGGCCGAAAGCTGACTCAGGACCTGGGTTTCGAGCTGGCGAAAGTTGGCCTCTCCTGAGCTGGCAAAGATTTCGGCAACGGTCTGGCGGGTCGCCTGTTCGATCAGGGTGTCCGTGTCGAAGAAGCGATATCCCATGCGCTCGGCCAGGATACGCCCCACGGTGCTTTTTCCGGCCCCCATCATGCCCACAAGGTAAATGCTGATGCCTTTTAGGTTAACGCTGTCTGGAAAATCGCTCACGCTCAATGCCCGCTCCATCGCCCCCGATTATACCAGTTGGCCAGATAGGGATTATCCAGTATTTGAAGTGTTCACCGATCCATCGCCGCTGGGATGATCAATAATGAGAGGCGTCGTACAAGTTTCTAACCCCCTATGCCTTTACCAACCAACCTCACCGCCCTCGATGGTGCCGCCCTTTCCCCTGAGGCACTGCAAGATAAAGTAGTTCTGTTTGTCAACGTTGCCAGCAAGTGTGGCCTTACGCCCCAGTACAGCGGCCTTGTAAATCTGGACAAGGAATATGGCGATCGCGGCTTGGTCATTGTCGGGGTACCCTGTAACCAGTTCGGTAGCCAGGAGCCAGGTAGCCCCGACGAAATCAAGGACTTTACCAAAACTAACTACGATGTCGATTTCACCCTGTTGGAGAAACAGGACGTGAACGGCCCTAGCCGCAGTCCTCTTTACCAGTTCCTGGTGGGGGATGGCCCTGATATTAGCTGGAACTTTGGCAAGTTTGTGGTGAACCGCAAGGGCGAGGTCGTTGCTCGCTTCGAGCCCCAAACGCCCCCAGACGATCCAAAGCTCCAGGCTGCTATTGAAAACGCTCTGGCAAACTAAACCAAATTTATAGAGCGTTACGCTTTCGCGTTAGGACACTCAAGAGGTGTGGAACCCCCGCGACGCGGGGGTTCTACATGATGCTGGTGGGCAATGCCCACCCTACGTGATGCTACGTGATGCTGCGGTAAGCTCAACGCATCGACAACCAGGTTTTTGGTAGGTCGCGCGGCGCGATGACGCACCCTAACTTAAGAAGGATGGTAATCCATGCCTGTCAGCAGGGCATTTATCCCGGTTTGCTTGCCATAGTGTAAATGGTGCGACACCGCATCATTTGCTGAACTCAATGGTTTGCTTTGTCTGACTTTGCGATCGCCAACGCCCCCACCATTCCCTCAACCCAGCCAGCCCCCCTCAATACGGCCTACCGCAGCCGCCGCTGGCTACCAGAACAGGTCTTGTTTACCCCCGCTGCCCTGGAAGAATCTTGGGGGCAGCAGATTCTAGCGCAGGTGCAGTCCCTCAACCTGCCGGTAGAGTATCTGAAGCAGAATCGGCTCACTGGCCTGCGGGGCGAGACGGAGCGGGAAACCTACGCTATCTCCAAACGCACCTTGGCGGTGGTAACCACACCTCCCAGTCAGCTCAAGCTTAGCCCCATTCCCCCCTCAGCCGACTGGCAGTTTCACCTGGCCCAGGGCTGTCCGGCCCACTGCCAGTACTGCTATCTGGCAGGCAGCCTCCAGGGACCGCCCGTGATTCGGGTCTATGCCAATCTGCCCCAGATTTTGGATAATCTGCAGAATTACGAACAGCCGGACCAGCCCACCACCTTTGAAGTGAGCTGCTACACCGATCCTCTGGGCATTGAGCACCTGACGGGCAGTTTGGCAGCCTGCATTCACTACTTTGGGACCCGTGAGCAGGGATATTTGCGCTGGGTGTCCAAGTTCGCTGATGTGAAGGGTCTGCTGGACTTACCCCACCACGGCCACACCCGCTGTCGGTTTAGCATTAACGCGGCTCCCGTTGCCCGCTTCCTAGAGGGCGGCACCGCTTCGGTGGCGGAACGACTCCAAGCAATTCGTCAGTTGGCGCTACCGAGGGAACAGGGGGGCGGCGGCTATCCCGTCGGCTTCGTCATCGCTCCCATCATGCCGATTGAGAACTGGCGCGAAGAATATCAGCAACTGCTCGACGATGCGGCGGCTGCCCTGGACTTTGACTGCGACCTCACCTTTGAGCTGATTTCCCACCGCTTCACGCCCGGCTCTAAGGGCATCCTGCAGCAGTGGTATCCCAACAGCCGCCTGGATTTGGATGAGTCGAAGCGCAGCATCAAGCGCAACAAGTTTGGCGGCACCAAATATGTCTACGACAAAGACACCATGAAAGAACTGCGGACCTTTTTTGAGGGGGCGATCGCCCAACGCTTCCCCCATGCCCGCATTCTGTACTGGACCTAGTAAAAGCCAGTGAGGTGCATCCCCGGCGGGGGACGCACCTCACCATAGCTACGTTTACTTGTGACGACCTATTTAATGCGGATGGCGAGACTCGAACTCGCAAGGCAAAAGCCACACGCCCCTCAAACGTGCGCGTATACCAATTCCGCCACATCCGCAAGCTTTATTTACTGGCAATGGTGGACTAAACATTGGGGCGATCGCCCAGGCAACACCCCGATGTAGCGTCCGATTTCTAAGAATAGCGCATCCAGCCCGTTTCTAGCAGGAAATCCCAAAAGATTTTTAGGGAATCTCGTCCAGCAGGTGCTGCACGTCGATCGCCAGCCGGGAGCCTAGCTGGAGCAAACGCTCGATCTTTTCGAGCAGCTGACCGCTTTCGGGGGTAATTTCGGGCACATTGCTGGCCTGCTTCTCCAGGAGGTGAGGCAGCAGTCTTTCCTCCAGATAGTTCAGGTAGAGTTCCTGCACCCGGTCGAGGCAAATCCCCAGATGGAGGCGATCGCCCACGTCAATCAGCCGCTCAATCCACTGCATCTCAGCCTCGCCGTCAATCTGCTCAAAGGACTGAACAAGCTGCTTGAGAGACTGCATCGTGAGACCTTCGACGATCCGCCGGGCCTCTCGCAGATTTAGCTGGCAGTGAAACTGGTCGGCCTCGACAGCGATCGCCTCCAGTTCCGTCAAGATATTGAAGCATCCCGCCAGGTCAGCAGGAATGCCCGCATTTCCCTGCTGCTCAAGCTGACGGATTAGAGTCATGGCCCGATGTCCCACGGAAATCTCGGCGGCCACCTGTAGCTCCTGGGGCACCTCTAGATGCTCCCGGTGGAAGGCCATGAGGACGCTGTAGTTGTCGCGGTATGCCTGGGTGTAGAGCTGGTCAAGGCGAGTGAGGGTTTCCTGGCTGAGCAGGCGCATGATGCGGTGGCGCTCTTCGGCAAACAGGTTGTGCAGGCTGTAGGTGCGATCGCCCAGCACTCGATTCATCTCGACGATGACATGGGCAATGCTGGCCTGATTGAGGGCATCGAACAGGGTCTGCTTGATCTGACTGTAGGCCAATCGTCCAGCGAAGGGACAAATCACGCAGTGGAAGTCCCACCCTCCTAGGTGCAGCACCCCGAAGACCAGATGGGCCTCATCGCGGATGATGTCAGAAGTGAGCTGAATTTGCCCCACCGCCAGGGTGAGCGGCCCCAACCGCTGGAGCTGGTAGTCGAGCTGGTGGGCCGTGTAGCAGTAGACCTGCTGCCGGGAAGCGTAGGGGGTGAAGAGGGAGCTGATGGCGTAATGGGCCGCCACCTGATCCAGGACGATACGGGACGGGACTACTAGCTGGCGGTAGACTTCGGCCCCATGCTTAAAGTGATCCACATTGCTGGGGGCTAGGGCCAGCCGGGAGACAAACTCTTGCTCTAGCTGCACACCCGCCACATCCCCGGCCAGCTCAATGGCGCGGGCGGCATAGCGGAGAATTTGCGTGCCCTCGGGCCGAGAAATTTCGTCAAAAAACCAGCCGCAGCTGGTGTACATCAGCAGAGCATGACGCTGCATTTCCAGCAGGCGCAGGGCGTCGATCTGCTCGTCCTCAGTCAGGTCGTGGTGCTGGTGGGTGGCGAGGAAGTGCTGAACGATGGCAGCACTGCGATCGCCCACTACCTGAATGTAGGTATCCCGGGCCTCCCAGGGATCTTTGAACAGCATCGCCCCCATCTGGGCGTAGACCTGGGTCAGCTCATCCCGCAGCCAGTCGAGAGCCACCCGCAGCGGTCGCCGCCACTTCTGGTGCCACAGCCCACCCCCGCCGCAGCCACAGTCATCCTGCCAGCGGTTCACCCCGTGGGAGCAGCTCCAAGCAGTAACTGGCTTCAGCTCCACCTCCCACTCGGGCGGGTTGAGGCTGAGGTAGTGGGCGTAGTTGGTCACCGTCCAGCCGCTATCGGGAAACTCATGGACGAGAGCATAGGCCAGGGCTTTCTCCGCGCCGCCCTTATGGTGGCCAAAGGTTTCGCCATCCGTGGCCACCGAGATGAGCTGGGCCGGACGATGATCCCCCCGGACTGCCTGTCCGATGCGCCCAGCAAAATGCTGGGAACTGGCCAATACGTCATTGAAGCCCATGTCGCGGGAGATGGGGCCATCGTAGAAGAACACGTCGATGTAGGGGCGATCGCCATTTTCCTGGGGATCAAGAAAGCACCGATAGGGACGAATGGGGTCAATCTGGCCGCCCCCCACCTCGATCCACTCCGGGTGAGGATGGTCGTTGTTAGGAAATGGACGGCAGCGCTGGGCCTGGGAAGGGGCCAGGATGATGAAGCGAATGTCCTCAGCGACTAGCGCCTCCAGAGTGGCATAGTCCACCGCGGTTTCCGCCAGCCACATGCCCTCGGGATCGCGGCCAAAGTGGGAGCGGAAGTCAGCCTTGCCCCAGCGAATTTGGGTCACCTTGTCGCGGGAATTGGCCAGGGGCATGATGATGTGATTGTAGACCTGAGCGATCGCATTCCCGTGCCCTCCCAGCCGCTCCGCACTGCGCCGATCTGCCGCCAAAATGCGCTCATACACATCGGCATCATGGCGCTTGATCCAGCTCATCAGCGTGGGGCCGATGTTGAAGCTGAGATATTCAAAGTTGTTGATGATTTCAATAATCTCGCCGCCGTCGTTAAGGATGCGGGCAAAGGCGTTGGGGCGATAGCACTCGTAATGCACCCGCTCGTTCCAGTCGTGAAACGGGGCGGCACTGGGCTGCCGCTCGATGGCGTCCAGGTAGGGATTTTCCCGAGGCGGCTGGTAGAAGTGGCCGTGGACGGTGACGTAAATGCCAGAGGCGATCGCCAAGGGATCGGCAGCGGCAAGGGGGGCCGCAAACGACAGCCCATTTGCTTCGCTATGAGCGATCGCCTCCCCCGTGGATTGCTGGGCGTCCATATCGATGGACGGCAGGGTAGAGGTTGAAGACGGGTCAGCGGAATGAAGGTTGCCAGCAGATGTCATGAAAATATCCAAATTCGGCAGGGGCAGCACTGCACTTAATCAACTGCACTTATTAACGGATGAGCTGAATGGTTATGTGGCGTGCATTCCTGCGATCGCTCACGCAGACAAGATGCCAAAGCTAGGGTCATCTTAGCGCAAAGGCTAGGAGGGGGCGATCGCCAAAAAAGGGGACAGCACTGCCGTCCCCCTTAACATTCGTGGGTGAAGAAATCCATGAAATTTTAGGGATCACCGAGAACCTAGGTGATTTTTGAGAATGATCCGACCCGATGACATAGGGGCAAATGGCTATTTGCCCCTACCGACCGTTTAACTGGAGGTAGAATTCTTCCCAGAAATCGCCTTAATCCTCAGGTTTTTTCAGCCCTATCCCCCAAAAGTCACTCTAAACATCGTAGTAGAGGGCAAACTCGTAGGGGTGAGGCCGCAGCCGCATAGGGTTGACCTCGGTGTCGAGCTTGTAGGTAATCCAGTTGTCGATGAAGTCTTCGGTAAATACGCCACCCACGGTGAGGAATTCGTGATCGGCCTCCAGCGCCTTCAGGGCATCCAGCAGGGACCCAGGGGTAGACGGAATCTTGGCCAGCTCCTCAGGGCTGAGGTCATAGATATCCACATCCAGGGGATCGCCGGGATCGATCTGGTTCTTGATGCCGTCGATACCCGCGCAGAGCATGGCGGCAAAGGCCAGGTAAGGGTTGGAGGTGGCGTCGGGGCAGCGGAACTCCAGGCGCTTGGCCTTGGGGTTGGTGCCCGACAGAGGAATCCGCACGGAGGCAGAACGGTTGCCCTGGGAGTAGGCCAGGTTCACCGGCGCTTCAAAACCCGGCACCAGCCGCTTATAGGAGTTGGTGGTGGGGTTGGTGAGGGCCAGCAGGGCGGGGGCGTGCTTGAGGATGCCACCGATGTAGTGGAGAGCCATCTGGCTGAGCCCAGCATACTTGTCGCCAGCAAACAGGGGCTGGCCATCCTTCCAAATAGACTGGTGGGTGTGCATCCCCGAGCCGTTGTCGTTGAACAGGGGCTTGGGCATGAAGGTGACGGTCTTGCCGTACTTCTTTGCCACGTTCTTGATGCAGTACTTGTAGGTCAGCAGGTAGTCCGCCGCCTTCACCAAATCGGCAAAGCGGAAGCCCAGCTCGCACTGACCGCCCGTGGCCACCTCATGGTGGTGCTTCTCAATAGGTACGCCACACTTCGCCATGGTCAGCAGCATTTCCGTGCGGATATCTTGCAGGGTGTCCGTTGGTGAAACGGGGAAGTAGCCTTCCTTATAGCGGGGCTTGTAGCCCTTGTTGCCACCTTCCTCTTCGGCTCCCGAATTCCAGCGACCCTCGACGGAATCGACGTAGTAGAAGCACTTGTTCTCAGCCTGGTCGAATCGGACATCCTCGAATACAAAGAACTCGGCCTCTGGCCCTAGATAGGCTGTGTCGCCGATGCCAGTAGACTTGAGGTAATCGATGGCTTTGTAAGCGATCGCCCGGGGACAACGCTCATACAGCTCACCCGTACGCGGCTCCTTGATGGTGCAAATCAAGCTGAGGGTGGGTTCTTCCATGAAGGGGTCGATCCAGGCCGAATCGGGGTCGGGCACCATGGCCATGTCTGACTCGTTGATGGCCTTCCAGCCGCGAATACTCGAACCATCAAAGGGAACACCGTCGGTGAAGCTGTCTTCATCGATCTGGTCATGGTAGACGGTGAGGTGTTGCCACGTTCCCGGCATATCGATGAACTTCAGGTCAATCATTTGGATGCCTTCATCCTGAACCTTTTTCAAGATTTCCGCTGGGGTCGTCATGAACTACTCCTTAACATCGACTCAAACAATTGGGACTCAACAGGTCAGAGGGAAGACAGCGATTCGCTCAACGTCTAGCTCCATTGCAAATCTGTCTATACGTATCCTGATCTGTTCAGGACAGATCGCCAGACGGCTGCCTACCGCCTAGCAGCAGGTAAAGTAGGGCAATTTATCAATGAACACAATACGCTGACGACGATTAAACATGAATGACCGCCAACGGTCAAAACATTTCCTGACTTTGTCACAGAAGGCAGCAATCCGACCGCTTACAGTCCATCCCTCACAGGACCGACAAACGGTTTGCCAGGGAAGGAGCCCACCGAGCAGTGACGCAATCGACGAGAATTCACAAGATTTAAGCCTGGCAGCGGACTGGGTTCTGTCACACCTGAAACATCCTAGAAATAGGTTTGAGCAGATTTTGTATGCTCTGATACATAAGGGCCGAAACCGACCTGAAATTGGTGAGGCGATCGCCCAGATCTGATGGTGGCGATCGCCAAAAATCGACCTCCCTTGCCTGAGCCAGTCCCCCGGAGCTGCATAAAAATTAACATTACAGTCCTGCCTGAGCTGGGAAAGCAGCCGACCTGAACTAACCCACCGTGATAGACTGGATCCTTGAATACAATCCCTTACAGCCAATACGCTGGTAGCCCATCCCGGAGCGCTGGGCTCGCTGGGTATAAGGCCAATCAGCGATGTCTGGCACGATGGCGGATAGCATAATCTTGATAACAATCGTTTGGAGACTGACGGCATGCGGGACGCAGTAACAAGCCTGGTTAAAAACTACGACACCACGGGCCGATATTTTGACAGAAACGCAATGGACTCCCTGAAGTCCTACTTCGATTCAGGGCTGGCGCGAGTACAGGCCGCCGCCCTGATCACCGCCAATGCAGCGGCGATCGTGAAGCAGGCAGGGAAGGCTCTGTTTGAGCAGGTTCCTGAGCTGATCCGTCCAGGAGGCAATGCCTACACCACCCGCCGCTACGCCGCCTGCCTACGGGATATGGACTATTACCTGCGTTACGCCAGCTACGCTCTGGTGGCTGGCGATACCGATGTCCTAGACGAGCGGGTGCTACAGGGTCTGCGGGAAACCTACAACTCCCTTGGCGTGCCCATCGCCCCCACCGTCATTGGCATCCAAATTATGAAGGACATGGTGAAGCAGCAGATGACCGAGGCTGGCTTTGCCGATACTGCGTTTGTAGATCAGCCGTTTGACTACATGACCCGCGAGCTGAGCGAACGTGACGTCTAACGTGACGTCTAACTCTGACAGGCTCAATACAAACCCCACCCCATGTAAGGGCGAATGGCCATTCGCCCTTATGCTCGTTGGCTGCCCAGTAAAGGTTGCGAGTAGAGGTTGCGGCTACGGGCACAGGTCAGAATGCCACTCCCCGTCGGTACGCCCCCGGTAGCACGTGTATTGCTGTCCGACCCAGTCCAGCCGCCACTGCTCCTGCCCGGCAGACTCAAAGTCCAGGCGATACTTCATGCCCTTGACCGAATCATCCGCTAGGCCCATCTGCATAAAAATCACCACGGGGCGCTGCGGGTTGTTGTCATATCGGCTGATTTCTTCCCGATAGGGACCTTCCACTGGCTCTGAGATACCAAAAAGCTGGAGCGCAATTTCCTCGGGGTCGCCTCCTGTAAGGTCGGCGTCTGGCGGCAGGTTGTTCAAATCAAATGGGCGGTAGTCGTTGCGATCGCCCAAAATTGCTGCTGGCGCTGTTTCTTCCTCAGGTTCCGGGTCAGATTCAACCTCAGGGGGCGCTGATGGGGAGGTTGCAGCTACCGGTTCCGGCGTAGTTTCCAATGCTGGGGGCGCTGACGAAGACGTTTCGGCAGTGGTGCAGCCGCTCCCTCCCAGAAAACCGATGGCGGTAGTGGCGATCGCCAGCCAGACAATGCCGCTTTTCATAGGAACACCCTCTTAGAGTAAAGTTTGGTTCGGGGCTTAGCCCCGTCAAGCTGATGCTCGTCATTTAAGCTAGCCTAGACGACGAGCAGCGGGTCGCGAATCCTCTGGGTGCATCATTCATTCGGGTGATTTTAGCTTCCCCTGAACGGGTGAATGTGAAAATTTGTCCGGATTTGCCAGATTCAAGCAATTTTCAAGCGCTCAGCAAAAAGCCCAGGAAGCCTCGATAGTCCCCCTGGGCATAGAAATTTACTGCCGTAGCCCTCAATACAGCCCTACGGGCTAAGATTTGAGTGTGCCCCCCCACAATGCGGGAGGGCCACACCTCTTGAATGTCCTGACGCGAAAGCGTAACGCCATACATGGCCATAGATAAAAACCAGTGGAGCGCGCCCCCTGCCAGGGGGCACATCCCACCATAGCTACGTTTACCTACTTAGTACGTCTCCACGTGCCAGCGGTGCGCCTTCTTCATTTCCCGCTGATACTCCTTCCAGTCGATGCCGTGCTTGGCGGCTTCGGCCCCCAGCGCTTCGTCGATGCCGTCTTCCATGCCCTTCAGGCCACAGATATAGGTGTGGGTCTTCTCGTCCTGGATGAGCTTGAACAGCTCTTCGGCGTACTCAGCCACCCGATGCTGGATGTACATCCGCCCGCCTTCCTGGTTCTGCTGCTCACGGCTAATGGCGTAGGTCATTCGGAAGTTATCGGGATACCGCTCCTGCAGCTCCTCCAGCTCCTCTTTGTAGAGGATGTTGGGGGTTTTGGGAATACCAAAGATTAACCAGGCAAACCCCTTGAAGTTGTTGTAATCAGAGTTGAGCTGGCGCTCCTCATCCTTAAACATCCGCCAGAGATAGGCCCGGAAGGGAGCAATCCCCGTACCAGTAGCCATCATGATGATGTTGGCATCCTCGTCGTAGGGCAGCAGCATCTCTTTGCCCACTGGCCCCGTAATTTTTACGTCTGACCCGACCGGCAGATTGCACAGGTAGCTAGAGCAAACGCCATAGACCGTCTCGCCTGTTTCCGGGTGCTTGTATTCCAACTGCCGGACGCAGAGGGATACGGTGTTGTCGTCCAGCTTATCGCCGTGGCGGGTCGAGGCAATAGAGTAGAGCCGCAGCTTGTGGGGCTTGCCCTTCTCGTCTACGCCTTCTGGAATGATGCCAATACTCTGGCCTTCCAGGTAGCGCATGTCGCTATTGGAAACGTCGAAGGTGATGTGCTGGACGATGCCAATGCCGCCCTCGCGCACCAGCGGATAGTTTTCCACGCACTTCCCAATCAGCGGATTTTTGGGACGATAAATATTGACAGGGACATCTGCCTCTTTTTTCTTGTCTTTGGCTTGCGTCACTGACTGATCTCCTGCACTGGCAACACTTGATGAATGGGTCGAGTTGGTGCTGGATGAGCCATTGTTGGACAGGCTACTCATTACCCCGTCTTCGGTCACCGGGCGAATGCTGACAATTTTGCCACCCATGCGGGCAATTCGCTGCATCTCTTGGTTCATCCGGGTGTAGGGGACCGTAATGAAGACGGTGCCGCTCCGCCGGATGGGATAACCCATTTTGTCGGTTTCCTGATTTTGCCGAAGCCCTTCTACTTCATAGACGAAGAAGCGGTTACCGAAAGTCGTGCTGTTTGCATTGCCGCCTGTTGCGCTGGGATTGTACATATCTACTGATATCTATTTGAAACTCAATAAACCTGAACGACACGCGAATGCCGTGACTGAATTCACTACCCGCTGAGCCCCTGTTGTTCAAAGCTCAATGTGAGTCAAAAGGCAGTCTGTATTAGCGTATCATTGTCAAGTTGTCCAAATGAACATCTCGAAGGGCACATTCCAGCGGCTTAGGCTATGGGTCCAAACTAGCTAAGGGTAGGGGATTGAGTGAAATTACCTAGTCCTCCGTTTCATCCATGCACTTTCTACAGCGTACCGAACCTCGAAAAATGACGCTGTCAGATACGCTGCATTTACGCTGGTCTTAAGGATGATTTTAAATTGGATGCCGTTTAAGTTTCGCAACTGGCCCATCTTCCTTTAGGATCTGTAGTAGGTTGGGAGCAAATTTCTTGGAGAACGAACCTTGTGGCTGGGGATCGGCTTCTGGTACTATTTACAGTAATCTCTAGTACTAAATACTTATTTGGACCGTTTTGTTCCAGGTACCTCTGCGGTACTGTTCTACCGCTGCTCGTAGAGCGCTTTGCGTTTGCAAGGTGCGAGTGGTTTGGGTGGTTTCCAGGCGAGAATTTCGATTACAGATGCCTCTGCCCGCCGGCCATAGAGCAGTTCACGGTTGGGGATGGCGCAGTTGTTGCCGTTCGCCACAGCTTTCGGATA
The DNA here is from genome assembly GCA_050331615.1 of Elainellaceae cyanobacterium. GTDB lineage: Bacteria > Cyanobacteriota > Cyanobacteriia > CAKZMO01 > CAKZMO01 > JAYKGU01. The sequence goes on from JBHJGR010000044.1 coordinate 42,334, forward strand.
GTCATGTTCCATAGCTTGTAAGAAAAGCTTTTAGGGAAGCGCTTTATCCAGTTGTTCACAAGACGCTTTATTGAGGGAGCCTAATGACCAGTAAGCCAGACCGGGTGGTTTTGATTGGCGTTGCCGGAGACTCCGGATGCGGTAAGTCCACTTTTTTGCGCCGTATTGCCGAAATTTTCGGTGAAGAGTTCATCACCGTTATTTGTTTAGACGATTATCACAGCCTTGACCGTAAGCAGCGCAAAGAGGTTGGCGTTACGGCGCTCAACCCCAAGGCCAACAACTTTGATCTGATGTATGAGCAGATTAAAGCTATTAAAAATGGTGAGGCCATCGATAAGCCAATTTATAACCACGAGACTGGGATGATTGATCCTCCCGAGCGGGTTGAGCCCAACCACGTGGTGGTCATCGAGGGGCTGCACCCCATGTACGATGAGCGGGTGCGATCGCTCCTCGACTTTAGCGTCTATCTTGACATCAGCGACGAAGTTAAGATTGCCTGGAAGATCCAGCGGGACATGGCCGAGCGGGGTCACCGCTACGAAGACGTGCTGGCCTCCATCAACGCCCGCCGTCCCGACTTCGAAGCCTACATCGATATCCAAAAGCAGTACGCTGACGTGGTCATCCAGGTGCTGCCCACCAAGCTGATCCCCGATGATAAAGAGCGGAAGGTGCTGCGGGTGCGCCTCCTCCAGAAGGACAACGTAGATGGCTTCGAGCCGGTCTACCTGTTTGACGAAGGGTCAACCATTGACTGGATTCCCTGCGGGCGCAAGCTCACCTGCTCCTATCCCGGCATCCGCATGTTCTACGGCCCAGACAGCTACTACGGCCACAGCGTTTCGGTGCTGGAGGTAGACGGCCAGTTCGATCGCCTGGAAGAGCTAATTTACATCGAGAACCACCTCAGCAATACGTCCACTAAGCACTACGGCGAAGTGACCGAACTGCTGCTGAAGCACCGCGAATATCCTGGCTCCAACAACGGTACTGGTCTCTTCCAGGTGCTCGTGGGCCTAAAGATGCGGGCGACCTACGAGAAGCTAACGGCGACGGGCGCAAAGGTGGCGGCCCAGGTTTAGGTTGGCATCCAGGAAGCTCAGCCGGTAGGGCGATCGCTGCTGAGCGACAGATCCGAAAGAATCTCCAACATAATTTTTCCGGAATAGGTTTCCCTGGAATAAATTTGTAAGGACGGTTGGACAGGGCGTAGTCTCTACGCCCTTTTTCATGCCGACAGCGCTACGCACTGGCGTTAGCACATTATCAGGAGCGAATCTCCCGCGTCGCAGGGGATTCGCTCACAAACCTGAGCCCGTAAGGCTATACTTTTTGTCTAGTAAGGCGCTACGCTTTCGCGTTAGAACATTCAAGAGGTGTGGAACCCCCGCGTCGCGGGGGTTCCACATTCAAACCTGAGCCCGTAGGGCTATAAACAACGATGATTTCTCAACAGCTTTGGCAGGATAATCAAGATTTGGCGATCGCCTGTCTGGAAACCCCCTTTGTCCAGGGCATCGGCGACGGTTCCCTATCGCGGCAGCGGTTTGCCTACTACGTGGGGCAGGACGCCTTTTTCCTGGAAGCGTTTGCCCGCGCCTACAGTATCGCCGCCGCTAAGGCCCCTGACTGGGAGGGGTTCAATATCTTCCACACCCTGGCGGCGGGCGTCCTGGAAGAGCTCAACCTGCACCAGAGCTATGCGGCAGACTGGGGGGTGAATATCCAGACCGTCGTGCCCGGTGCCGCTACCCGCCGCTACACCGACTTTTTGCTGGCCACCGCCTGGAGCCAGTCCGTCGGCGTCACCACGGCGGCCATGCTGCCCTGTATGCGGCTCTATGCTGCCCTTGGTAAGGAACTGGCCCAGGACGGCATTCCTGACCATGACTACCGCAACTGGATTGAAACCTATGGCGGGGGCGAGTTTGATCAGCTGGCGCAGCAGCTAGCGGAATTGGGCGATCGCTACGCCGACCCCTCTCCCGCCGTCAGCAATGTCTACCGCTACGCCATGGAGTGCGAGCTATCCTTCTTCCAGGCCGCCTGGGATTTAGGGGCAGCAGACTAGTCCAGCTTCGGCTGCTGGGTGTGCCACTCGGTGGCCTGCTCGTAGGCGTAGGCCACATTCAGCACAGTCTGTTCCTGCAGCACGTTGCCGATGATTTGAAGGCCGATGGGTAGACCATTGCTGTCAAAGCCGCAGGGCAGGCTGAGGGCCGGTAGTCCCGCCAGGTTGACGGGGATGGTCATCAGGTCGAGCAGATACATGCTCAGGGGATCTTCGATGGCTCCCGCCTTGAAGGCGGTGGTGGGGGCAGTGGGGCACACCAGCACGTCCACCTGCTCAAAGGCCCGCTCAAAGTCCTGCTTGATCAGCGTCCGCACCTTCTGCGCCTTGAGATAGTAGGCGTCGTAGTATCCCGCTGACAGGGCATAGGTGCCGATCATGATCCGCCGCTTTACCTCAGGACCAAACCCTTCGGCGCGGGTTTTAGTATACATCTGGATTAAATCTTCGCTGTCGGGCTTGCGGAAACCGTACTTGACCCCGTCGTAGCGGGCCAGATTCGCTGAAGCCTCCGAGGGCGCGATGATGTAGTAGGTGGGCAAGCCGTAGCGGAACTGGGGACAGGAAATTTCTGTGACCTTCGCCCCCATTTTTTTGAGCTGGTCCACCGCCTGCTGGATGGCGGCCTCCACTTCCCCGTCCAGGCCCTCACCGAAGGTTTCCTTGATGATGCCGACCTTGGTGCCCTTCTTCAGCTTGGGCTTGAGAGCGGCGGCGTAGTCGGGGATCTTCACCTTGAGGCTGGTGGCGTCCTTGGGGTCATGACCAGCGATCGCCCCCAGCAAAATTGCCGCATCTTCCACCGAGCGGCTCAGGGGACCAATCTGGTCCAGCGACGAGGCAAAGGCCACTAGCCCATAGCGAGACACCAGACCGTAGGTGGGCTTCATGCCCACAATGCCGCAGAAGGAGGCAGGCTGACGAATAGAGCCCCCCGTATCGGAACCCAGGGCGATCGCGCATTCCCCCGCTGCCACTGCCGCCGCCGATCCGCCCGATGAGCCGCCCGGCACCCGCTCCAGATCCCAGGGATTGGCTGTGAGGTGAAACGCTGAGTTTTCTGTGGAGCCGCCCATGGCGAACTCGTCTAGGTTGGTTTTGCCGATGGCGATCGCTCCCCCATCCAACAGCCGCTGGGTCACTGTGGACTCATAAGGGGGCACGAAGTTCTCCAGAATGCGGGAAGCACAGGTGGTGGGAATGCCCTTGGTACACAGGTTGTCCTTAATGCCGATGGGAATGCCCGCCAGTGGACCGAGCGCCTCCCCTGCGGCAATTTGGGCATCCACCTGTTGCGCCTGCTCCAGGGCCTGTTCCGCCGTGACGCACAAGAAGCTATGCACCTGCGGCTCCAGTTTTTCGATGCGATCCAGGGTTTCCTGGGTGATTTCGACCGCCGATCGCTCTTTGCTGACCAACTGTTGGTGCAACTCACGGATGGATGCCATGCCGACCTCTCTGCTAGCAAACGTCAGGACTTAGACCCTATCTAAGGGGATTTTTGACAATGATCCTACCCGATGACGTAGGGGCAAATGGCCATTTGCCCCTACCGACCGTTTAACTAGGGGTAGAATTTTCCCCGGAAATCGCCTAAAACCCATTTAGGGATTTTGGATTCCCAAAACTCTCACGAGTTTTCGGAGAAGGACTTACCGTAGTTTAACTTGATGCAGGCAGGATGCCTGCGCGACGGCATTAGTTTAACTTGATGCAGGCAGGATGCCTGCGCGACGGCATTGAACTCATTCGTCGAAATCACTTCGCAAGGCAGTAGTAGCAAGGCGGGAAGTTTGATACGGTGGCGAAAGGTGCAGTCCCGAATACGCAGATCAGAATCCCTTGCCAAATTCAAATTCCCTTGACCTCAACCCGCTTGACCTTAACCAGAAAGCGCAGCAAATTCACCATCGCCTCTGTCAAGTCTACGGTTGCCCCATTCCCTACTTCCACAGCCTCGACCCGCTGAGCGAGCTGGTTTCCTCCCTGCTGTCCCACCGGACGCGCAATGCCGATTCCGGGCGAGCCTTTAAGCAACTGCGGCAGCGCTACCCCACCTGGGAGGAGGTGCGGGATGGGGACGTGGGGGAGATTGAGCGGGCGATCGCCCCCTGCACCTGGCCCGAGCAAAAGGCACCCCGCATCCAGGACGTTCTACGACAAATCACTCACCGCCGGGGAGAACTCTCCCTGGATTTTTTGGCCGATCTGACCGTCGCTGATGCCCGCACCTGGCTGGAGGAGCTGCCGGGAGTGGGACCCAAAACCAGTGCCGCCGTGCTATGCTTCAGCACCCTGCGGCGGGCGGCGCTGCCCGTGGATAGTCACCACCACCGGGTAGCAGTGCGAGTGGGGCTGATCCCGGCGAGCGTTGCCGTGGGTCCGTCCCATGCCCGACTGGCGACCCAGTTGCCGGTAGAATGGTCAGCCCAGCAGATTTACGATAATCACGAGGTCATGATGCTGCACGGGCAGAAGTGCTGCTATTATCGGAATCCGGCGTGCGATCGCTGCGCTATTCTCGACCTCTGCCCGTTTGGGCGATCGCGCCATTCGTAATTAGTCGTAAGTAGGCATTCCACCAACGTGAGGAACGCTACGTCAAGAGATGGATTAGGAAATGGGAATGTCCTCGGCTTAATCTTCGCCACATCCGGATTCCAGGATTTTTTCTGGAATGATCCTATAGAGAGTGGTCAAGGCCACCAGGTTCAGACGTGAGCCAAAAACATTCCCAGGTAGATGCGAACTTGCCGTGGGATTCATCGGTCGAGGCAGGAATTTCCCTAATGGTGGGAACGGTTCCCGTTGACTTGATGCCAACCTGCCTCGCCTTCACCCCATCAATGCTGTAAAAATCTTGTAGGCTTCGACGCCGCAGTTCCAGAAATGACTTGACGGAACTGAAAATCAGACTCAGCGACGGCTCACCCTGTAACGCACTGCCGCTGCGTTCAGGATAACCTCTTTTCCGCTTCTGCGCACCTGATCTGGAAAATTTCTCAAAAATCCCGCCCCGTCACTTTTTCTTTTTCTTAGACGATTTCTTGGATGACTTGGTAGAGGCTGCGGAGCCAAATCCCAAAGGCTTGGTTTTGTGCTGTTCCTGAACTGCTTGGGCATCCAGCAACTTGTTGACACTCCCCATAGCTAAAAGCTAGGGGATTCTTGGTTCATCCACCATCCATAAGCTGGCTAAGCGCCTCGGGAACCTCCGGCTTTAATTCTTCTTGGGCTATGCTAGCGCGACTGAGCCTACTTACCTCTGCCCTTAGTGGCATCCACCAGCTCGATTTCAGAGAGCTTAAAGGTGACCAGCTTGTCCCAGTTGCCCCCCTCAAACAGCACTGCGGCGTCGCCGTCGCTGATGCGCTGCACCAGCCCCTGGAAACCGTAGTAGATATCGTCAACGTTGGTAACGCGTACGGCAGAACCTGGAAAAATCATGGTGACTCCTCGATGTAATCTGGCGTAATAGCTGAAGCCTCCCCCGAATAGAATTCGGGGGGGTCCCAAACTTGAGCTGGCTTTTCGGGCGATCATCCCTATCTGGCCAACTGGTTTGGGCTGAATGGAGAACTGCTCTGAGGGTGGTTGAGCCAGCCTGCTTTCAGACGCGCCTACTTGCTCGCAGTTTGTTGACACCATTGCTATGCCTCCAT
>JBHJGR010000045.1:0-13014 GCA_050331615.1 Elainellaceae cyanobacterium
AGTCCCGAATGGTTATTCTGGCTTCCAAACTATTCTCTTGTCTAGGTTCTGCCGCTTCTGGGTCGCTCGCTTGCGCTTTGCTTCCCTTCGACCGCTTTGACAATATAGCGAAGTTTTCCCAAAGGTGTCAACTGATTTGCTCAAAAAATCCTAGAAAAATTCTGCGCGGGGCTGTGAGCCTTAAGCCATAAGCTTTTTGGGAGAGGTCCCAGGAAGCAATTTTGGGGATGATTTTCCTCTGGAAGGAGTCAGTTCTCGTGGCGTTTGGGGAGTCGTTATGCTGGCGGGGGAGTATTAATCTATATAGAGCGTTAGCGCTATTCGCGATTTTCCTGGGAGATAGCCGAGGGAGGAGACGTTATGAATTTTCAGTCAGTGATTGAGACGTTGAATCGATTTTGGAGCGATCGCGGCTGTTTAATCGTGCAGCCCTACGACACCGAGAAGGGGGCGGGGACCAAAAGTCCGCATACATTTTTGAGGGCGATCGGGCCAGAACCGTGGGCGGTGGCCTATCCGGAACCCTGTCGACGGCCTTCCGATGGGCGGTATGGGGAGAATCCGAATCGCGTCCAGCATTACTATCAGTATCAGGTGCTGATTAAGCCCTCTCCGCCGAATATTCAGGAAATGTATCTGGATTCCCTGAAGGCGTTGGGGATCAAGGCCGAGGATCACGATATTCGGTTCGTGGAAGATAACTGGGAGGATGCCGCCGTCAACGCCTGGGGCGTGGGTTGGGAAGTTTGGCTGGACGGCATGGAAGTGACCCAGTTCACCTATTTTCAGCAGTGCGGCGGCATTGACTGCCGTCCTGTTTCCATCGAAATTACCTATGGGCTGGAGCGGCTGACCATGTATCTCCAGGACGTGGATTCGGTGTGGAAGCTGCGGTGGAACGATGCAGTGAGTTACGCAGATATCTTCCTGCAAGGAGAAATTGAGGGATCGACCTATAACTTCGAAGCCTCCGATCCAGAGATGCTGTTCACCCTGTTTGGCCTGTACGAGGCAGAGGCGAAGCGCCTGATGGAGCGGGAACTGGTGCTGCCTGCCTATGAGCAGGTGCTGAAATGCTCCCACACCTTTAACCTGCTGGATGCGCGGGGGGTGATTTCCGTGACCGAGCGCACTCGCTATATTCGGCGGGTGAGTGGGTTGGCGCGGCAGGTGGCCCAACTGTACCTAAAGCAGCGGGAAGCGCTGGGGTTCCCGCTGCTGAAGGAGACGGGCGATCGCGCCGCTTAACTAGCCCGTTCGAGCAAGACGACTTCGCTGTCCTTGAGTTCGAAGGTGCGGAGGTCGTCAATTACCAGGCCAGGGGAGGCGATCGCCACCCGCCAGTCATTCACATCGAGCTGGAGCCAGTCCCCCAGATGCACCGTGAGGGGATCACCGCCCATGTGAGTGGCGATCGCCACCTGCTGATTGGGTTCAGGAGCCGAGCGCAGGCCATAAAAAACCGTGTGGGTGTCGCCGTGAACCCGGTTGAAGCGATCGGTGGCAGCGAGGTTTTCTCGGAGCCAGGGATTGGCGTGGCGGAAGCGGCGAATGGCTAGATTAAACGCCACCTGATCAGGATTGAGCTGGTCTTCCTGGAGCCAGACATTACAGATGTCGTGGGCGTCTTCCATGAAGGCTTTGGCGAAATCCTTCAGCCGCTGCACGTCTAGCTCGGTGAGCACCTGGGATTTGTCGGGAACGTTGAGCTTTTGCAGCTCGGAGGCCGACTTACGGGTTTTGACCGTTTCCTTCACCGCTTCGTCTTCGGGATCAGCGTTAATCATGTGCTGGCAGAGGTGGGCCACCTCATCCAGGTCATAGTTCGTTTCCTCAATGGCGTCATACAACCCCCGGACGAACTGGCGCAGCTCGCCCAGCTTGGTGAACCCCATGGCTTTGAGTCGGGGGAAGACTTCTGGGTAATTGTAGGTTTCCGGAATGATTTGCCAGTCGAGGAAGCCGCCCGCCTCTTCGGCCACGACTTTGACGCCGTAGCGATCGTCGGTGTTGCGGAGAAAGCTCCAGGGCGATCGCATGGTGCAGTTAATGAAGTCCATCGGCAGTCCGGGACTGAAGCCATAGACCAGGGCAGTGATGGCCGGATTGTCGTAGGCACTGTTGAGGACGTCCACGTAGGAGTCGCCCAGGTTCCAGTTAATTTCCAGGCTGGTGTCTACCTGGGTGCCGCGCCGCAGGGTGTCGTGGTTACCGCAGCCCGTGATCCAATTGGCACCGACCTGCATCACTTCGCCGATGCGCCGCCACTTGCGGTCCCAAAATTTCTTGAGGCTGGGGGTGTTGTGGGCGAAAATGAGCGGTCCCCACTGGAAGGCATCGGGCTTGTACTCGATAATGTCGCGATAGGTGGAGATTTCCTCCCAGCCCTCAGCGGGCCAGGGGCGACCGTCTTCGTAGATGGTGAAGAGACGGCGAGTGTTGCCGCCGACTTCCTGAAGGACTTCCGCCATGTCGCTGAGGTACTGGTCGTCGTATTCGACAATGCCAGTGAAGGGATTGAAGAACTTGAAGTCCTGGGCACCGTCGATGCGGATGCCGTCCACTCCCGTATTGATCTTGCGGCGCTGCATTTCCAGCAAAATGGCTCGAACCGTGGGGTTCTGGTGGTTAACGTCCTGGCCGTACATATTTGGCCCTTTCAGGAAGCGACCGTTGAGCAGTTCGATGGCCTGGTTATCGGCGTGGCCATAGACGATGTCGTAGATGACTTTGATGGGTCCAGACGGAAAGGTGTGAAGCGTGGCGATGAAGTCCACCAGTTCTTCCAGGCGCTGGGTCGCCAGCACGGACGGATCGGTGGCCGCCATGCCGTAGACAACGATGTCATAGCCCCAGTTTTGGGTGTCGGGCTTTTTGAGGGTGATTTTGATGTCCCCGGCTTCGTGCTCGATTCCTTCGGTATCCGGGTCCATCTCATCCAGGTCCTCCTCGCTAAAGATGAAAAAGCCCCGGCCAAATTCGTGCTGGCCCAAATACTCCACCGTCGGTTCTACAGGCATGAGCTGGACGGCGTCGTAGCCAATGAAGTTTTGCTCAGCGGGCGTGAGATCTTCCTGGGCGGTGATCTTGGCGGCGATGCGCTGGTAGAGACGAGTCAATCCGGCCAGGGTGCCGTCAGGAGAGGAGGTGTTGGCATGGAGCTGGAGGATGTTGCAGGGCGGCTCCACCTGGGCAAAGGGCTGGTCATCGTCCTGGGCGATCGCGAAGTAGTCCAAATCTCTGCGAGCAGCCTGCACCGCGTTGATGTCATACAGCTCAGCAGGAGCGTAGATGCCGTAGGGCAGGGAATAGGCCAGGGGATCGCCGATGATCCGCACTTCGTTGTTGGTGTCCAGATAGTGCAGCCAGTAGAAGGAGCCGAACTGGTCAGCATTTCCGGGCTTCATCCCCGCCAGGACGCCCCAAAAATATTCCCCCTGCTTTTCTAACTGAACATAGTCCCGCCGAAAAATAATTTTTTGAACTGGCTTTTGGGGATCGATGGCCTTCTTGGGCGTCAGCACCTCCAGGTAGATGTTTTTGGGCTGGATGATATCGGCACCCAGTTCCGGAGCCCAGAAACCAATTTCGGTCAGTCCATCAGAGCGGTAGTGGGCACCCAGGCGTTGGGCGATCGCCTGCGCTTTACGAAACAGGGGAGCATCGGTTTGCTGAATCTGCTCGGCCCACTCCACCAGCTTTTGGGTTTCCTCTGGAACCAGAGCAATGCGAGATGCGGTTGCAACCATGCTTTCTCCTTTCTCTCCTGTGAAAGTGCGATAAATGGGTGAGGGGGTGCGTCACGCCGAACGATGACGCACCCTACAAAGATTCGAGACGGACCACTAAGCCGACTTTTTCGATGGATCCAGCTTTAGCACCAGCACACCAAGGGGCGGCAGCGTCAAGTCCAGGGCATAGGGCCAGCGGGGATTATCCCACTCATGGGTCCACTGGCCGCCACCGTTGCCCAGATTGCTGCCGCCATAGATATCGGCGTCGCTATTGAGCACCTCGGTGTAGAAACCAGGTTCCGGCACGCCGACCCAGTAGCCGTGCTGGGGTTGGGGAGTGAAATTGCAGACAGTGACCATAAATTCGTCGGAGTGCTTAGCCTTGCGGATGAAGGACACTACGCTGTGATCGGCGTCGTTGCAATCAATCCATTCAAAGCCGCGAGGCGTAAAGTCTTCGGTGTAAAGGGCCGGTTCCCTCTTATACAGCGCATTCAGATCAGACACAAACTGCTTGAGCTGCTGGTGGGGTTGCTGCTGGAGCAAGCCCCAATCCAGATCCATCCACACGTTCCACTCCGAAGTTTGGCCAAACTCCATGCCCATGAACAGCGTCTTTTTGCCGGGGTGGGTGAACATGTAGGCAAACAAAGCCCGCAGCGTCGCCCGCTTCTGCCACTCATCCCCCGGCATTTTTTGGTAAAGGCTGCCTTTGCCGTGGACCACCTCATCGTGGGAGAGGGCCAGCATAAAGTTTTCGCTGAAGGCGTACCAGATGCTGAAGGTGATGTTGTTCTGGCGATAGCGGCGGTAAAGCGGATCCGTGCTGAAATAGTCGAGCATGTCGTGCATCCAGCCCATATTCCACTTAAAGCTGAAGCCCAGGCCGCCGACGTAGGTGGGGCGAGACACGTTGGCCCAGGAAGTAGATTCCTCGGCAATAGACAAAATACCGGGATAGTAGCCAAAGATCAGGTAGTTTAGCTCCCGAAGAAAGTCCACCGCTTCCAGGTTTTCATGGCCGCCAAACTGGTTGGGCACCCATTCGCCCTCTTTGCGGTCGTAGTCCAAGTACAGCATGGAGGCCACCGCGTCGACTCGGATGCCGTCGACGTGGTACTTGTCAAACCAGAAGAGGGCATTGGAAATCAAGAAATTGCGTACCTCGTTGCGGGAGTAGTTGAAGATATAGGTGCCCCACTCCTTGTGCTCACCTTTGCGGGGGTCAGCGTGTTCGTACAGGTGAGTTCCATCAAACACCGCCAAACCGTGGCTGTCCTTAGGGAAATGGCCCGGCACCCAGTCCACCAATACGCCAATGCCGTTCTGGTGGCACTGGTCTACAAAGTACATAAAGTCTTCAGGGCTGCCGTAGCGCGACGTGGGGGCATAGTAGCCCGCCACCTGGTAGCCCCAGGAGCCATCAAAAGGATGTTCTGCGATGGGCAAGACCTCAATGTGGGTGTAGCCCAGCTCCTTGACGTAAGGAATGAGGCGATCGCCCAATTCCCGATAGGTCAAAAACCGTGCCTCCGGCTTCTTAGACACCCGCACCACCGGCTCTCCGCTGGGAGTGGGATGCTCGGCACTCTCGTGGAGCCAGGAGCCGAGGTGCAGCTCATACACCGAAACAGGCTGCTCGTGGGGGTCGGTCTGCCGCCGCCGCTCCATCCAGTCGGCGTCCTGCCAGGAGTAGGTGAGGTCGGTCACGATGGAGGCGGAATCGGGGCGCACCTCCTGAAAGAAGCCATAGGGGTCGGACTTGTAGTAGATGTGCCCCTCCTGATTCTTAATCTCGTACTTGTACTTCTCACCCTTGCTCAACTCGGGGATAAATAAATCCCAGATGCCGCCGCCAATCAGGCGCATCTGGTGCTTGCGGCCATCCCACTGGTTGAAGTCGCCAACAATAGAAACATTGCGAGCATTGGGTGCCCAGACGGAGAAGTAGACGCCCTGAACGCCATCCACCTCGGTCAGGTGAGCGCCCATCTTTTCATAAATGCGGTGGTGTTTGCCCTCGCTGAATAGATGGATATCAAAGTCAGTCAGCAGCGGCGTCCTAAAGGCATAGGGGTCGTAGACGACCCGGTCATGCCCACCTTCCCGCAGACGAATTTGGTAGTTGGTTGCCAGCTCTGGTGTATCAATTGTGCATTCAAAGAAGTGGGGGTGGTGGATCGCCTGCATGGGGTACTCGGTGCGCTTTTCGGGATGAATCACCCAGGCAGCTTCCGCATCGGGCAAGTAGGCCCGCACAACCCACTGGGTAGAACCTTCCATTTGAACCGAATGGGAACCCAGGATTTCAAATGGGTTATGATGGCGGTTCTGAACAACGCGATCAATCTGTTCCGGGGCGACCGTCACAGCCATACGCAACTCCTACTATCATCTTTTCTCTATAGTTAGGGGCAAGATGGCAAAGGAAATCCCTCCCCAGAAAGATGCAGGGCATGATATATCGACATCTCATCATATTTGTGCGATCGCTTAAACTAACTTAATGGATGTTGCGCATCAGGGGAATGGGCGAAATGGCGAGGCAAACAGGGGATTTCTACATCGGCTGCGCCGTTTGGGCCTATAAGGATTGGGTGGGAAATTTTTATCCCCCCGGCAGTCGGGCATCGGATTATCTAGCGCTCTACAGCCACCGCTTCACGGCAGTTGAGGGCAACACCACGTTTTACTCTATCCCTAACGCCGAGGCGGTGAATCGCTGGAAACAGGCAACACCCTCCGAGTTTCGCTTTTGCCTGAAGCTGCCCCGCACCGTCACCCACCAGGGAATGCTCGTGCCCCGGTTAGAGGAGGCGATCGCCTTTTTGAACCACATGCAGCCTTTAGGAAATCGCCTCGGCCCCTACCTGGCCCAGCTTCCCCCCAGCTACGGTCCCGCCCAGATGGCCGATCTGGCGGCATTCCTGACCCAACTTTCCCAGCCTCAGATGGCCGTTGCGGTCGAAGTGCGCCATCAGGACTGGTTCTCCCCAGAGTGGGGCGATCGCCTCACCAGTCAGCTCCAGGCTTTGAGCGTCGGTCGGGTTCTGCTCGATACGCGACCCATTTACGAAGGCCCGGACGATCCGCAGGTTCACTCCGAGCGGCGGAAGCCCCAGGTGCCGCTCCAGCCAGTGGTCACCGCCCCATTGACGGTGGTGCGCTACATCAGCCATCCCGAGCTGGACCGCAATACGCCCTACCTAGTGGAGTGGGTCGAGCGGGTTGACCAGTGGCTGCGGCAGGGCGTCACCGTCTATTTCTTCGTGCACTGCCCGATTGAGGCGCGATCGCCCGAAATTGCTCGCCATTTTCAACACCTGCTGGAGCAGTCCAAAGCACCCGTGCCACCGCTCCCCTGGAACTTGATTCAGACCAGCCCGACTCAGCTTTCGCTGTTCTCGATCTGACGGCTCCAGGTTCATCACCTCTGCTGAATGTTCACCAGTGCCCCATCCTTCGTGAAGGGTCAGTAAAGTGGCATACAGGCTCTCCCAGATTGCGCAGATGAATCAGTAGAATCCCTAGTAGTTGCGATAGGATTAGGGAAAATCGTGGCGTTCAATCGATCACTGCTGGTTAAAGTAGAGCATTGGTTCAGCCGATTCAGTCGGCCATCTTCACGGTTCCACCCCACTCCCTCAGCTCCAAATGCCTACTAGATTAAGTTGTCTAGACGAATAGAGCTAGATGAATGTATTCGTAATGTATGCGCGCGGATTGCCTTCTAGCCGGACTGATGCCCTCGTCCGGAGGGGAGCTAGCTCCCCCTGAAATCTAGTTCAGTCAGCGTCCTCGCCTGTTTGTTCCCTGCTACAGATCCATGAATCACCTACTCCAAGTCAGTCAGCATCAGGATTTGCTTCAGTCTATACCCTCCCATCAACATCAGGAGCGAACTCTGGCGGCAATCGATGTCGGCACTAACTCGATCCACCTGGTGGTCGTCCAGATCCAGCCCCAGCTTCCCTCGTTTAATATTATTGCTAAAGAAAAAGATACGGTGCGGTTGGGCGATCGCGACCCAGAAACGGGATGTCTCACCGGTAAAGCCATGCACCGGGCGATCGATGCCCTGCGTCGCTGTCGGGATTTGGCCAACAGCCTCAATGCTGAAGATATTGTGGCAGTCGCTACCAGTGCCGTTCGAGAAGCCCCCAATGGACCAGACTTCGTTCGCAAGGTGGAGCGGGAACTGGGGCTGTTCATCAATCTTATTTCAGGCGAAGAAGAGGCGCGGCGCATATATCTAGGGGTGCTGTCGGGCATGGAGTTTCAGCAGCAGCCCCACGTTATTATCGACATCGGAGGCGGTTCCACAGAGCTGATTCTGGGGGACGGTCACGAGCCCCGAGTTTTGAGCAGTACGAAGGTGGGGGCGGTGCGGCTGACGGCAGAATATGTCACCACTGACCCCATCAGCGATAGCGAGTTCAGCTATCTACAAGCCTATGTGCGGGGCCGACTAGAACGGCCCATCGAAGATCTCCAGGGTCATCTCGGTCTACATGAAATCCCTCGCCTGGTGGGCACCTCGGGCACCATTGAAGCCCTAGCGACTCTCCATGCCTACGACGTGTTTGGCACCGTGCCCTCGACCCTCAACGGCCACGAGCTGCCCTTTGCTGACCTAGAGCGCATTGTCGATCGCCTCCGTAAACTGAAGCTGTCAGCCCGGCTCGAACTGCCGGGAATGTCGCAACGGCGGGCGGAGATTATCGTTGCAGGGGCGATTGTTTTGCAGGAAGCGATGGCCCTACTGCGGGCCGAGTCCATTGTTATCTGCGAGCGAGCGCTGCGGGAAGGCGTAGTGGTTGACTGGATGCTGACCCACGGCCTGATTGAAGATCGGCTGCGATATCAGGGGTCGGTGCGGCAGCGCAGCGTTTACAACCTGGCCCAAAAATACCAGGTGAATCTAGCCCACGGGGAGCGAGTCGCCCGCTTCGCCCTGGCTCTATTTGATCAGACCCGCGGAACTCTCCATCACTGGGGCAAGGACGAACGGGAACTGCTGTGGGCCGCCGCCATCCTGCACAACTGCGGTCACTTCGTCAGCCACGCCTCGCACCACAAGCACTCCTACTACCTCATTCGTCACGGCGGTTTGCTGGGCTATACAGAGGTCGAAATTGAGGCGATCGCCAACCTGGCTCGCTACCACCGCAAAAGCACTCCTAAGAAAAAGCACGAAAACTACCGCAACCTCCCCAGCAAGGAGTATCGCCAGATGGTGGATCAGCTGAGCGCCCTGCTGCGGCTGGCAGTAGCCCTCGATCGTCGCCAGCTAGGGGTGATCAAGCAGGTGCGTTGCGAAATTGATCCAGCAGCTAAAGAACTGAAACTCCACCTCTATCGGGCAGTTCCGACTGACCCGTGCAGTCTAGAGCTGTGGAGCCTGAACGATAAAAAGGACAGTTTTGAGAGCGAGTTTGGCTTAGCCGTTGTTCCAGTTTTAGAAGAGATAGTCTACCCGCCATCGCCGGTTTAGAGCCTTAAAGTCTGACTTTTGGAGTCTGACCTTGGGTGGTTAGGGTCGCCAGCCAGATCAAGTATTGGTTAGTAAGTAGGTAGCCATAAATAAACGACGCTATGTTGGAGTGCACCCCACTAGCCTTATTTATGTTTATGTGCTCAAGTTAACCAATCGCGGCAGAGACATCTAATGGTCACTATACCGGCGGTCACAGAACAAACCGAAGCGTTTGTTGGCTTAATTCACGTTGGCCCTAGCCAGAGCCATCTGGCCGATGCCATCGAGGCGCTCGACAGCCTCTTCCACTACGAAGCCGGCATCAAAGGCGTTATCGCTATCAATGACGCCACCGATCCGCAGCGGCTACAGGGTTTGGAGCAGCGCTACTCTGGGAAGCTGACATCGGTTCCCTGCCCTTGGCACTCCCAATGGTCAGACGGTATTTGGGGTCGATCCTGCAGCCGTAACTTACTAGGACTGAGGCGGGCTTATGAGCAATACCGCCCCTTTTCTTTCCTGCTGAAGCTAGACACCGATGCACTGGTCATTGCTCCTTTCTCCGCAAACATTACCCGCTTCTTTCGTCAGCACCCGGAGGTAGGACTCGCTGGGACTTATCGATTAACGCCCCAGGGAGAGGTGCGTCAGGCACCTAAGTGGTCCAATCTGATTACGGCTTACGCTAACCGAATTAGATTTAGGGACTTGAAGAAAAACCATTTGTCCCTACTCTACTTCTTGACCCACCGCCGCGAATTTCGCCGCATGAGTACCGTGATTCAAACGGCGATCGCCAATGGCTATGTCCCCTCCGAACACTGTCAGGGTGGCAGCTACGCCGTCGCCTATCCAGTAATTGAGCAGCTCTATCAGCAGGGTGAACTCAATCACCCTGAGCAGTGGCTATACGTGAATATGGGAGAAGACCTGCTGCTAGCGATTTATGCCCGGTACCTAGGCTATCAATTAGCAGACTTTAATCGTGCCGGAGAGCCCTTTGGCGTTGACTATCACGGATTGCCCTTTACACCCACGGAACTGGTGACCCGTGGCTATGCCATTATCCATTCAACCAATACCGACCCGACGCTGAGCCAGGCAGAAATTTCGGCGTTTTTCCGCGATCGCCGGACGCAACCAATGCTCAAGTAAGTGCCTGAGCACAATCAATGGCACGTAGGGGTATGTGCCCCAGGCGCGCATAGCTAAAGAAAGTGGGTGCTAGGGTGCGCCTACCAACTCGGGGGTTTTCTCGGTCTTTTCAACCTGGTTTTTGAGCTCGGCAATCAGGCTGTCGCCGCTGCGGCGAGCTTCCCAGTTGCCGCTGTTGCGGGCATCGATGGACCATTTCCCCGAGACAAAATCTCCGTCCTCCGAAATAGTTCCCGAATACTGCACCACATAGGGAGCAGAAGCGATATAGCGCTTGGTAAAGCTAACGCTGCGACCAATGACCTCCCCGTTAATCTGAGCTTCGCCGAGGGGGTTGTCGTCCAGCACCCTGCCGCTGAGGGTATTGCCGCCCTGCACGAAGGTAGCTTCAAATCGGGTCGGGCTGCCCTTCTGCCAGTATGTTCCGAGCCAAGCTCCACTCAAGTCTGCCATAGGTACACGTAACTAGTAACGAAACCAATCGTTGGGGTCTGTATTCGTTATAGCAGGTCAGCCTGCATTCGTAAGGGTATCCTCCACCACTTTTCACATTACCCTTAACCCTTCTGGGCTTTGTAGATTTGCTTAAACCGCTGCTGCTGCTGCTTGTGGTCCACAATCGGGCGGGGGTAGTCGCAGCGATCGCACTCTTCCTCAGGGATATTGCCGGTCACCAGCATCTCCGTATCCAGGCTGCGAAGCTCGGGCAGCCAATGGCGGATATAGTCCGCTTCGGGGTCATATTTCTTGGCCTGGCTAGCCGGGTTGAAGATGCGCAGAGGCTTGGGGTCCATGCCGCTGGAGGCGCTCCACTGCCAGCCGCCGTTGTTAGCGGATAGGTCCCCGTCATACAGCCGCTGCATAAAGTACGCCTCACCCCAGCGCCAGTCGATGATTAAATCTTTGGTTAGGAAGCTGGCCACAATCATGCGGCAGCGGTTGTGCATCCAGCCAATTTCGTTGAGCTGGCGCATGGCCGCATCCACAATGGGGTAGCCCGTCCGTCCCTCGCACCACGCCTGGAAATGATCCTCATTGTTCTCCCAGGGAAAATCTTTGAACGGCTCACGGTAAGGACCGTCCGCCAGCTCTGGGAAGAAGTACATGCAGTGCTGGTAAAACTCGCGCCAGGCCAGCTCCTGCTGCCAGGTCTGGATATTGCGGTGGGTTTCATCGCTGCGGCTGCGGCTGAGGGCGGCGTCGGCCATTTGCCAGACGGTGCGGATGCCGATGGTGCCAAATTTGAGGGCAGCGCTCAGGCGGGAGGTAGCGGGCATTGCCGGGAAATCCCGCTGGTCGTCATATTCTGCAATGGTGCGATCGCCCTCACAAAAAGCCTCCAGCCGTTCATAGGCAGCCTGTTCCCCCGGAGCTAGCAGCAGCTCGTTTTCCCAGACAAAGCCCAAATCTTTGGCCGTGGGTAGGGCGATCGCCCCAGCGTCTGTCGCCAACTGCTGCTCTTCGGTGCTGAGGCGCTGAGCATCGGCCAGGGCGGGGACGGGCTCGGCTTTCGGCTGGCGGTTCCAGTTACGCCAGAAGGGGGTGTAGACCGTGTATGGCGAGCCGCTGCCAGTGCGCACCTCGCCGGGGGCGTGGAGGAGCTGGTCCCAACTGTTATGGACCTGGATGCCCAGTTCTTTCAGGGCGGTGCAGACGGCTTCATCCCGATGCTGGGCATAGGGTTCCACATCCCAGTTCCAGTAGACCGCAGTGGCTTTCAGCGCATCCGCCAGGGCCGGGATTGCGGTTTCGGGAGGAGCATGCAGCGTCAATAGCTGACTGCCAGCACGATCGTAGCTGTCCTGCAGCTCTGCCAAGCTGCCCATCAGGTAGGTAACCCGAGCTGCGGCCACGTCCTTTGCTTTGAGGATATGGGGATCCAGGCAAAATACGCCGATGACTTTGGGAGATTGCGATCGCGCCGCCGTTAGCCCGACGTTGTCGGTAATGCGCAGGTCGCGCCGATGCCAAAACAGAATCAGATCAGCCATAAATTCTGAATACTCCGAGCACCCGCTGGATGAGGATTTCCTCGACCGGACTCTAGAGCGAAACCTTAAAAATCATCCCCCTCAGCTTAGCCAACAACGCCAGGTCGTGCAGAGTCGGTCGGGAAGAATGGCCTTTGCTTTGGTCTCGGTTGCCAGCCTTTGAACGCTATAGCTGCCCTCTTGCTTTGAGCTGTAGATAGCGATCGACAAGCTGATTAGAAATTTGGTGGGCAGGCGCGTCCAGCACCAGCACCCCCCGCTGCTTGAGCTTGGCAAAGGCGAGCTGGCGCTGATCTAGCAGGTCAAGGGCAACGGCGCGGGCATAGGCTCCCGTCAGCGTCTCCGATGGGGCATGGGCCTGCTGATCCACTTCGGGATCGCGCAGGGTGACGCAGAAAGGGAGGTAGCGGGGAGCGAGTCGTCCCATGGCTGCTAGCAGTTCAGCCGAGGCGATCGCGTCCACAATTTCAGTAATCATCACCACCAGGGCGCGGCGGGTTTGCTGGTTCACCAGGGCACTGGCAGCCCCGAAATAGTCCGGTTCCAGCAGGGTGGGCTGAATGGGGGTAAGGCGTTCAATCAGCTTACCCAGGTGCTGCTGTCCCCGTTCGGGGGCTACCCAGGCGTGAATCTGCCGATCGAAGACGGCAACCCCGAC
>JBHJGR010000046.1:0-2125 GCA_050331615.1 Elainellaceae cyanobacterium
GCGAAAAACTCATCGGAGCCTTCCGAGATTTGAACATCCTTTATTTCGATATCCTGGGTCTCAAGCAGGTCGTCTAAATCGCCTAGCTCAGTGCCGTCCATTTCTACTCCCTGATTCGCGTCAAAGTTAGCAACTGACTCACCTTCAGCACCAATATCCTCCTCATTGCCGTCATCAAAGCCATGAACGCCATTACTTATGGTTCTGCCGGAGGAACGTTTGCTAGGCCGGTTGCCTGTGGCAATGGCATTGGCGATCGCCCGCAGTCCCTCGGCCAAAACCACCTCCAGTCGCCCTGTTAGTTCCTCCGGTTCGTCTGAGTCCTGTGGTTCCACAGCCGATGTCAGGGGACTTTCCAGGCTGTAGCTTTCGCAGAGCGTCTCAATTTGTTTGGCCAGCACTTCCACACAGTACTCGGCCACCTGCCGCAATTCCTCCTCCGATAGCTGACCCCGCCTCTCCTCAGCGGCGGGACGATAGAACGCAGAAAGGGCATCAATGACCTTGTCGCGCCCCTGACGGCTGTCAAAACAGTCATTCTTGAGCAAGTAGTCCAGCACCACCCCAGCCTGTGAGGATTTCGCGGCGTTGTAGGTCAGCTTCACCCGCTCAGGGGAAGCTTTATCTCTGTCAGGTTTATCTCTAGAAGGTCTGGCTCCAGGAGGTTTTGCCATCAAGCTGCCCCTCGCATCCTTTGCTTCTCACCCAGCAGTGCTTGGAAAACGCCAAAGCAATCCAACATGCGCACCGGGATGGAAGGTGTTTCATGCACCTCCAGAAGCTGTTCACTCAGCCACCGCCACAGCTCGGCATCCCCCTCCCAAGCAAAGCTGAGGCGATCGCCAAAACCTCGATCCTCGAAGTATCGCCGCAGGGCCGAGCGCATCAGATAAGCGGCTCCACCTGCAAGCACCACATCACCCTGCCTCGCTGCCAGACCGGGAATCAGATGATCATTGAAATGCGGTGCCAGTGCCGCCAGATAGCCCGACTCCACCTGCTGAATCGCAGCACTCAGGTCAATCCGCTCGTCCTTCGCTGCCGAGTACTGCTGGGCGTTCCCCGTCTCCAGTGCCCGGAGCAGCACTCCGTAGTCCGGTGACGAGACGCCCGAGGCGATCGCCGCCTTCTCGAAGACCTCCCAGAACCCCGGAAACTTTGAAGTAGATTTGGCGACATTCAGCGTGCCCGTCTCGAAGGCCAACTGCGTGCCGTTGCGGTGACCCAGCATCTCCACCCAGGTCGTGCGCTGAGCGATCGCCATCCCCGTCTTCTCAAGCTGCTGCTTGCGGTTGACGTAGATGCCATAGCCTTCAGGGCGAAAGCTGAGGGAGAGGGCAATCTGGTACGCCTGCTGATCCTGGAAATGAAATCCCCGGCAAATTTCTTGTAACCGCGTGGCGATCGCGCTTCGAGTACTCAGTTCATGGATGGGCAGCAGAACCCAGACGACAGCGGCGAACCGGGAAGGCAGATGGTGAGCGTGGGCGATCGCCCCCAGTGCGCCAGCGATGCGTTCGGGAGCTTTGAGGGATTTGTCCTCCTTGAAGCTGTTGTATTCGAGGTGGGCCTGGGCGGCTTTGCCAACAAATGTCAGCGTCTCGCCCACCCGATACCAGGCGTTGTCCTGCGATCGCCCCCCTGTCCCGACCTGGTTCACCACCGAAACCGAACGGTGAGCGACCTCGGAATCCATCCAGAGCGCCTGCGTCGAGCGTTTCTGCTGGTCGCTGCTCCTATCCAAAAGCTTATAGAAGAACTTGCCGCCAGATTTGCCCAGGTCGCAGGCGAGAAGCAGGGCCGGTGTAGCAGTGGATGCCGTTTTCATGGAACCGTCCTCACTCAGTGGTCACTCCCATTTTGCATCACGGTTCCTAACGGGGAACAATTTCAATCGTTAACTTTGATGAAGTGACTTTCGTGGGAAGATCGGTTCCTTTTTATCTCCAGCGAGTCAGCCGTGCATGTCCCCGAAGAGATGATCCACTACGGCATGACCAAAACCGCTCAGATTGCGATCGCCCGAGGTATCGCTGAAACGACCGCAGGCACCGGCATCACCGCTAATTCGATTCTGGCCGGGCCAACGATGTCCGAAGGCGTGCAGGAGTTCGTTGGCCAGATG
>JBHJGR010000047.1:0-27282 GCA_050331615.1 Elainellaceae cyanobacterium
GCTTCGTTTATTGACGGTGATTTTCTACCCAAGCACGGTGAAAAACCCGACCAGTGGGAGTCATCCGGTAAGCGAGTGAAGCGTGGCCTATTCCGTACCGCAATGAACTGGTATGTGAATGCAGATGCCAATGGTGCTGCAAACGTGATTAGAAAAGTAGCGGGAACTGTCGGTATCAATCTGGCAGAACTCAGTAGGGGCGTTTTGACTTCGCCTGCAAGAGTCCGCATCTGGGCTACTTGCGAATCCCCGTGTCTTCAGACCGGGGAGTAGTCAAAATCGTCGGGGACTCGGCAGATATCAGACCGGGCACTGGAACGGGTTTGCGGCGGAGGCGGTGCAGGAGGGCGATCGCATCCCTATCGCTCAAACGCTGGGCCGACGGGGGAATAAACGGGGCAAACATGGGTCATTCGTCCTCCAACAGCTCTACTCGACCCGACTGGCCATGCAGGCGCACCCGCTGCCCGTCCCGCAGCCGCTGGGTGGCCTGGGCCACGTTCATCACCGCCGGAATGCCGTACTCTCGGGCCACGATCGCCCCGTGGGAGAGCCGCCCTCCCACCTCGGAAATCAGGCCACCAGCCTGGGCCAGCAGGGGTGCCCATCCAGCATCAGTGTAGGGTACCGCCAGAATCGTCTCGCGGTCAATCTGGGGCAAGTTTTGCCAGTCGCGCACCACCTTAACCCGCCCTTCCACCTGTCCGGCACTGGCCCCAATGCCCTGAAGCTGAGTCTTGGAGTCAGTCGTATCTGTTGTGAGCGTGTCTAGGTCGGGAGCCTGATTGCCATAAACCACGGCAGGGACATCTGATAATTCCTGGTAGGCAGCGAGTTGGGCGCGGCGGTGCTCAACCTGTTCCTGCAATTTCCCCCAGCCCGCCTGCTGCTGGATGGCCTGCTGCACCTCCTCCCAGGTGAGCAGAAAGATGTCCTGGGGCTGGGTCAGATGTCCAGCCTGATGCCACTGGTGGGCCAGGGCCAGAAAACCTCGCCGCAGTTCCGCCAGGGAGCGGTTATACACCACTGCCACCTGGCCCTTGAGCTGGATGCGGCGCTGCACCTGGCGGGCCAGCCAGCCCTGATGCTGGGGCGATCGCGGCGGCTGGGGCGACTGCTGCACGAACTGGGTGAACAGGTTGTAAGCTGGTTCAGGATTTTCGCGCCAGGTGGGAACGGCGATGTCGGTGGCCGATTCGCTCAGGTAGCCGTACTCCGCGACAATGGCGTGCAGCCGTTTGAGGAGGGCCTTTCCCTGGGGGGCATTTTCCAGGGCGTCTAGTAATCCCTTGGTGCCGTTGGTTTTGACTGCCGTTTCCAGGTTCTCTAAACTTCCTGCCGCTTCGAACTGCTGCCGGGTTTCCAGGGCGAGGGACTGGAGCGATCGCAGCGCCGCCACCTCTGGCGTCTGGCTGTAGTCCAGCGCATCTTCCTCAACGGGGAGCACCGCCTGCCGCAGTGAAGCACTCAGGGGAGCCAGGATGTTGTAGTAGGTGGCCCTGGTCAGCACTGCCAGCACGGCTTCGACGTGCTGCTGGAGATCGGAGGGGGCGATCGCCTCCAGGGACTGCTGGCTCAGGCGGTCTAGCTCTGGGGCAAAACAGTCCCGCTCGTCCTGCTGAAAGTGCTGCTCTAGCCGCCACTCCCGCCGCAGTAGCCGCCCCAGCCCCGGCAGATTGCGCCCTAGTGTGGACAGGGAGGGACGGCTGAAGGACTCCCCCAGGGTCAAAAACTCCAGGCTCTCGGCAGGCAGCCCCAGCCGTTCAAAGATGCTGCCAATCAAGGAGGCGTTGAAATAGGTGTGGGCGTAGTGGAGGGTAGCGGTCTGGGCGAAGTCCAGGTCATCGCCCCGGTCCCCCAGCATCACCGTAAATATCTCGCCCCAGACGCCGCAGGTGACAGGCTGGTTAATCGACCAGGTGAGGGGCCGAATCACTCCCGGCAGCACTTCCGAGGCAATCTTGCGGGTCCAGATGGGTAGCAGGGTGGTGATGGGGCGGGACTGGAGCAGCCAGAGGCGATCGCCATCATCGGTCCACTCGATATCTTGAGGAATGCCGTGGTAGTGGTGCTCCACCTGCCGCGCCAGGTAGGCCACCTGCTGCACTACCCGCTGGGGCACCGCCCCGGTTCCCTCCACCGGCAAATCGACCGATTCTGGCAGCTCCCCTGGGGTTGACTGTACCTCCAAATCGGCAGAGCGAACTGTTACCCGATATTGCTCTGGCGTGGCTTCCCCCGACACCACCTGGTCTGCTCCCCCCGGCAGTCCTTCCACCAACACCGTCCCGGGCTGCTGGGTAACGGGGTCACGGCTGAAGGCTACGCCAGAGAACCGTCCCGATACCTGCCGCTGAATCAGGGCCGCCATGGCACTGTCCTCCAGCCCCCGGTCTTGCCGATAGCGCACGGCAGCAGGCGCGTCGTAGGAGGCAAAGCACTGGTCAATGGCCTGGCGCAGCTGGTCGCGGCTGTTGACATTAGCGACGGTTTCATACTGACCGGCAGCAGAAGCCCCGAGCTGGTCTTCCCCTACTGCTGAAGAGCGGACAATCAAAGGTTCATCTTTGGTCGGCTCCAGGGTATCCAAGATCGGTTGTAAATCCGCTCCTTTTGCCACGGCCCAGCCCTCTGTTATGGGATAGCCTGCTCGTTTGAGATCCGACAAAGTTGCCGCCTTTTGACCCACCTGCTCCGCCTTAAGGGACTGATCCAGGGAGTGTAGAAAGTCGCCCTGGGTGAGGTCATTGGGTAGCTGGCGGTAAATCCAGGCCAGCAGCAGACAGAGGGCGATCGCCCCCCCAATTCGCCCTGGTTCGTCCGGGTATCGAACCCCCATTCCCAGGCAAAACAATACCAGCACCGCGTACTGCCAGAACCGGGGCCGTCGCACCAAGCCGTAGCCCAACCCACCTACGGCTGCTGTGGCGATCGCGACCATCGGCGTGTGGAAGAGCAGTCCCCAAAACGCGTTAGTGCTGCCCGCACTGCCCCCATAGCGATAGCGTCCCACCACCAGACTCATCAAAGCCAGCAGTTCCCAAACAGGTTGCTGGGGGAGCAGCCAGCGGGCCAGCAGCACGGCTCCGATGCCTTTGGCGGCCTCCGCAAGGGCGGCCAGAATGCCGACGAGCACGCCCACCTGCTGAAACGCAGCGGCAACGCTGACATTGCCAGTGCCCCGCTGCGACAAATCCTTGCCTGAGACTGCCCGGACAATCCATCCCACCAGCGGCAAGCCTCCCAAACCAAAACAAAGGATGACAGTGAGGGCGGCTTTACCCAGTTGAAAAAACATAATTTGGACAGATACCCGGCTCAGTGGTGTTCAAGGATGGTGAAGCAATGGGCAAATAGTGATGCAATTTACAGGGCAGTGGAGCCTGTCGGCATCAGCGCCTATTACCACAAATAGCCTGATCCGATAAGCCCCATCTTCCTTCTGGGGATAGAGACTAGCGATGGTTCATTCTGATTACCTATTAAGTAGGTCGGCACAATTAAATTCATGTTAGAAAACTGGGGCGCTCCCCCGGTTTTCTAACCTTCGTTTTTCAATGCAGTTCTACTTACTGTTGGTTTACAAGAAATCCCAAAATCGTGCCTTTTTCTAATTCAAGCATCAGAGAAATTGCTGCTCAACTACTAGCTGGTATGCTGGCAAACCCCCACATCTATACAGAAATTGGTGACGGGGAAGCGAGGGGGCAGCAAGAGCGTGTCCTAATCTCGACTGCCATTATGATGGCTGAAACTTTGATTGAGAAACCTGAGCATTCCCAAGACAGCTGATTGTCGTCCTGCTGTTGAGGAAAACTCAGATGGTTGCTGATTTCTCCCTACGGCGGCTCAAGCTTTCTACAGCTCTATGGCAGCAATTCTCATTTTGGATTTTCTGAACTAACTTTGGGCTTGTACAGTCTCAAATCTAAAGCTGGCATTCTGCCTTCCTTGTACACAATTGGCGGGTTTGCATTGCTGCTGGGTGGCGATCGCCCCCATTTTGCTACTTGAAAAAAGAAGAGCGCTACTGGCTCTGTTGCTCATTCTTGGTCGCCGAAGAGCCATCTGCCGCAGCGGAGGCGAGGAGAAGTGAGTTCGGACTTTGTCTGGAAAGCCCTGCATCTGCCAGGGATAAGGAATGTCCTCCTCCCATACCAGCACCGAGCGATCGTTATTGCCAGAGGCAAGGTAAGTGCCATCGGGTGACCAGGCGATCGCCCCACTGGCTCCGCCGATGTCTCGCACGGTTGGGTCATCATCCCAGTCTTGCCGCTGCCAGGTTTTGATGCTCTGATTACCGCTGAGGGAGAGGCGATCGCCTTGCGGATGCCATGACAGATCAAGTACTGAGGAAGACTCGAAGTTCAGGGTGGTGATAATGGACTGGGTCGTAGCATCCCATATCTGAGCATAGCGACTCAAGCAGATCCTGCGTTTTAGAGTTGGGCATGGGCAGTCATCACAAAATTCTTCTTTCGAATGCGTAATACCAATTCTCGATTTTGGATTGGCAAACCCATATTTGGCATAGGTTACAGTTAGTCTGAATATCTGGTGCCTCACGGCTACGCCTAACGCACCCTACGGAACTTATCCAAAATCCAAAATCTAAAATCCAAAATTTGAAGGTTTTACACCAAACAAGCTCGAAAGCACTCTGCCAGGCTCATTTGCTCCAGATTGCGCCCGATGAAGGCTAACTCATTCTTGCGGGGTTCGTCCGGTTTCCAGGGGCGATCCTGGCGACCATCGAACAGCATGTGAACCCCTTGAAAAAAGACGAAGCGGTGGTCTTCGCCAGCGATGTTGAGGATGCCTTACTCAAGATAAGGGCTGATTCATATTCCCTCCGGTGGCTCCGTCCTGATGTCCAGGCAATAGCCTGCTTCGGATCGCGCCCAACTTTGGTACAGCACTCGCTGCTGCCCGTCCCGGAACTCCACTGTCAGCGCCTCCCACTCGTTGGTGATAAGGGGGAGTCAGATTTGTCAGTCAACCAGGATTGAGGCAGGCTTGTCCGATTTATATGTGGCTAAATGTTGAGCTACATAACAAAATGAAAAAGGGGCTTACATTAAAAAAGTTTCCTTGTAAAATCAGTATGAAAACTAAGTTTCGCGATGTAAACGATGCGCTGTAGTCGTAAAGTCTGTGGCTTCGGTTACTATCCATTGCCAAACCGCAATTAGCGCTGCGTTGCGACCTTTGACATCGGTTGACATCGACTAATGAGAGCTTGTATGTAACAACTTCTCTGAAGGTGTTATGTACCTATTAACGACCAGTTGATGATCAGTATATTCGATTTTACCTTAAAGAAGAAAATAAAAGAAGAAAATAGCTGTCAGTGAGATGCCTTAAGCTTCTACTTTGAAGCTCATAAATAATATACTTTAAAGCTCTAAATGATTCTACTTCCTCGCTGCCTGGCCAGCTTTGCTGACCAGGCAATATTGGGGCATACAAAAGCCCTAGTAGTGAACTGGAGTGTCTGCAAGCTCTTCAAATACGCTTTTAATTTAAGAAAGCAGCAGACTACTTAAACAGACTCAAAGCAATAATCTAGGTTAGGACCCACAACGCCATGAAGACCCCCCAGGCTGACATTAACATTCCTCAAGTTCGCTTGCCTAAGGGAGGAGGGGCAATTAAGGGGATTGGGGAAACCTTTGAATCAAGCCCATTCACCGGTACGGGCAGCTTTGCAATTCCCATCATGACACCACCGGCCCGGGGGCTGGAGCCTGACCTGAAGCTGAACTACAGCTCTGGAGCATCTCAGGGAATATTTGGTCTGGGATTTAGCCTGTCTGTACCCCATATTACCCGAAGAACGGAAAAAAGGCTGCCTGATTACTCAGAACTGGATGAGTTCGTCTTTTCGGACGCTGAGTATCTGGTGCGTGCTTTACAGCAGCGAGAGAGCGGTTGGGTATTAGATGAAGAAAGCCGAGACGAGTTCGACCAGGGGATTCGGATAGCCTATCGAGTGCGCCGCTACCGTCCGCGAACAGAAGGACAGTTTCTGCGTATTGAGCGATGGACACGCATTGATGATGGAGACGAGCACTGGCGCGTTATCACACCAGACCAAA
The DNA here is from genome assembly GCA_050331615.1 of Elainellaceae cyanobacterium. Classification (GTDB taxonomy): domain Bacteria; phylum Cyanobacteriota; class Cyanobacteriia; order CAKZMO01; family CAKZMO01; genus JAYKGU01. The sequence continues at coordinate 6,099 of JBHJGR010000047.1, forward strand.
TTACCAGCGTCTATGGGCGATCGCCCACAGCTCGCATCGTTCATCCCGATCATCCCCTACAAGTCTTTTCCTGGTTATTAGAGCAGACGGAAGATGACCGGGGCAACCGGATTCAATATCACTACAAACGAGAAGATGGGGTCGGCATTGCCCCCCGCTTAAATGAGGGCGATCGCGTTCAAACCGCCCAGACCTATCTGCACAAAATTCAGTACGGCAATTTCTCAAGGGGTTCCTATGCTTTCAGCATTGTGTTGGACTATGGCGAGTATGACCTGAACAACCCGACAACTCTGACGACCCGGCCAACTCGGTCCTGGGGGCAGCGCCCCGACCCCTTCTCTGACTATCGGGCTGGGTTTGAAGTACGCACCCATCGTCTCTGCCGCAATATCCTCATTTTTCATCACTTTCCCGAAGAGTTGGCTACTCCAGACTGCCTGGAGCGGGCTATTCACCTCACCTATCGAGAATCCCCGGTGCTGACGATGCTGACTTCGGTCCAGTATGTGGGCTATCTCCGTCAACCATCTGGAACCTATGAGCGTCAGCCATTACCGCCGCTTACCTTCCAATATTCCGACTTTGATGCGACCCAATCTAGCTTTCAGCCCCTCCTGCGGGAGCCATCTCATCCCCTAGAAAACCGCTTTGATGGGGGCAGTGGCTATCAACTACTAGACCTGTACGGGGAAGGAATTTCTGGGTTGCTGTATGACCAGCACGGTATCACCCTCTACTGGCGGGCGCAGGGAAACGGCAGCTATGGGGACGCCCATGCGCCTGCAGCATTTCCAGTGGAGCGCAACCAGCCTGCCCCCGTCTATGCCCTTAGCGATGGGCTGTATACCCGCGCCACCCTGCGCACCCCTGGACGCTCTGGTCTCTATGAACGGGTTGATGAGCATACCTGGACGAGCTTTCAGCCCTACGGGCGATCGCCCATCGACTATGGCAATCCTGTGGCCGAATATACTGACGTGACCGGGGATGGCAGCGCAGACTTGCTGGTATTTGAAGAGAATCGGGTCAAGGTGTACCCCTCGGCAGGGCGCGATGGTCATGGTGGGGCAATGGTGGTGGGGCGATCGCCCGACCTCCCTCTCTCTCCCAGTGCCGCTGCTACTGAAAAGCTGATGTTTGCCGACATGGGTGGTGATGGCTTGAGCGATCGGGTGCGGGTCCGCAATGGCGAGGTGGTGTACTGGCCCAACTTGGGCTATGGAAAGTTTGGGGCAAAAGTCAGTATGGACGGAGCACCCCACTTTGGTGAAGGGATGGACGCAGCCCGCATTTTCCTGGTAGACATCGATGGTTCCGGCACCTCAGATCTGGTCTATGTTGATAGCCGCTACGTTTGGGTGTATTACAACCAGAGCGGCAACGGGTTCAGTTCTCCAATACGCATTCCCCTTCCAGCTAACTATTCATCCCTGAGCCAAATCCAGTTTGCTGATGTTCTGGGCAACGGGACGGCGTGCCTGGTGTTTACCCAAGGGGGAGTGGCAACGTCCCAGCAGTTTTACGATTTCACAGGCGGAGTCAAACCCCACCTGCTGACCGAAATTGATAACCACATGGGAGCCATCAACCGGATTTACTATGCTCCTTCGACCTATTTTTACCTGGCAGACCGGCAGGCAAACCGCCCCTGGCTGACGCGGCTACCGTTTCCAGTGCAGGTGGTAGAACGCATTGAGCAAGTAGATTTAATTGCGCGATCGCGTCGCGTCAGCCGCTTCGCCTACCACCACGGTGCCTATGAGTTTCGGGAGCGGGAGTTTGCCGGGTTTGGGCTGGTGGAGCAATGGGACACAGAAACCTTTGAGCAGTTCCATCAATTAGGGGCGAGTCAGAATGCCCCCGACCCTGCTGATGCCGATTTCCATGTTCCTCCCATTTACACTAAAACCTGGTATCATACGGGCACTGCTGCACACCAGGGCCTCTCTCATCAGTTTGCAGCCGAATACTATACGCAACAAGCATTTTTGGAGGACAGCGGATTTGAGTCCTTAGCTGATCCCGACAGTGTGCAAGAAGCGCATCGAGCACTGCGGGGACGGATTTTGCGGCAAGAGGTGTATGGGTTGGATGGGGCAGCCTCCGAAAGACACCCCTACACCGTGCAGGAGCAAAACTATACCCTGCGGCTAATGCAGCCCGCCGAGGGCACGCCTGCTTCGGTATACATGGCGCTGCCTCGCGCAGCCATCACCTATCACTATGAGCGCAATCCTTCAGATCCTAGAATCATGCATCGGTTTTACCTGCGCCACGATGATTATGGGCAGCTCACCCACAGTGCCGAGGTCGCCTATGCCCGTTCAGCCTCTCCCGAACATCCCGATCAGGGCAGAACCCAGGGCAAATACACAGTTGAAGACTATATCCACCTCACCCAGGATGCCTACAGGCTGGGGATTCCTGCCCAAACGCAAGTATTTGAGCTAGCGGAACTTCCTAACGCTCCTCTAGGCTGGGATCAGTTCAAAAGCACTTACCCCAATCCGGAGCAAACTGCTGTAGATTTTGATCAGTCTTCCACAGGAGCACGGTTGATGTCGTGGAAGCGATATCGTTACTGGAATGAGGAGCAGACAGAGGTTTTACCCCCCGGACAGGCAGGTAGCCGTGCCCTGCTGCACCATGCTGAAACCGCAATGTATCCGCAAGATGGAGTTGAGCGGCTAATTCAGCCGACAGAAACCTCCAATATTGCGGATAAACTACTCAGCCTGGACGCTGATGGCGGTGCCTGGGTCACCATACGGCGGGATAGGGAAAATGAACAACGCTTCTACTACTTTGATCCGGGTATTCAGGCAACTTATGGGAGACGTGATCAGTTCTACCAGGTAGAGCAGTATGCCGATCAGTTTGGCACCGTTACCCAGGTTGGCTACGATGCCCACCGATTGCTGATGGTGCGCACAGAAACTAGGCTGAATGATGGACAAAGCCTAGTTCAGACCGTCCAGCCCGACTATCACACCCTGCAACCAAAGCGGGGAGAAGATATCAATCACAACATCACCGAATACCTGTATGACCCCCTCGGTAACCTGCGGGTGATGAGCCATTATGGACAGGAAGGGGATAGGCTGCGGGGCGATCGCCCCCTCTCCGACTATCGAATACTTGAGGAATGGCGGGGCGATCGCCTCCTGGTAAACCCCCACGCCTACCTGCAAAACGCTACCCAGTGCTTCTTCTATGATGTGATGGCGTGGGAGCAGCAGGGCCAACCCGTCTATGCCCTGACTCTACAGCGGGAGATCTACACGAGTGATTTGGATAACCAGCCAGAATCTCCTCTGCAAATCTCTCTAACATACTTTGATGGCCTGGGCCGAGATGTGCAGCAAAAACAGCGGGCCGAGGGGGGCACTGCTCTGGCGCTAAATGGAGCAGGCACAGCTACCGAAGTACGGGCAGATCAGCGCTGGATCACTACAGGCTGGTCGGTTTATAATAATAAAGGCGCAGTCGTCAAACAGTTCGAGCCGTTTTACTCTAATACTCCCAACTATCAAGCCGATCCAGCACTGACTTACCACGGTGTTGCCACTGTGCGCCATTATGACCCCCTGGGGCGGGTGCGCCGACTGGACCTGCCTACGGGCTACATCACCCGTACCGAGTACGGAGCCTGGGACGAGCGCTACTACGACGCAAACGATGCCCTGCCCGATTCTCCCTTCTATCGGTCGCAGTCGCGGGCAGAACAAACGCAGCTCGATAGACGCTTTGGCGAATACTTTGGAACCTTTACTCGACGAGGCTTCGACGGCTGGGGGCGGCAAATTCTGCAACAGCATCAGGTATCCCGTGAAAGTGAACCTTTCACCACCTTGGCCTGGCTAGATCTGCTGGGCAATCCGCTCAAGCTGCAAGACCCCCGGTTTGCCTCCCTTGCCCCCAGAGAGGAGGAGGGCGAGATATTTAATGCCCGAATAACCTACGACATGGAAGGGCGACTGCTGCGTCTGGAGAGTGGGGACCAGGGTACCCATCTACGCCTGCACAATGCTGGGGGGGATGAGATTCAGCGATGGGACAGTCGGGGATTTCGCATCTCTACTGAATATGATGCTTTGTCTCGCCCCACGGCTGTTTGGGTAAAGCACGAGGGTAGGCGCTATCAGGCTGAGCGCATTGAGTATGGCGAAACCATTGATCCAGATGGCGATCGCAATCTGCGTGGGCAAGTTCTCAACCGCTACGACCAGGCAGGGGGGACACAATTTAGCCAATACAGCATTGATGGAGACTGGCGCGAGAGCCGCCGCCGCTTCTGCCGCCAATATCGCACAGCACCTGACTGGTCAAACAATCCCCCCCTGGAGGCGGAGCCATTTATCACCCAACGCTTTCGGGATGCCCTGGGGCGGCTAGAGCGGCTGCAGTTACCTGATGGGCAAATGGTGCAGCAGGCGTATCATACCTCAGGGCGGGTGCGATCGCTCCAGTTCCGCGAGACCAACAACAATCAGCTTCAGGCGATCGTCTCCAACATTCGCTATAACGCCCGCAGTCAGCGAGAAGAAGTAGGCTATGGCAACGGCGTCACCACCACCTATCGATACGACCCCAACACCTTCTACCTGACGCGCCTACTGAGTCAGCGCCAGCAGGACAGCCCAATCCTTCAAGATATTCAGTACAGCTATGATCCGGTGGGCAATCTGGCGGAGATCGTCGATCACTCCCACCGCACCGTGTTTGGCGACAATAACGTGGTCGCACCCCGGCAGACATATCGTTATGATGCCCTCTACCGCCTGGTTCGGGCTACCGGGCGCGAGCATCCTGGCCTCCACCGCACTCCTCGCCACAGCGGATTAACCGACGACGCCAGCTTTTTACCCCTACCTCATGTGAACAATGTCCAGGCTTTGCAAAACTACACCCGCAACTATACCTACGACTCTGCTGGGAATCTGACCCGAATCCAGCACGTCGCCAGGGGCACAGCGTTTACCCGTAATATTCTGATTTCTGACACCTCTAATCGGGGTATCCTCCAGCAAGAAAATACTCGCAGCGCCGACCTTGAGGATGCCTACGACCCCAACGGCAACCTCGTGCAGGCAGACCACCTGCGGGAGATGCGCTGGAACTACCGGAACCAATTGGTATCTGTAGACGTGATTCGCCACAATGGCGGAAACAGCGATAGTGAATATTATGTTTATGATGGGGCAGGGCGGCGCACTCGCAAAGTCTATGAACGTCAGATTGATGGGCAAATCGAGATTGAAGAAACCCTGTATATCGGTGACTATGAAGTGTATCGTATTCGCCGCGGCAACCAGGTTAGGCAAGAACGCACCAGCACCCACCTAACTCTGGATCAGGAGAAGATCGCCACCGTCTATCGCTGGACCGTGCGGCGGCAAAATGATCCCAACCGGCAAGTACGCTATCAACTGAGCAATCATCAAGGGTCTGTCGCTCTAGAACTGGACGACGAGGCCAAGATTGTTACCTATGAGGAGTACTATCCCTATGGCGGGACAGCCCTCATCGCAAGTCGAGGCGATCGCGAGGTCAAGCGCAAGGTTTACCGCTATGGGGGGCGTGAGCGGGATGCCGTCAGCCAGTTCTACGACTATGGATCGCGCTACTACGTACCTTGGCTGGGTCGATGGCTCAGTCCTGACCCAGCAGGATTTGGGGATGGCCTGAACCTTTATCAATTTGTGCGGGACAACCCAATCGGCTATGTCGATGATACGGGCACCACCAGCCGCCGAATCATCAATAGTGCTTCTAGGGGCAGCGGAACTTCTGCCAGCAGCTCTAGTAGCAACCTCAATGCCCCCAGCATCAGCGGTAGCCAGTTCCTCAATGTTGGGCGGCGGGTGAAGCGACGTCCCCGACTGCCCTCGGAATGGCTTAATCCCGCTGCGGCGTCTGGTGGGGGGCAAGGTGCTCCACCTGGCAATTCAGGATCGTCCCCAGGTAATGCTGCTTCAGGCGGGACGGGGGCATCCCTGCCCAGCGTCAGTAACCAGCCTTTGGCGGTGAGGGGGCGATCGCGCGCCAATGCCGTCTCCGGGGCGGTGGCAGCTCAACATGCCAGCATTGCCAGTGGTGCAGTAGGTAATCAGAGTAGTGCCCAACCCGGCAGTAGTGCAGGCAGCAGTGCTGCCAGCGCTACCCAGATAAAATTCTCAGTCACCCTAGAAGATGGGGATATGGCGACCGCGACCCGCATTGCTGCCGGAATTTTGGTTGCCCTGATGTTGCTGAAGCAGCAGGGCGGGCAGTCGGCAAATAGTGCGCCCGCTAACCGATCAGACAGTGTCTCTACGCGATCGCAAAGCCGTTCGTCATCGGTGAGCAGTGTTGCCAGTGATGCCAGCAGCGACAGCTCTGATGGAGACTCATCCTCCGTGAGCCGCCGCTCTAGCCTAGATGATGATTCGTTCAGCTTTGCCGAATCTGAGTCGTTTGACGATGACGATGACGATGATCGCGGTGATGACGGCTACGATGCCGATGACGAATCAGATGATTTCTCCAATGACGAGGATGACTTTGATGGCGATCGCATCGCCGATAGCAGTGCAGAAGCATCGAGTCAAGATGATGACCGAGATACCCCATCCGGTGGTTCATCGTCTGCTACCCAGGTAGAAACCCGGCGACGGCGGCACACCGCATAGCAGCAGACTACACACAATCTAATACTTCAAAACAGCAATACTTCACGTAATCTGGTAGCTCCCACCCGCATCCCTCTCCGTCTGCCTAGTCCCTTTGTTCTCCAAGAGGTCACCATGTCGAACATTGAGCTTTTATCTGCCCTTGAAGTGCTGGAGCAGTTCAAAGAAAACAATCCCGATCTCAGTACCGTTAGCAAGGTGCTATCTCTGAGTGAGGAGCAATTTGTACGGCAGTACGCCAAAGACTTTGGCAACGACTCCCGCAAAGCTCGCCGCGCTTACTGGGAAGCCCAGCGTATTCAAGAGCAAGTGACCTTACTTTGGGGCAATATCAAAGACGCCGTAGCTTCTCTATCCGTAAAAGATGCCCTGTTCAACAACCTGCCTACTACCGTTCCCAAAACCTTCATTGACCACCAGCGGGCTATTCCCGGCTATACTCAGCTATTTGGCAACCTGGACTTTTTAGAGGGGGAACACTGCCGCTCAATTTTTGGCCCAGCCGCCTATTTTGTCGATTTAATGCGGTTCATCGAGCGCAATATTTCCCAAAATGCTGTGCCTGAGGGGCATCGGTTAGAAGGCCGCCAACCCCACCTCTTTTACATGCCTTTAGACTGCGAGAACACCTTTACCCTCGTACCCTATATCGACTTGGTGAATGAGGTGCTGGAGGATGTGCTGCAGGCGATGGCTCGTAGCCAGGACTCATCCCCGACTCCATACGAGCAGGTGGCGGCGGCTACCTTCCCCCCCAGCCTCCCCTTCCACCTTCCTTTAGAAGAGCTGCGGCTCTACCTGGAGCAACTAAAGCTCAAGCTACAGGATATCTATCGGCTCTTTGGCGTAATTGAGCCAGCGATGGTAGAGGAACTGTTGCCCCTCACCTACCGGAGTAGAGAGGTTGACCCCCAGGTTCTATCTGCTCGCCTGCAAGCCATTCACGAGCTGTTGGTGGAAGTGGAACCGGCGATCGCCCGTGAAGAACTGCTGCTCTCGCCCCAGGAATATGCCCTGGTAGAAGATGCGATCGCCCCCGCAGATCTGGCAGCCTACTATGGCTCCCTGGCTTTGGCAGGTAAGGGAAGTCTGGAGGATGTGGAAACCTTCATCGCCAGGATGGGTCTGTCGCGAGAGGAGCTAAACACGCTGCTATTTCTAGACTTAAGCCCCGATGAGGTGCAGGCAGGGCTGTCACGGCTTTTCTTTATCAACAACACGGGCGACCAGCAGGGACATCTGGAAATCGAGAGTGATGTCGAACGACAGCGGTTTGAAATACCCATGCAGCGGCAAACCATCGCCCGGTTAGAGGATGTTGAGGATCTTGTCCCTGCCCTAGACCGCGAACCGCTGTGGACCGAGAAGGAAGACTCCGTATTTCCAGACACCATATTCTCAGATACGTTTCAGCCCCTCGGTGCAGTACAGGTTGAGGTGCGGGGTAGTCGCTGGCTCATCTTTAATACAGCATTACAACGAACCTATGCCGTTTCCCTCCGGGATGGCGCAATAGTCATTGAAGATGCTTTGTATTTGCGGCTCAACAACAATGAGACCCCAACATGGCTGACTAATGAATTCACCGATCAGGGCGTTTCTCTATCCAAAGACACTAAGGTACTGGTTGACACCGCAAATCTGCAGTGGCGAGTATGGGACGCAGATAATGATGTTACCTATGTGATCCGCCGCGTTGGAGATGAGCTGGTGATCTTTGACGCGCCCTATGATCGGCTGGCAAACCTCACTCCCCACAAGCTCGATCGCATCTATCGGTTCCTCAAGCTTTCCCGTAAGCTGGGCTGGAGCTATGGCGATCTCGACTGGGCGTTGCGATCGCTCCAGGGGTCTCACATGGCTGAAAAGGTGCTGCGGTTTGACGGCACCAATGACTTCGTTGCCGTTGCCAACACCCAGGATTTGACTCCCAAAACTTTTACCCTGGAGGCATGGGTGATGATTGCCGAGGCGGGCACCCATCCTATCATTGCCAACGGCAACCCTGATGGAACCCTTACCCAGTTTATGTTTTGGGTTACGCCCCTGGGGCAGCTTGCTTTCTTCACCAGCGCCCTTGACGACACTCACCGCTGGGAAAACCATCCCAAGGGGCAGTTCCTACCGCCAGATCACCAGTCCGTACCTCCCGGCCTTCAGCCATCAATTCCGGCCAATCGTCGGGGGCTAAATTTGACGGGCGATCGCTCCATCGCGCCGGGCGTGTTTACCCATGTCGCGGTTACGGTCAACGGCATCACACAGTCTGATCCGTACCACCAACTCAAGTTCTACATCAACGGCGTATTGGATAGTACCTGGTCCCTGCGAGATCCCATTCCTTTTACGACGACAGCGGCAGAACAGGTCATTAACATCGGTAAAGACTTACTCAATGACTTCTTCTCAGGACAAATTGCCGAAGTCCGACTGTGGGACAAAGTTCGTAGTGAGGAAGATATTACAAAATCCAGATTTCATCGGTTTACTGGGCGTGAGGAACACCTGATCGGCTACTGGCCTCTCCATGAGACGATGGGGCTAGAGATTGCCGATCTGGCAAGTCGCCAGGATGGGCAGGGGCAACCCCTCCGTAGCCATCCCGGCGTGCTGGGAGGGCACATTCACCACGCAATTCCTGTCTGGACCCAGGGTGACCTGGTGCTGGACCCCCTACCGCTGCCGCTATCGCCCTATGCCTTACACTTTAACGGTCGAGATGCATACGTATCGGGCAAACTATCCCACCTGACTCTGGAAGCATTTACCCTTGAAGCCTGGTTTAGCGTTAGCGGTGACCAGGTCCATCCCCTAATGACCAAAGGAAACGCCGACCAAAGCCAGGTGGCCTATGGGCTAGGGTTGACCAGTAGCCGCCAACTGACCTTCAGCCTCAGCAATCAGACTATTATCACCTCCGAACAGGTCATTCCAGAGGATGAACTGACCCACGTCGCTGTTGTGGTACAGCCCCAAGCAGCTTCACCCCGTATCAATCTTTATATCAATGGTGACCTGGCTAGCACATCCCAGAGCCTTCCCGATGTGGAGTCCACCACCGATCCAGCCGACTTTTACCTGGGGCGTGATTTTGAGGGCCATTACCTCCGGGGGACGCTTAAGGAAGTGAGGATTTGGGCTGTTGAGCGGTCTGCTGCCGCCCTGCAGGCGACCCTGCACCATCAACTGGTGGGCACCGAGCCGGGGCTGGTTGCCTACTGGCGACTGGACGATCCCATGCCTGATTTGCGGCTTGTGCGCGATCGCACCCTGTTTAGATCCCATCTCTACCCCGGTGGCGACCCCACCCTCTACCAGCCCGACCTCCACACTGAAGCAACCCTGCTACCCGACCCCATCGACCGTCAAGCAGCGGTGCTCACCTTTAGTGCCGATCAGTATCCGGTGCGGCTGCAAAACTCCCAGCTCCTGGCCTCTGGAGAGTACGCGGTTGACCCCTATAACTCTCAGCAGCGAGGGCTGGGGTATTATGAGCAATTTTCTCTCCAGCTCTGGTTTAAGCCCCAACCTGGCGCAACAGCCGATGAGCAGATTTTGTTTACCCAGGGCGATCGCGACACTGGCCTGACGTTCTACCTGGCTGCGGGCAAGCTGTATGGCTACGCCTGGTGTACGGGGTTTAACGGCCAACCCCTGCTGGGGCAATTCGCCTTTGAATCTGCAAATCTCGCGGTCGATCAGTGGCATCATCTGACCTTTGTCTACGATGAAACGCAGCGGGACGGCATTGAATATCGTCTTTATGTAGACGGTGAGCGAGTTGCCCCCCTCCCTCTACCAGAGCCGATGACGACGTTCCGGCTCGACCAGGTAGGGCCAGCCTATCTGGGGGGCTTACCGGCGGGGGGCTTTACCCGGTTCCCTAATCGCGATGCCGCCACAGGTACCCACAGTTTCAATGGGCAAATCACCGATCTGCGCATCTGGGATATTGCCCTGGCGAGTTCTGCGCCTGAGGATCTGACGAGCGATCGCCTCTCTCCACCGCTAATTCCGCCGGCGACAACCGAGCATTTGGTCGCTTACTTACCCATGACGGAAAACTACGGTCGCCGCATTAGCGACCACGAAGGCCCGGCCTATCCGGAGGAGCCACCGCTGCCCGTGCCTGACCAGTCGCCCAGTGAGCACACGGCCATTCTGGACGTGGGGCCAGATCCCATCGACCCGAAGTGGCAGCCCGTTGATAACCTACCAATCTTTCCAGATACCGTTCTCACTTTGAGTGGAGAGGAGCAGTTCTTCTATCTTCCTTATGCCAGCGAGCTGGCATTGGTCGCAAGTAGCTTCACCCTGGAACTGTGGGTACGCCTTCCTGCCCTGGGGTCGGAGCTACCGCTAGTGGGGAGCGATCGCACCCCCCTACAGCTCTGTGTTACTGACCAGGGGCAGCTCAAAGCCACCTGGGGTGAGCATGAGCTGGTTTCTGAAGCGGTTCTTCAGGCCAACATCTGGCACCATCTGGCCTGGCGCTGCGATCGCCCCGCCCAAATCCACACGCTATTCATAGACGGCCAGCCCAACGGCCAGCCAATAGCTGCTGCGGGCATTCCTGAAGATGCTCTCCTTTATTTAGGACGGCATCGTAGCCCTTCGGGACAGGTGACCTACCTCCAGGGAGACATCAGCGAAGTCCGCTGCTGGTCAGTCAGCCGTGACGACAGCACCATTGCCGCTAACTGGAACCACCGGCTCACTGGCGCAGAGAGTGACCTGGTAGCCTATTGGGTATGCGATGCCGATCACCGACTGGAGCTGCGCGATCGCACCACCGCCGCCCATCCCCTGCAGCTCGATCTGCGCCCCGATCAAGACATCAACAGCCAGTGGGTGACGGTGACTGCCCCCCCCACCTTGAACCGACAGGTCCAGGGACTCAATATCAATCAGTCTGACGAGTACGTTCCAGACTATATCGACCTGTCTACCTACATCGTTCGCAATGTGGGCACCATTGAGCTGTGGATGCAGTTCTCTCGGCAGATTGACCAGGTTTTGCTAGATGCATCCCGACCTGATGGCACTGCCCCCTTCAGGGTGGAGATCCAGGGTCAGGCCCTATCCTTCCGAGTGGGCGATACATCTGGAGCTGCCACAACCGCTCAAATTGCCCTGGACGAACTGGCAGCAAGCTTTGATGAAGCGATGCATCGAGTGGCGATCGCCTGGCAGTTTGAGGCCGCGACGGCAACGACCACCATCCGTTTGTCGATTGATGAATTTCGGGCGACGGCGATTAGCTCTGGCAGCGGGGTGAAGCCCGAATTCCCCCATCCCTTCGTTGGCCTGAACCGCACTAACGACATCGCCGCCCTGCGCCGCTACCAGGGACAAATTACCCAGGTGCGGGTGTGGGATGCGATGCGATCGCCCCTCGACCTCCAGCGGCTGAGCCATGCCGACTTGGAGGGAGGAGAACCGGGCCTGCTGGTCTACTTGCCGATGGATGAAGGCCGCCGCACTATTCTCAATGATTTGTCCTCCGATCATCCAGTCAAGTTTAAGTCCCTGTCGTTACCCCACCCGAACCCTACGTGGCTCATTGCCGACTATGCGATCGCCCTCAATGGCAGGGGAAATGCCAGTAACGGAAGGGGAGACGCTATTGACGTTCCCTTCTTTACCCCTGGAGAAACGGGCTCCCTAGAGCTGTGGGTGAAATTTGATCTGGAACGTGAGCCGGTGCTGCTGGATGCTTCTACAGGAGGTGAAAAACCTGAAACAAACAAAGCGTTTGTAATCAGCGTAATTAGGAACGGTGGGAGCAGAAAGCTGCGATTCCGACTAGAAGATAGCGCAGACGCCAACTTTGACGCAGATATCGACCTAGATCAAAGAAATCTATCAGAATTTTCAACCCGCTGGCATCATCTCGTGGCGACCTGGCGCTACGAGCCTCAAAGCCGGAGAGCTGTGGGCGAGCTTTTCCTGGATGACTTGCTTCCAGCTTCCATCGATCAAGAAGAGAGCGACAATCGCACACCTAACGGCGAATATCCAGGCTTCCGTCCTCTCTACATTGGCAAAAACCGCAGCGACTATGAGCAAATTGCTGGCAATCCTCTTAAGGGGCAGGTGCGCCACTTCCGAGCCTGGAATCGGGCGCTATCGGCAGCGGAGGTGGAACAGTTGCGAAATGCGCCCTGGCAGGGCCTTGATCCAGCAATAGATTTGCCCCTCAATGAGGGCACCGGCACAGCTCTGAGTGCAGCTCTCAGTGCCCAGCCTGCGACAAACGCGATCGCGACGCTGCTCCTCCAGGGAGATCAGCAGACCGACCGCTGGCAAGTAATCGATCGGGCGGTTGAGATTGATCACCCCGAGACCTTCATCACCTGCCCTGCCTATGTGCCTGGAACCAGCGGCACCATCGAGCTGTGGGTGAAGTTTGCCCGCGATCGCAACCAATACTTGCTAGATGCATCAGGGGAGGGCGATGCCGTATTCTTCGTTGACATTGCCGATGGGCAACTCCGCTTGCGGGTGGGCAGCAGCATCGCTGCGATTGATGCAACAAGCTTCCCCGCCGAGTTTGATACGGCCTGGCACTACATAGCCGCCATCTGGAAATATGAGCAGCAGACTCTAAGCCTACATCTGCGGCTAGACCATAGCGAGGCCGAGCTGACCAGCGAGCTGTCTGACTTCCCAGCCTGCCGCAGCCTCTATATCGGCATTTTTCGGGGCGAATCTGACAACCTTGCCGACTACCGTACTCTGCAAGGGCAGGTCAGTCAGTTACGAATTTGGGATAGGTGGATTGAGCATGAGGAACTCCGTCGCCGTCGCCATGCCGATCTAAGCGGCAGCGAAACTGGGTTGCTGGTTCACTTACCAATCGAGGCGGGCAGCGGTCACGCTCTGGCGAATTCTACGGGCAATCAGGATGCGACCCTCATGTACGGCATCTTCCCTGATGTGCGCTGGGTGCGCAACCCCGCCACGCTCCTCCAGTGGCAGGGCGACTATGGCGTCTTGCCCTCTACGGCAGCTCTGGGGCTAGCGGACACTTACACCCTGGAAGCCTGGGTTAATCTGCCCAATTTATCAGGCACCCATCCTATCCTGGGTACCCGTGGCCCCATTGTAAACGCCGCCGCCGCTACATGGGCATGGGGCATTCGGGACGGCTCCGTTTGGGTGCAGGTGGCCGATCAGGAGCTTGTCGCCACCGATCTCCAGCTCTCTGCCGATACCTGGCATCACCTTGTTTGCCAGTACGATCGGGAGATGGGCAGCTTGCGGCTGTCGCTAGACAGTCAGTTGAGCGCTGCATCGCTGGAGGGTATTGCTCCCTACACGGCTAGCCGCACCCTTTACCTAGCACTGCTGCAACGCTGGGACGCGATCGCCAATAGCTGGGAGCGTTCCCTATTCCGCGGACTCATCGCAGAGGTGCGAATTTGGTCTGGCGATCGCACTGAGGCTGATTTGGCACAGGGGCGCGATCGCCGCCTGCGGGGAGATGAACCAGGCTTAATAGCCTACTGGACGCTGACTGACGAGCAGCGGCATCGGCTACCCGCTACCGGGGCAAATCCCCACTGGGCCTACCTATCTCGCGATCTGCAAACCCTAAATCTGTACCGGGCGGCCCAACCCCCCCTCTATACGCCCCGATTCGCTCCCGCTTTAGATGGCTACAATGATTACTTAGCGCTGAATCACACCCTCGCCAACCAGCCTCACACGGTCGAATTCTGGTTTGCCGATCGCCCCAACCAGTGGCAGCATCTTGCCGCTGTCTATAGCGATGGTGGTAGCCGTCAGCTTTTCCTGAATGGTGCTTTAGTCGAAACTCCGTCGCCCGCACTGGAGGCCAAGCTCTATGCCTACCGGATGAACGTTGGCGACACCGATCGCCCCGAACGCAACGCCCAGGGTCAGCTCAATGTCACCTCTGGGCTGGTGACCGACCTGAGGCTGTGGAACAGTAGCCGCACCGCCACCGAGATCTACGAGAACTACCAGCGTCATCTAACCGGGCGGGAGGAGCACCTGTGGGCCTACTGGAAGGTGGATGAAGGTAGGGGCGATCGCCTCCGCGATGCTGCTGAAAACCTGCTCCCCGCGACCCTCATTGCAGGGCTAGAAAATACTGCCGACAAGTGGCAACCAGCACCTCCCCCCCAGACGGGCAGCACCCACGCCATTTACCTAGACGGACGGGATGATCACCTGATCATCGGCGATGCGGCTGACTTATCCCTCGATCAGAGCTTCACCGTTGAAGCCTGGGTAAATCTAACCGAACCCCAGGCGAGCGGCATGGGGCCGATTCTGGCTACCATCTCCCTAGGCAACCATGCTAGCGACCACAGACTCGTGGTGGGCATCGACAACGGGCATCCCTACATCAGCCTGCGATCGCAAAGCGTCTTACAAGCTAGCCAATCCCTGGAAAATGGCTGGCACCATCTAGCCTGGCAGTTTGAGCTGGCTGGCGATCAGCCTGCCCAGGGGACCCTACGGATTTTTGTGGATGATTTGCTAATCGCAGAATCTAGCGGTCACCAGCCTTTTGCCGGTGATGGCACCCTCGTTATTGGGCGCGGCCAGGAGGTGAATAGTACCACGGCCACCGTCACGCCCCGCTACTTCCGGGGCGGATTGGGTGAAATTCGGGTCTGGAGAACCGTACGCACAGCCGAGGAGATTAAAGCCTACCGCGATCGCCCCCTCGTCGGTGATGTCGATACCCTGGCGGCTCTCACGGCCTACTGGATTTTCGATGAACCCGTCACCACCGTTATCCCTAGCCGAGCGATCGCCGCCGGTACTCGCTACGACCTGGTGATGTATAGCGACGCTACCTCAGGCCAGCCCACCTGGTCATCAACTCTGCACCCGGTTTGGCTAAATCCGCTGCCTGCCCCATCCCTATCTTTTGATGGCGATCGCCAGCACCTGGCTACCACGACGCCCCTCCCCCTTGCCGCCTTACCCTTTACCCTAGAGGTATGGGTGAAGGTCAGTGATTGGACAGAGGAACGCGCCATTGCTCGCTGGGGGGTTCCTGGCTCTAATACAGGCTTTGAGCTGATGATCACTACGGAGGGACGAGTTGGCCTCCAGATTTGGCAGACTCTTGATAATCCGGGGACTTCTATAACTCCAAGTATCATCACGACCGATGCAGTAATGGTCGCTGATATCTTTACCCATATTGCTCTGGTTACTCAGACCACCAACGACAATCAGGTTCAGATTATCTTACTGGTTAATGGTACTGAACAGCAGAGCCAAACGCTTTCTGCTTCCCTCTCTGGCTTTTCATATCCCTTGATTGTGGGGCAAGGTGGTACTCCGGAAACGCCAACGTACTTCAAAGGACTGATCAAAGAAGTAAGGCTATGGCAGGGCGATCGCACCGCAGATTTGGCTGCGACCCTCTACCATCCCCTCACAGCGCAAGAACCGGGGCTTCTGTCTTACTGGCCGCTGGCCCAGGTTGAGGAGAAAGGCCGGGAGCGCCTCACGCCAAACCTTGTTCTCAACCGTCCTCCCCTACGGCTGGGTGGGCTACTGGGTAGTCGCAAACCTACCGCCGGAGAACCGACCCAGTTTTGGGATAGCCGCCATCGAGTGTTGACCCTATCCCCTGGTCAAGCTCTTCCGCCTGACATGGCGGTTCCAGGCTGCGTCGAGGCCAGCTATCCCCATCGGGCGCAGTACACCATTGAGGTTTGGTTCCTGTGCCGCAACCTCGCCTCTGGTCGGCAGCAGGTAATTTACAGTGAGGGGGATGGCGATCGCGGCCTATCTATCTACATCCAGAGCGGCACCCTCTACTTATCGGGCTGGAACCACCCCATTGAGGAGAGCTACTGGCAGGGCAGCACCATCAGCACCAATCGCCTCCAGGCAAACCACTGGCATCACGTTGCTCTGATACTCAACGGCAAGGATGAACTCCGTGACGATGCTTTCCGAGCTTTGTTGGATGGCCGGGCGATCGATACCCGTCCGGGTTCTCAGCTTTGGGGACTGAACCGGACTTTTACCATTGGTGGTCTGACAATTACCCCTGAAACCCAGCCCTCTATTCAAGCGGTTACCGGAACCCCCAGCTTTGATGGGCAAATTCGAGAAGTGCGCGTATGGGCCACAGTGCGGACTGATGACCAGATTCGCAATACCCGCTACGCCCTTCCCGATGGCGATCGCCAAAATCTCTTGTTCTACTGGGATACCACTAACCTGACGGGGGACTGGGTCGCGCCGATGGAGCTGCCAGACCCAATGGAGGCCGCCATCAGCAGCCCCGCCCTGCCCCTCATCGACCTGGCCTACCTCCGACAGCTTCAGGCGGAATGGAAGCAGCCGGTTGAACGCCTCTGTGCCTTGTGGATACCCATGCGCCATATTGGTCGGGGCGATCGCCGTACCCTATTTGATAGCGTCTTCAATCCTCCCGGCACCGAGCCATACTGGTCTTACTCCCAGCGCCTCGTTTGGGAAATCGACAGCGACGAGCCGCCCCAGCGTCAGATCCGCACTCGCTTGCTCAGCACCCTGCGGCGATCGCAGGCTGATCTGCAGATCATGGTGCGGGCTATTAGTGGCGAGGATGCCCACAGGATCGTCCTGGATGGCGCTTACCTGACCCTACTCTATCGGTTCAATCTCTTGGCTGGCCTATTGCGCCTGTCAATGGCTGATCTGGTGGGGCTAATTGCGCAGTTACAGCGTGAAACCGCAGCCAGCGAGGCTCCCCTGCATGATCTGGCTAACTTCACGCTGCGGGACGTGCGCCTGCTGAAAGAGCGAGCTGACTGGATGCGCCGAGCGGGGATCACCCTGGCAGAATACGAATTTCTAGTTGACGACATTCAGTCTCAAGATATTGGCCTGCCCTATACCGAGGCAATGGTAATCGACACGGCAACCATTCTCCTCAATCAAAGTTCAGAACTGCTGGTGAACAACCGCAGTCTGGCTACCGATTCACCCACCATCAGCGATGCCGCTGCCGATAAGATTTATAGGGAGCTAAAAGACCGCAAGATTATTGATGAGCTTGCGCTGGAGATGCTAACACCGACAGGAGATTCACGCTCCGTAAGTTTGGGGATTATCTCGCCCGACGTACTGGCTTTCCAGCTTGCAGATCCGGCACTAAAAGAATTGCAGCGAGCCATTCTACTAGCTGTGGCAGAGGCTCTGAATTGGGCTACCAGCTTTGATGGGAATGAGCTGGGGGTGAGCAAGCAGGCTCTCATTGAAGAGGGCATTATTGAAGCGGACCCTAATCGCCCCGCTGGAACCACCGGCTTGATTCTGAAGCCCATCGCCCCCAATCCCGACCGTCCTGCTGCTGAGCAGGTTTTGCTGCGAGATCTCGTCACCAATCGCCTAGATTTACAGGTCAGCATTCCCAATGAGGTCATCACCCGTTTACAGGACCTGCGCCGGGCTTTTGATGCTACCTTGCTTAATGACTTTGCCACCCTGCTCGATACCGATGCCGAGCGCCTGCTCGACACTATGCAAAATACGAGTGGGCAGCTCTATACCAGGGGAGTTTGGGACATTCCGGCACTCATGCAGCAGCTTAGCGAGATAGCCAACCAGCAGACCCTTGCTACCGATTCTCCCCTGGCTCAAGACCTCCGGCAGCTCAGTAAAGTCCTCATCCTCCTCGACCAGTTCAGCTTAAGTGAACAGGAAACCCAACTACTGTTGACTCAGTCGAATAGCCTCTTTGGCATTCAGCCAGAGCGGTTATTTAAGCCCACCCTGGCAGATTTACAGCGGCTGCATACCTTTGAGCAACTGAAGAGAGCATGGGGCGATCGCCCCGATAGCCTGATCAGCGTGCTGCAAGAGCAAACGCCTCTGCATGAGTTCACTGGATGGCGTCAAGCAGACATTCTGAAAGTAGCAGAGCGATTACAGATTCCGGCAGGGACATACCACACCATTCCCGCTATTGAGCGGTTACACCGTGCTTTTGGCGTGTTGGGCAAGCTAGGCAGTGACCCGGCCTATCTATTCGAGTTGGCTGATACCAGTAAGTTTCGGTGGCCTGACTCGGGCGATCGCTCCTTTGCCATCTATCAAAAACTTGCGGCTACGTTGTTCGATCTGGTGCGTGCCCAGTACAGCGAAGACCAATGGCCTAAGGCCTATAAGCCCCTACACGATCGGCTGGCAGTGCAAAAGCGAGACGCTCTCACGGCTCTTATTTTGGAGGTCTTGGGTGGGCAGTTGGGCGATCGCAAAACCCCTAACATTCTTTATGAATATCTGCTGATCGATGTGCAGACGGGTAGTGCTGTAGAAACCTCTCGCATCGTTCAGGGAATCGCTAGCCTGCAGCTCTATGTGCAGCGATGCCTCATGAACCTGGAGCATGGGGTAAATCCTGAGCAAATCCCCATGAATGAGTGGGAATGGATGAAGAACTACCGAGTATGGGAAGCCAACCGCAAGGTCTTCCTCTACCCCGAAAACTACATCGAACCGGAACTACGGGATACTAAAACCCCACTTTTTGAAGAACTCCAGGATAGCCTCCAGCAGGGCAACATCACTGCCGAAACGGTTGCCAATGCCTATACCAACTATCTCAACCAGTTTGCCCAGGTTGCCAATCTCACTATCGTTGGTAGTTATTACGATACCAGTGCTTCACCTAGAACTGGTCATGCCCTCACCTTCGATGGAAAGGGATTCATCGAAGTCAGCAGCATTGATCCCAAAGCAGGGACTCTGATTCCCCAAAATGCAGCGACAGATACTACTGATCCGTCCTTCACGATTGAATTGTGGGTCAAGTCCACCCTACCTGGAAGTCAGCGAGGTGGTATTGCTTCAGCCTATAATTGGGGTTTTCCAAATAATCAAAGCAATGGTGGTTGGATTTTGGAGGTTGACCGTTCACACTTCCGCTTCCATGTAGTTACAGAAAGTGCAGTTACAGAAAGTGCTAATGGAAATTATTTTCAATCCATAGCAACTAGCTTCAGCCCAGATGAGTGGTACCATCTAGCCGTCACCTACGATAGTAACAATAATAATGATTCAAGCGTTCGGCTTTACCTAAATGGAGAAGAAAAAGGCTCCATCAGTTGTTCAGGCAAGATCGTTTACCCACAAAATCTAACGTCAGAGCAACAGAGTGAAATTCACTTTGTTTTGGGAACCCGCAAAGACCTGGACTACGAGGTCAATTTTGCTGGGCAAATGCGCGAAATTCGCATCTGGAGCACTGCCCGAAGCCCAGAACAAATTCGACTTACCATGTTCAGAGAAATCAAGAATGTGGATCGAGATTTACCTCAGGACGAACGAAGCACCCTGCTCAGATGCTGGAACCGTGATGATACAGAAACCAACAATACCCAAGATGAGGGTTTAACGGTCAAAGATTTCTCTGCATCGCAGGAAAACTTATCAACAGCTAATAATCGCATTCGATGGAAAACGACCCCCCTGATTGAGGCAATCTACCAAGATGAAATAGACGAAGATACAATTCTGTATCTGATTGGACGTGATGATACGACCCAGGAATACTATATTCGGGAACTAATTAATCAACGCCGCTGGACTCCCTGGAGAAAATTAGGCATTACTATCAATGCTCAGTTTGTCTCCCCTGTCTTTGCCTTTAACCGCTTGTTCCTATTTTGGGCAGAAATTCAAGACCATGTGCGATCAGAACCCCGTAGGAGGATTGGTACTAATGGAGGTAAACCCATTGACCAACTGGGTGATGAAATCATTCTAAAGACGAATGACCCTGATGGCAGTACGATCAATCGAAGAACCAATATAGTCAGTAATAAGCTGGATGTTATTGAGTTTGTTAACCTTCCCCTGAAGAGGCCGGTTCTTAAATTTTCGTTCGTCAACTTCAGCCAAGAGTGGATCGAGCCACAAACCGTTAACTTATCTTCCAGTGGCCTCAAAGACAAAGAACTTAGCGAGTGGGAGCGACTCCAGCCCAAATGGTTGAGGGTCTATGCCCAACGTTGGCGTGGCTCTGATGTAGCTCCCCTGGTACAACGACTCCCCGAGCCAATCGATAAGCTATGGGTTACTCAGCTCGACACAAGTTCCTATCTACGTGTGCAAGTACCTAATTTCTCCACTCGTGAGCTGACATTTTCCTTCTGGTTAAGGGTCAATCGGTTGCAGAGCGAGACAACTACATCTAAGGAAAAACCTCGAGTCGATACATTCACCCTTGTTCGCTATGGTAATTCCAGCAATAGCCGTATTCAAATGCAGCTTACCCATAAGCCAACGACAATCGGGGAAAATTTGCAGCTATTAGAGGCTGTAGAGCAAAGCCAAGCAGCCATTACTGCGGTGCACCAAGCATGGCAGCTCATACTTACTCTTCTAAACACCCCAACATCAGAAAATCTTAATAGCTTGACTACCCACGACAGCTCTTTAGAATTACTTGAGGAAGCTGTTGGTAATGCTCTCGACGCAATAAAAAGCAATACAAATAATCCACGCACGCTACTAGCTAA
>JBHJGR010000048.1:0-2212 GCA_050331615.1 Elainellaceae cyanobacterium
CCACCCGGTGGCGGCGCGGGGGCCAACGGGGGGGGGGGCGCCCCCCCCCAAAACCCATAAACCCAACCAACCCCCCACCCCAAAATAAAAAACAACTACGGGGGCCCCCCCCCGGGGGGGCCGCACACCCTAAGAAAATAATTTTGTTTGATACTTACCAGCTTGTTTTGACTCCAGTCTGTGAGCTAGCCCAGATGATTCGCGTTAGTTAGCGCTGGCGAGAGATGGACGCTACGCCTCCCCGACTATTTCCCGCTGGCGACTGAGAATCGACACTTCAAAGGGCTGGAGCATCTTGGGCAAAGCAATGACATCGCCCGCTGGATAATCTGTCGAAAGCAAGACCGTCCAGCCCTCCGTCTCGACCGGCTGATCCAGGGTGAGAAGTTTATCGTAGGAGAAGTTGATTAGCACCATCACCGTTTCCCGCTCCGTTTCCCGCAGGTAGGCGAGATGCTCATGGGGATAGTGGACCAGGGTGCGCCAGGTACCAAATCGGAGCGCTTCGCTCTGCTGCCGCACCCGGATGAGCTGCCGATAAAAGTTCAGAATGGAACCGGGATCTTCCAGCTCGCTTTCCACGTTCACCTCCGAATAGTTGGGGTGTACGGGCAGCCACGGCTCGACTTCCTTGCCAAAGCTAAATCCGGCGTGGGCGGAGTCGTCCCACTGCATGGGGGTGCGGGCACCATCCCGGGGCGGCGGCACCTCCCCCGTATCGCTCAGCACGATCGCCTTGTCTTTGAGCCGATCGGCGGGAATATCGACGTGGTCAAACATACCCAACTCCTGACCGTAATAGAGTATCGGAGTGCCCCGCACGGTGAGCAAAATGGTGGCAGCGGCTTTGGCGATCGCATTGGAGTCCACACACAAGCTGCACTCAATCCAGCGGGACAGATGGCGAGGAATGTCATGGTTGTCTAGGAAATAGGAGGGCCAGGCTCCGGCAGGCGTCATTAGCTCTTTCTTTTCAATTTCCCGCTGCAGATAGCCGGGATACCAGGGACTAAAGGGGAATTCAAAGGCAAAGGGGAGGTGCAGCTCATCCTGATCAGCGCCGTAGAAGATGAGGGAATCGTAGAGGCGGTTGTCAATAAAAGTCTCGCCAATCAGGACGCGATCGCCATACTCGTCAACAATGTCGCGAATTTCCTGAATAATTTGGTGATTCTCGGGCAGGTTTTTGTCGTACAGGTGATGAAAGTTGTTGTAGTTGTTCTTGTCTGACGCGCCAAACTTGATCGGGTTGTCGCGAAACAGCTCATCCTTGCTATAGACGCTGGAGGCATCGAGGCGAAAGCCGTCCACCCCTTTCTCTAGCCAGAAGCGAATAACGTCATAAATGGCGGCTCGCACCTCGGGATTGCGCCAGTTGAGGTCGGGCTGGTTTTCGTTGAAGGTGTGGAAATAGTACTGCGATCGCCCCTCATGATAGGTCCATCCCGTACCACCGAAGTAGGACAGCCAGTTGTTGGGAACGCCGCCTCCCGGTGCCGGGTCGAGCCAGAGATACCAGTCGCGCTTGGGGTTATCGGTGCTTGAACTGGATTCTACAAACCAGGGATGCTGGTTGGACGTGTGGTTGACCACCAGGTCTAGAATCACCTTGATCTGCCGCTGATGGGCCTCTGCCAGCAGGGTTTCAAACTCGGTCAGCGTGCCGAACGTCGGGCAGATATCGGTGTAGTCGCTGACGTCATAGCCACTGTCTACCATCGGTGAAGCATTGATGGGAGACAACCAGATGGCATCAATGGCAAGAGATGTGGGGCTATCCGGGTCGCCATCATTTAGGTAATCTAGGCGACGGATGATGCCGTCCAGGTCCCCAGTGCCGTCGCCATTGCCATCGGCAAAGGTCAGCGGATAGATTTGGTAAATGATGCCCGATCGCCACCAGTGATTGGACGCTGGAATTGGTGTAGTCACGTCGTCTGTTCCTCGAACCCTTCAATTTTTCCATGTAAGTGCTTAAGCAGTTTTAAGTAGAACTGCATTAAAAAACGAGGCTAGAAAACTGGTGGGGCGCTCCCCCAGTTTTCTAGCATGAATTTAATTGTGCTGACCTACTTAATTACATTTTCTTGGGAGTGGGGGCCCCCCCCCCGGGGGGCCGCCGCCACACAGTATTTTTTTTGGTGTTGAATATAATTAATATAATAAAAATAATAAAAAAATTTAAATAAAAAGAGAATAGTAAAACAATCAA
>JBHJGR010000049.1:0-5474 GCA_050331615.1 Elainellaceae cyanobacterium
ATGCTAGGCTCAGACCCACCATTCCCAGGGCGATGCGTCTCGGCCATCGCCATTGGCCGCGCGGCACGAACCAGGAAAACCGCCAGCGTCGTTGACTGGTTGGAGCACTGGTCGCTGAACGGTTGGGAGATGGTCTATCCATGCTTGCCTGAACACTTGCCGGACTGGCAGCCGACGCTGGCTGCTGAATATGGGCTAAATCTTAGACGGAGTCTGCCATAGCGGTCATCTACACGAGGTTTGATTTTAAGTGGGCTAAAATTTGCTTGCCCCCTTTCCTTGGCTGGTTCCCATGAAGCGTCTGGTTTCAACCCTGGTCAGTTTGGTCATTTTGGCCTTCATTTACTGGAAGATTGACTTCCAGGGTTTGATTGAGGTTTTTAGACAGTGCGATCGCCTCTGGATGGTCATCAGCCTGGGCATGGTGGTACCGATTACCCTGATCACCGGCTGGCGGCTACAGTGGCTCGCTCCGCCCCAGGCGCGCCTGAATCTTATTGAAGCCACCCGGCTGATTCTGGCGGCCAGTAGCCTCAATATGGTGCTGCCTTCCAAGATGGGAGACATCGCCAAAGCCTACTTCATGCGCGATCGCGGCCACCTCAGCGGTACGCTGGCCCTGTCCTTGGTGGTGTTTGAAAAAGCGTGTGACATGCTTTCGCTATTGCTCTGGTGCGTGTTTGGTCTGGTGTTTTATACGCCGAAGAACTGGCTGTTTTGGGTGATGACTTTCAGCGTGTTTGGCCTGCTGGTGGTTGGCTCTTTTCTGCTGGCGTCGCCCGCATTTGCTAACCTGTTTTTCCGCATGGGCCAGCGGCTGGCACCCAAGAAGCTGCGGACAAAGCTCGACACGATGCACCAATCCTGGGGAGAGATGCATGCCTATTTCTGGCGCGATCGCGACCAGTTACTTCGGATTACTGGTTTGTCGGTCTTCATTTGGTTTCTCCACCTGCTGCAGATTTGGTTTTTCGTCTTTGCGCTCAATGCCAGCGTGCCCTTCCTGGCGAACCTGGCCCTTTCACCCCTGGCGATTTTGGCCGGTTTGCTACCTCTTACCTTCGCAGGGGTGGGAACCCGTGACGCAGCCCTCATCCTGTTTTATGAACCGTTTCTAGCGGCCCCAACTGCCGCCGCTCTGGGCCTGCTCTGCACCTCGCGCTACCTGATTCCGGCGGTCGGCGGCCTGCCGTTTTTGGATAAGTACCTCTCTGCGCTGCGCCGCTCCAAGCCATCTGACTAGTGCAGGGACAGGAGCCGCTCTACCAGGTAGCGCTCAAATGGCACGCCCTGACGCTCGGCGATTTCAGTGGCGTAAACCTGGAAGCCGAATTTGCGGAATAGCCCCAGGCTGAACTCGCTAGCCGCTGCATGGAGCCGTTCTATGCCCTGCCGGGTGGCGTGGTCTTGAATCACCTCCATGAGGGTGGAGCCGATGCCCTGGTGGATGCGATCGCCCCTGACATAAACCGATGCCACGTATCCGTCGGGAGAGATACCGGCAAATCCTAAAATTCCCGTCTCGTCCACTGCGACGTAGGTAGTCACGGCCAGGATGAAATGGCGAAACTGGTCGGCGTCGGCAGCGTGGGAGGCCCATGCCTCAACTTGCTGGGGGGTGTATTTTTGGGGGGCGATCGCCATTACAGTCTGGTGATAGATATTCGCCAGTTCGGGCAAGTCGGATGCCTGGGCCAGCCGGATGTCCACGTTAGCACTCCTGTTCAGAGATAGAGCCGTCAGGCAGGGTGGCACCGCACAGGTCGGTGTCGGATAAATCCACGTCTGCAGGAACGATGCCCTGGAGATTGGTCTGACTCAGATCTACGTCGTTTAAGTCTGCGCCCGTCAGGTCGGCATTGCTCAGATTTGCGCCGCTCAATTCGGCATCGTCCAGATCGGCTTCGGCCAGCGTCGCGTTGCTCAAGTCAGCACCTTCGAAGATTACGTTTTGAAGCTCGGCACCGGTTAGATTTGCATTACTCAAATCAGCGTTCCTCACGTTGGTGGTGAAGAAGAAATTGCCGCTAATGATGCGGTATTCATCTACCCACAGTAGAGGCGATCGCTGCCTCAGGACGGCCATTGCCAAGTTCGCACCTTCAAAAGAGGCTCCTTCCAGGTCGGCGTTGGATAAGACGGCCTCCTGCAAGCTGGCACCGCTAAAGTTGGCCTGCTGGGCTGTGGTGACGCCGGACAGGTCAGCGCCATTGAGGTTAGCATCCTGGAAGTTGGCACCCATGAGCAAGGTGTTTCGCACTGCCGCGTCCTGCAAATTTGCGTTCACTAGCGTGGCTGCTACTAACCTGGCGTTGTCTAAATCTGCTTCCGTCAGGTCGGCCTCGCTCAAGTTTGCGCCCACCAGATAAGCGCCGTCCAGGTCGGCTTCAGCCAAATTGGCTCCTCGCAAATCTGCCCCTTCAAGGTTTGCGTTGTTTAAGTTAGCATCCTGCAGGTTTGCCCCCCTCAGATCGCATCGAATGCAGGCTTTTGTTTCCAGGAGTTGATTGACCTGCGCCGAAACATTGGCGGCAGGCTCGGCTGCGGCTGGGCTGGATACGCTGGCGACAGCTTGGGAGAAACGAAATTCGGGAACTGCTGCGGCTAGCTGCTGGTGAAGGAATGCGCCAAATTCGTCGGTGGCGATGATTTTTAGAATGCGGCTGCGGTTTTCTGGCCCAGCTTCAGATGGGTCAGCGGAGGCGGGAGGCGCAAACAGCACCATGGTTTCTGAGAAGTCTTCTGTAGCGCTCACGCTTTCGTCAGAATCGGAAACTTCTGCGAATTCGGTGGCCACGTCTGAAAATTCTTCATCATCGATGGCCAGGCGCGTAAACTCGTTTTCACCGCGGAGCGCTAGCTGAACTGCCCGCTGATTCCATATCCAGGTGTGGAAGGCCCAGACGGACTCGAACGGAATCACGATTTCTTGGGTACCGCGGCGATCGCCCAAAAGCTCTACCGGTTCGCCTTCTTCCAGGTAAACCGTCAGGCGATCGCCCATCAGCGCGAACTTGCACCGGTTGAACCGTTCTGCATCACCCGGATCGAGCCAGCAGTAGGTCTCAAATCCGGCGCGTTCGTCCAGCGGAACGGGAATGTCTAAGCCTTCACACTGGGCATTAAACGGGAATCTGGAGCAGAGGTCGTACAGCTCTTGTTCGCTTAGCTCGTCTGCCTGGGACAAAACGGGAGACGGTAGGAGGAGCGGTGCTGAGGCAAACAGCGCTGTCGCCCCAATTCGGGAAAACCTGCACGATAGCTCGTTAAACATGATTTGGGAAGGGGTGGTTGGATGGGCTCATGGCGGTGAATAGCGAATATCGCCGCTATATTGCCAGTATGGCGCTACACATTGGCGTTAGGACGCTCAGGAGGTGTGGAACCCACGCGTTGCGGGGGGTCTACACTCAAACCTTAGCCCGTAGGGCTTTATGATCTGGTTGCGATTTGCTTTGGGGATGGGCAAATTTAGAGTACCGTCCTCCCTCATCGACTCCTGCCATGACAAAACTTCTCCTGACTCTAGCCATTTTGCTGACGGGCATTCCCCTGGCCTTACTGATTGGCTTCTATGCCTGGGCTTCCTCGGCTGCCTACCCCAAATCCCGCTATGCCGAGATCGTATCCTATGGTGGATCATCCGCATCA
Source organism: Elainellaceae cyanobacterium (assembly GCA_050331615.1). Classification (GTDB taxonomy): domain Bacteria; phylum Cyanobacteriota; class Cyanobacteriia; order CAKZMO01; family CAKZMO01; genus JAYKGU01. The sequence continues at coordinate 3,652 of JBHJGR010000049.1, forward strand.
TCCCTCCGTCCAGCGGTGGATACTTTTACCGTGGTGACTTACAACATCGGCTACCTATCGGGACTCACCAATAACCTGGCAGTGCCCCGGACATCAGAGCTATTTGCGGATAATTTGAAAACCGCGATCGCCGCCCTCCGACCTCTGGATGCAGACATCATTGCCCTTCAGGAAATTGATCTCGGCTCCCACCGTTCCTACAACGTGCAGCAGGCCAGTGAGCTTGCATCTCAACTGGGGTTGGGGAATGGGGCGATCGCCATCAATTGGGACAAGCGCTACGTCCCCTTCCCCTACTGGCCGCCCGCCGCCCATTTTCGCGGTATTCTCTCTGGACAGGCCATTCTCAGCCACCACCCCATCCGCACCCATGAGCGCATCGTGCTAGAGAAAGTGGCGGGCAAGCCGTTTTTCTACAACGGGTTATACCTGGATCGGCTGGCCCAGGTGGCGGAACTGGAGATGCAGGGGCGATCGCTGATCGTTATCAACGTCCACCTGGAAGCGTTTGACGAACCCACCCGCCGCCGCCAAACCCAGGCGGTCAAAGCGCTGGTGGAGCAATATGTTCCCCAATATCCGGTGCTGCTGCTCGGGGACTTCAATAGCATGCCTCCCACGGCGAAGCAGTTCGACCCGACCATCAGAATCCTGCTGGATATGCCGGAAATTCAGCCCGCGTTTCCCGAGGAGGGCTTGGCGGAGAGGGCGATCGCCACCTTCCCCGCCAACGACCCCATCGCCAAGCTAGACTACATTTTCTACACCCCCGCCACCATCGAAGCCCTGGAATGGCAAGTGGTGGCCGATGCCCAACAAGCCTCCGACCATTTACCTATCATGATGCGTTTCCGCTGGCGCTAGACCTGTTCTCGCACCAGGGTTTCCCACCCCAAATCCTTGAGGCTATTGTTGCGGCGCAGGGGCCGGGTCACCAGTTCTAGAATGTCGCGGGCGTTGGTGAAGCCGTGGATCTGGGCGAAGGTGAACTCCACGGACCATTTGGTGCTGATGCCGCGCGCTTCCATGGGATTGGCATGGGCCATGCCGGTGATCACTAGATCCGGATCCAGGTCATAGATGCGCTGAATCTGGTTGTAGTTGTCCGGCTTCTCCACAATCCGGGGTAAAGCTACGCCCATGTCCCGACAGGTCTGCTCCAGCAGCTTCAGCTCGGCTCCCTGATAGCGCTTGTCCATGTAGGGAATGCCGATTTCCGGAACCGTCATGCCGCAGCGGATGAGGAAGCGGGCCAGGGAAATTTCCAGCAAGTTGTCCCCCATGAAGAACACGGACTTGCCCCGAATCAGGCTGATGTAGTCCTCCAGGGATTCCCAGATCTTGGCTTCCCGCTCGTCTAATCCCTGAGGCTCAATGCCAAAGACAGAGCAAATTTTCTCGATCCAGGCGCGGGTGCCATCCGGACCGATGGGGAACGGGGCACCGATCAGCTTGCACTTGCGGCGGCGCATCAGGGTAGTGGCGGTGCGGGATAGGAAAGGATTCACACCGGCCACGTAATAACCTTCTTCCAGGACCGGCAGCTCCGTGTAGCGCTTGGCGGGCAGCCAGCCGGACACCTGGATGCCCTGCTTCTTCAGTTCCAAAGTCAACTGGGTGACCACCGGATCGGGCAACGACCCGAACAGCACCAGGGGCGGATGGTCTACATACTCCGACTTCTCCTGGGCTTCATCCTCCTTCTTGCGGCCAAAGCTGATCAGCTTCTGGATGGCGTTGCGCTCCTCCTTCTCCGCCTCACTGGTCACCTGCTTGGGACAGCGCTGGGCCATGGCTGCCAGCACCGTGTCCTCTCCCTGGGT
>JBHJGR010000050.1:0-3002 GCA_050331615.1 Elainellaceae cyanobacterium
AGCGCTGTGATGCTTACACATAGAGTCCGGGGGGAAGCCCCACGCCCTTTTGGTCAATGCGCGTTGCCGAAACCCGATGGAGTGTTTGAGCAGCCGTTTCGTAGCGGTGACGAATCCAGATGATCAGGGGATGGGTGGCATCCAACAGCTCGTTGCGCTTACCCATGCTGCCTGCAATTTTCGGGTCAAAAAAGCAGGTAACGGGAGCGCTGGAGATATGGAGATTGGAGGGCGTAGCACACCGATGCAGATTGAGAAATAGCTGTAGATCAACCTTAGCGTCTTCAGCAAGGGTGATCTCATAAAGCTGACCGTGGCCCGACTTGGGGGCAATCACCGTACCTGGATAGTAGCGGGAAAAGCAGTCTTCCACAAATGCGTGTAGTTCATCAGGCTGGAGCCACCGGCCCTGTTCCCGACTATCGGTGATGGAGCGCAGAATGTGATCGGAAAAAGCCAGCATATTAATGGCTTCCTGCTCCAGCTCATCCTGCAAGGCCCGCTCTTTGAGAAGCGCCATGATCGTGTCGTTTGCCCGCTGTTTTTGCTCCTCAAAGGTCAGATTGGATTCAAAGAGCTGGACGAGCAACTGCTCAGTTACTTCTCCCATGATGTTTTCCAGGTCGCCGATGCTCTCCTGAAAGATATTGATGCGCTCATACAGCCGGTCCAGGATGCGCTCCTCCACCGTATCAACCAGACTGAAGTTGATGATGGAAATGCGTTCGGCTTTTTGGCCCAGGCGATCCAGGCGGCCAATTCGCTGCTCCACCTTCATGGGGTTCCAGGGCCGGTCATAGTTCACCAAAAACCGACAGTGCTGCAGGTCAATCCCCTCACTGCCCACCTCCGAGGACAGCAACACAGAGGCACCCTGTTCTTCGCGGAATTGCCGAACTACGTCCCACTTTGCTTCTCCCATGTCGCCCATGATCAGGCTGGTGGCAATGCCGTCCGCTTCTAGACGCCGCTGCAAGTACTGCAGCGTGCCTCGGAAGTAGGCAAAGATGACAAATTTCTCCTTGGCATTTTTGCGCAGTTCATTTTGCAGAAACGCCCGTAACTCTCGGTACTTTCCATCCTCCTGTTCTAGCCTTTTGATATCCACCTTTTGCAGCAGGGGAGATAGGAGGCTGGGTGATGAATTCCCTGCTGCCTGATCTCCCGCATCCGCAGGCATGCCAAAGTCCTCCCAGAGGGACTCATTAACCAGATCCTCCAGAATGCCGTCCGCTCGCCAGGACTCAAGGGCCGCCACCATGCAGCTTGCCATCTGGCGCTGTCGAGCGATCAGCTTAAAGACTGAAACGCCCCGCTTTCCCTGGGTTTGCTGTTTGATGTTTTGAGTGATGTGGTTGTAAATTTCCTTCTCCAAAGGGGAGAACTGAACCGTCAGGGTTTGCGGCTGGCGCTGCACCCGATTGGGTAAAACGTCTCGCTTGCGGCTGCGGGTAATGTATTGGCCTAGCAGGGAGATCTTTTCAAGCTTATAGCCCAAGTCCACCCGCTGGGCTTCGTTCAGATCTTCGGCTTCCTGCAAAGTATTGCGCACGGACTGGAGCAGGGGATTGTTTGCCAGGTACTTGGAGGCGATCGCCCTCTCAACTTCAGCCCGTGCCTTTGCGATCTGCGGCGGATGGGACCATAGGCACCGCAAAGCCTGGATAATGGGGCTATTGGCCTCAAGCATGGTGTCAAAAATCAGCTCGTTGAAAAAGTCATCGGGGCTGACCAGCCTGAGAAGCTGATAGAGATTGGCATTGTGAACCTGCACCGGGGTAGCCGTCAGCAGAACGAGATGACGGGAGGCATCGCGGATGAGCCGTCCGATGCGGTTGCTGGCGGTGCTGGCATTTCGGAGGTAGTGGGCTTCGTCAAAGATTGCCAGATCAAACAAACCAAAGTCATCGGTGGCTGGATTGACGTCGAGCAGGCGGGCCAGCTCTGCCCGTGGGCTTTTAGCCGTATAGGACTCCCAGTTACTGCTCGGGCGCAACCCTTCCAGGCTGGCAATGCAGGCTAATGATTGGGGCTGCTGGGTTTCTAGGCAGCTTCTGACTCGGCCCAGGAGATCTTTGGCATCAACAATCTCAGCAACGATATTGAATCGCTGGCGCAGGTCGTCCTGCCACTTCTGACGCAGCATGGCAGGGCAGACGATGAGCAGCCGCCTGGCATCTGCTCGGGCCTGGAGCTCTTTCCAGATGTACATTGCCTCAATCGTCTTCCCCAATCCCACTTCGTCGGCAATGAGTAAGCGCCCAACGGGAGAATTGAGAAACTTGAGGACAGGTTTGAACTGGTGGGCATAGAAGTCGGTCTGACTCGCCTCCATGCTGTAGAAGACGTTGGTCAGTTGCCCTTTCACTTTCTCAAAGGTGAGAATGCGTCTGAGGTCATCTGGGCCACCAAAGCGCTTCTGTCGCAGCAGGGATTCGATGCTGTCGTCGTCGCCACACAGCTCCAGCAGGTTTTGCGGTTTGTAAACTTTTTCGTTGGGGCCAAACTGCACCTGCACCAATACCCGCGTTCCCGCTCTGCGAACCTTGCCGGTGGTGCGCCCCCGGCGACCTGGATTCGCCCGAATTCTCACTTCCTGATCGGGGATTTCTGGGTTCCAGTTTTCAGTCGTGCTTGCAGGGTTCGAGGAATTGGATGATAGATCTGAATTAGCCATCACGAAATACGCGTAAGTAGTTAAACAAAGTTATTTTCTAGGGTTGCGCGCCCCCGCCGGCGGCGCACACCCCCATAAGCTGTAATTAATTATGCTTAAGCACTTATCAGTTGTCAGCTAAAGGTTTGCGGAAACAAAGGGAAGGCGTTTAGCAAACGCTGGGTATTAAGCCTGATTAACTGACAGAAGTTTATGGCCCTCACCCCCAACCCCTCGCCCCGAGGGCGAGGGGAGCCGCACCAGTTCTGTTGTTCCCTCTCCCCGTGGGTCCGGGGTTTGGTTCGGGGGTTTGGGTATGGGTTGGTTAGTTTTGTGAGTGAACGAC
>JBHJGR010000051.1:0-13372 GCA_050331615.1 Elainellaceae cyanobacterium
TGGCCTCACCGCAGATATATTCCAGTATTGCTTTTAGCTCGTTATCGGGATGCAGTCTAACCTGCTGGCATCCCCACAGCGTTTTTGTTTTAGCCATGAGGCAATTGTACTATTGATGTCGCTATCCACGAGATCGCTAAAGCGTTTAAGGGACGGTCTTCTCGAATATTGCGGCAGGAATTCCCGCATCTGTTGAAGCTGCCTAGTCTGTGGCCCCGCTCCTACTTCTACGACACCACTGGAGCGGTCAGCACGGCTAAAATTCAGGCATACATCAATGATCCGCACCACGGCAGTTAAAACTGCCTGAGGCGCTTTTCCACCCCGCTCTGAAGAGGCGGGGCTGCCAAGCTCCCATCTTCCCCCGTGCAGCGATCGCAGGTTCCATGCACCGTCACCTCATAGTAGTGGGCTTTGAGGGGGGGCTGAACCCGATTCAGGTCCAGGCTTTTAAAGGTATCCCAAGGCAAATCGCGAATCGCGCCGCACTGGTCGCAAACGAAGTGGTGGTGCTGCTCGGCATTGGCATCGTAGCGAGATACCCCGTGCTCCAGCAGCACTTCCCGCACCAGCCCCGCCTCGCATAGGGTTTGCAGCGAGTTGTAAACCGTCGCCTGGGATGAGATCGGGATATCCTGATTGAGGTCGTCCAGCAACTGATCCGCCGTTGGATGGTCGTCACGGGCCAGGAGATTGGCATAGATGGCATATCGCTGCGGCGTCACCCGCAGACCCTTTTCCTTCAAAATTTGGACAACAGCAGGCATATCGTGATTGCTCATGGGCTTAGACCATCGCCTTCCAGCAGTCGCTCTATCTTATTTTATAGGTTACACAAGGTGGTCTTCTAGAACACTTTTAAGGACGGCCTGCACAAAATCAGGAGCGCCATTGGGATTACCTATTGACTCATTATTAACTTAGAATTATTCTAAACTAAGAACTAAGATTAGAGACATTCAATAGTGGCGATCGCTACTAAGAGTGTCCCCAAAAAGCCGCTTTCAGAACCCTCTATCAGGTTAAGGCCAGTCTGGCCCTATCCTGGAGCGGCGCTTGAACCAACCCTTAAACCGTTAGTGAGGTAGTTTATGGCTGTTATCGAACGAGTCCCCGACGTTGTCTTCAAAACTCGCGTTCGTGATGAATCCGTAGGCGGACCCAACCCCTTCCGGTGGCAAGACCGCACGACCCAAGAAATCTTTGGTGGCAAGCGGGTAGTGGTGTTCTCCCTGCCTGGCGCATTCACGCCGACCTGCTCCTCGACCCACCTGCCTCGCTACGAAGAGCTCTACGACGAAATCAAGGCAACGGGCGTTGATGAAGTCGTCTGTGTCTCCGTTAACGACGCCTTTGTGATGTACCAGTGGGGCAAGCAGCAGGGAGCCGAGAAGGTCTTCTTGCTGCCTGATGGCAACGGCGAATTTACCCGCAAGATGGGCATGCTGGTGGACAAGTCCAACCTGGGCTTTGGCCTGCGCTCCTGGCGCTATTCCATGGTGGTGGACGACGGCAAGATCGAAAAGATCTTTATTGAACCCAACTACGGCGATAACTGCCCCACCGACCCGTTCGAAGTATCTGACGCTGACACCATGCTGGCCTACCTCAAGGGTTCTAAGTAGGCCCGGGGGGATAGACCGTCTGTAGGAGCAAATGGTGAGTGGCTCCCACAGCAGCGTCTACCAAGATTCGTCGCAGTGCTCCGCCCATAGCCGGAGGCTTGGGGGGTGGTGAAGCGACGGCGAGTTGAAGTGCATCCCCTGAATAATGCGATAGCGAGAGAAGGGGATAGCGCTGAAACGAGCAAACTAGTAGAATAGGTAAGGCGTAACACGCTGAAACATACGGATGGCTCATCCAGTAGGCGGCCCAGGAGCAACGGTTAAGACACTGGCAACCTGTATAGAGCGAAAACTCAAAACAAAGATTCAGATCCGTCCTGCTTGGGGGCACCAAGTGGACGTTAAACAAAATGCCTGTGGAATCGGTCTGACGGGGATTCATGTTGGAAAACTTGGGTCTAGTTAAGAGGTTGAGAAGCAGGAAATCTTTAGGGCGACCTAAGGAATCTCTCTGCATACCCGTTAGGGTTGCTGGGAGAGGATGTCAACAACGCTCGACTACCCAGCAATGGATCTCTAAGCAGAATGCTGAGATATAGCCCTACGGGCTAAGGTTTGAGTATGGAACCCCCGCAACGCGGGGGTTCCATACCTCCTGAGCGTCCTAACGCGAAAGCGTAACGCCATAAGCGATTGGGGGAGCAGCTTTTGTGGAAGCTCCTCCAATTTCCATATCTCTGGGTAGCATCGTGCCATATTAATCATTAATGTCCCGGCAGCATGCCTATATAAGTAGGTCGGCACAACTAAATTCATGTCAGAAAACCGGGGGAGCGCTCCGCCGGGGCGCTCCCCCAGTTTTCTAACCTTCGTTTTTCAACGCAGTTCCACTTATTGCGTTAGATCTAGAGTAGATATGGGAGTGGCAGAGCGATCGCCCCAAACATCGCTCTCCATGCAGATGTATTAGGGGTTAAGGGAGCAAGCATATGTCATACGATTATGATTTCTTTGTGATTGGCGCTGGGTCGGGCGGCATTGCGGCGGCGCGCCGGGCAGCAAGCTACGGAGCCAAAGTGGGGATTGTAGAGCGCGATCGCCTCGGCGGTACCTGCGTTAACCGGGGCTGTGTCCCCAAAAAGCTGATGGTTTACGCCTCCCAGTTTCCCAAGCACTTCAAGGCATCAACGGGATATGGGTGGCGCTTAGGCGAGCAATCGCTAGACTGGTCAACTATGGTCACTGCGGTTAGCAACGAGCTCAACCGGCTCAATGGCATCTACCAGCGGATGCTGGACAATTCTAGCGTAGAGATCCTGGAGGGATATGGTCGCTTCGTGAATGACCACACGGTCGAAATTGGCGATCGCAAAGTCACCGCCGAACGCATTCTCATTGCCGTGGGGGGCGAGCCCATCCTGCCCAAAATTTCCGGGTCGGAGCACCTCATTTCGTCGGATCAGATGTTTAGCCTGCCGGAACAGCCCAAGCGCGCAGCCGTCATCGGTGGTGGCTACATCGGCTGTGAGTTTGCCAGCATCCTCAACGGGCTGGGGACCGAGGTCTATCAAATTGTTCGAGGCGATCGCATCCTGCGCGGTTTTGATGAGGACATTCGCACGGAGGTGCAGACCGCGATGGAGCACCACGGTATCCATATCCTCACCGAAACCCAGGTTGAGGGCATCGAGCGCACAGAATCCGGTGAAACCACCCTCAAGCTTGACAATGCTGAGCTGCCCACCATTACCGTGGATGCCGTCACCCTAGCCGCCATTGGTCGCCGTCCCCTCACGGATAAGCTGGGGCTGGAAAACGCTGGCGTCGAAACCATTAGCGGCTACATCTCGGTGAATGAGTACAGTCAGACCTCGGTAGAGCACATCTATGCTGTCGGTGACTGTACGAATAACGTGCAGCTTACTCCGGTCGCCATCAGCGAAGGTCGGGCACTGGCTGATACCCTGTTCGGCGGGCAGGACCGCAAGGTCAGCTACGACAACATTCCCACTGCGGTCTTTACGACACCAGAGGTCTCGACGGTGGGGCTGACGGAGGCAGCGGCGCGCGATCGCTACGGTGACGACGCCATCAAGGTCTACCGCAGCCGCTTCCGGGCTATGTACTACACCCTGCCCGATATGGACGCGAAGACGCTAATGAAGCTAATCATCCACACTGAAACCGATAAGGTTCTCGGGGCGCACATGGTGGGCGACTACGCTGCTGAAATTATTCAGGGGGTGGCGATCGCCGTCAAGATGGGCGCGACCAAGGCCGACTTCGATGCCACCATTGCCATCCACCCCAGCTCGGCGGAAGAATTCGTCACCATGCGGTAGCGGCTCGGGTAGAAGCAGTCACACCCTAGGTCATACCTTGTCTTTCGCTGGCGGCGTGATGCCCCGCTTATTCAGGCTCACCTCCAGCTCGCGCAGCAGCTCAAAGTCCTCGTCGGGGAGGGGCTGGGGGTTTCCCTGGGGCTGCTTCTCCAGGAAGGCGAATGCCTGGCGAAACGCTTGGGAATCGGCCTGAATGGGAGCATCCAGGTGGCAGGGAATGATGCGCTGAATATCCCATCGGGCAACCTGGTCTGCCCAGCTGATCACCTCGACCGGGGCACGATTCAGGATCAGCGTCTGCAGGATGGGCGCAACTAGCAGTCGCCCATTTCCCCGTAGTGCGGCGAAAGACTGCTGCCAGCCCTCCGTCCAGCGGAAAGGAAAAACGCCGAAGTAGGCTCGTTTCGCCCGTTCAGGAGCCCTGAATGCCTCGCGGATGGATCGCCCCAGCGGTATCACTGTGAGGGCACTGGGGCGGAAGTAGAAGGCAAATAGCGCAATGCGCTGCCATCCTTTGCGGCGATTGCCGACGGTATCGACGATGGGGTCGAAGGCATCATCGCGGGCGTGGAAGAGCAGCGGGTAGGGGTCAAGCTGCACGATATCGGGCGGATAGTCAGGGATGGACAGGACCGCGTCGGTAACTAGTAAGGTGTGCGATCGCTTGTGAAACAGCGCAACTTCGGTAAAGGTGCCCAGCCCTAAGCGAATTGGGCCGAGAATGACATAATCAAAATCGGTCACGAAGGGCACCGCCAGGGAATTGGCTGGGAGGATTTCGGTGCGGCGAGCGGGAAACCCCAGCCAGCTCAGCGGTAGATTAACGGGAAAGCTCCATTGGCTGGGAGCAACGAAAACCTGCGCCGTTGGAAATTGTCTGGCAAACGGCCCCACAAAAACCTTATGCTCCAGGCCGGAGGTAGTCGGCAGAATGATGAAGCTCACCGGACCGTGGGCCGCTTCCAGCTCCCGAACAAGGTGGATGCATTCCTGCGTCGGGGCAATCGGCGCATAGACCAGCAGCCCTCCTGCCTCCAGCCGCACCACCGTCATGCGAATGGGCACAACGACGTAGAAGATGCCCTGGATTTGGTCAAACGTCCAAATCGTATCCTTCACCACTTCCCGCCGCAGGGTCTGCCGCTGGCCATAGGGGTAAAGCGGTAAGACGGGCCAAAGGGGCCATGACCGGTCCTTGGAGTGTGTCTCAGAGCAACTGGAGTAACTGCCAAACTGATTGGGCTGTTCCGGCATCTCCCGTGCCTTCATGTGAATCCCTGCCTTCCAGGTAAATGACTAGATCAGCGACAACGCGTTCTGTCTAGTCTCTCACGATGTGGGGATTCACAGGCTGCTAAGCATCTGCGGCAGAGCTAGACATCGTTTGCTTCAACAGCTTCAGGCCCTTCTTCAGCCGACGCGAAACGGTGACGGCACTGATGCCCAGCCGCTCAGCGGTTTCCTTTTGGGTCAAATCCTGCAGGAAGACGAACTCTAGCACCTGGCGAGTGCGGTTCTCCAGCTGCACCAGGGCCTGCTGGAGGCGGATCTGATCTTCTTGGGCAAGCTGAAAACTTCGGTAATGGTTATCTGGAATGAGTTCGCCGAGGGAGATGGCTCCGTCTTCCTCGTCGTGCATTGGCGCATCCAGGCTCAGGGGCGATCGGTTGCGGTATGCTAGCTTGATTTCTTGCCACTCTTGGGGGGAAATTTCTAGGGCGGCGGCCAGCTCAGCATCGGTAGGCTGGCGATTATAGGTAGCCTGAATTTCACGCGACTTGTAGGCAGCTTGCCGCTGAAGCGTTTGCCAGCGACGGGGAATGCGCACGGATGAGCCTTTGTCGCGCAGATAGTGCTGAATTTCTCCACGAATATAGGGAATGGCAAATGAGCTAAAGGCGTGGCCCTTCGTCATGTCGAATCGCTCAATGGCTCGAATTAAACCGAGACTGCCAACCTGCAGCAAATCTTCGTAGCTCTCTAGGCACTGATTAATCCAGTGATGGGCCTCTTTACGAACTAGGCCATAGTTTAACTGCACCAGCTTATTGCGGAGGGCAGGGGAGGGAGATTGCTGATACTCCCGCAGCAGTTGTAGACTTTCACTCTTTAACTCGTTACTGGTTGTTGTAGGCATGATGAAGTTCAGGCAATAAAGCGTATAGTCTCACAAACTAAGAATTCACTAGCAATGGAAGCTTGATCGATACACCCCTGTATAGACTGCTGCTTGTTCAAGGTAGACGTTTGAAGACATCCCTTTCCATTGATTTCCTAGATGAGTCCTGGATCTTAAGAAGTTTGGCGCATCCTTCAGGTTCCAGAATCTTTAGCCGTTTGGATTGAGTAATTAAACTAGCAGTCTCCCGACATCGCAAATCAACTGTATTCAGTTAGCCTTGGCCGTTCAACGGCATTTTTACTGAACCAAATTTAAGTACAGTGATGCAGCAGCGCAGAATTACGAACGCTATACATCGCCAACGACGCTGATGGAGACGGTGCATTTCAGCAGACACCCACGGTATGGCCACACAAGCTACAGACTCACAAGTTATAGACACACAAGTTAAAGAGGATATCAGATTTGCCTTACTTCGCAAATAATCCTATAACTTGTGCTGGAGTAGCATTAAGTTTGGATGAAGTTTCGCGCCCTGCCGTCGAACAAACCTACCTGGTTTGCGTTCGAGGCTGAGTAGCTCGACTGCCCCGCCGAAATGAGGTTAAGAAAAGTTGTCTGTCTGATAGATGCGGAAGGCGCTACGATACGGTGCGCTAGCCCTGCTGTTACTTCGCTGCGAGGGGTAAATGCATTCCTTATAGGCATTCCTTACAGCAGGACGGTATTTCAAAATGGGCTGCAGCATTTATTTGCCATAGAATCAATTTCTCACAGATTTCGATGATTTTCTCGCCAGAGAAACTGTCTTCACTAAAGAACAACACTGAAGCGGGTTTATATAAAAATTCCTTTGGTGCTAAGCCCCCTGTAGACAGCATCATGGCGCTACGCCTTGGTGCCAGGGCATTAGATACCGCCCCTACGGCGCGGTGGATTCACACTCAATCCTTAGCCCGTAAGGCAACAAATTCAGTCAGTTGCGCGTGGGCACGAAAAAGAGGGGGCAGCATAACCCCCTCAGACAACACAAAACGGCATGAGTAGTCAAGTGCTTGAGCACTTAAACTAGCTAGGCAGCCGCGGGTTCAATCCGGGCATAGAAAACTCCCCGGACCTTAACATCGAGAGGCTCGTCGGCACCCATATCGGTGTCGGAAGGTTGCTCACTTTCGAAGGTACCTGCGACCTCGCCCGTGTAGTTATCAACTTTGGCAATCTGCAGGGAGATGTGCCCATCGCCGGTCTCAAACTTTTTCACGTTCTCCTTCAGCAGTTCCTCTCGGTCAGCTTGGGCGGGTAGGGCGATCGCATTGTCATATCCAGCCGCGAGACCTCGACCTTTGGGGTCTAGGAAATTGGACGTGCGGTAGGAAGGAACGCGGAAGTCGCCCTCGAAGTCAGTAGACGTGTTGATGCCTTCGGGACCAATCAGCGCTTTTGCGGTCAGCCCCTTAACCGTAAACAGGAAGGGAACCTGCTCGCCCCCAGGGAGCTGGACCGTAATCGGCTGGAAGTCGAACCCATCCTTTTCGTAGAAGAAAAGCTCGCCATTGTCACCCAGCTTTAAGTCACCGGTAACCTGGTCAAGAGAAGAAGTATAGCGCGTCAACGCCTTAGCGGGGACGTACTCCGCTTCTTGACGCCGATTGGTTGGCTCCTCCTTGACAAAGTATGCCGTCGGCTCTAAGCAAAGATCACGAATAACGTAGCCTTCGGAAGGCGATACCTGAATTGCACCCCGGCTCGTTTCTGATAGCCGGGGACAGGTGTTTGCTAGCCCAGTTCCCCTAATTTCGTCATAAGTTAGGGGACGATCTGCCGATTTCGAACCCTCACTACAGGCCGTTAAAAACCCTAAACATAGCGCCAGAAATGCGGCTACTAGTGCGCGATACCTCATACTCACCTCAATCGCTAACTGAAATTTCCCACCAGTTTTTCTCAGAATTTGCCCTGATTTAGGGCCGGGGCAAAGTCAACCCAATAAATCCGGTAAGTACATGGCCACAAATAAAATTAGCGGGGTACGCACCCCACCATAGCGTTATTTACTTATGGCTACCTACTTATTAAATGAAGACTATAACTTCTGGTCAATGTACCATATAGCATTTTACAGGACCCTGTTAACTTTATTATGTAGCTGTGTTTCAATATGTGAACTAACTGAGAAGCGGTGCTAGATGCTGGTGATTCTACTAAGGCGTCTGTAAAGCTGATGTATCTCCAGCGGCAGAACCGGACAATGTCGTTAAATTTGAGGTAAGTGTTGTAAGACGTCATCCGGTGAATAGATATGGATGCAGGCAGCAAGGACCCAAACGAAGATCTAACCTTAAAGTCTGAACCATCTAGTGCTCAGCAATTAGATGCAGATTTATTGGCGATCGCAACCTCTATACGGGGGGTGGCTCAAACCTACGAAGGTGATGTCTTATCGCTGCTAGCGCTGCTCCGCACTCTAGAGGTTGCCCATCGAGATGTGCGAGACAGCCTGTTTCAGGAGTCGCTGCCTGACAACCGCCAGCGCCTCTACAACTTGTTAAAGGACATGGAAGCCGAAGGCGGTTGGCCCTACATTCCCAGAATGAAGCTGAAGGAGCTTTTGAACAATATGCCGATGGATGTCACCGATGAAGTGCCGGACGGCCCGGTCCCCAAGTGAGGCGGCACCCAGAGGAGTGGAAGCTCGCTGCTACCTGGCCTGGATTTCGGTAGAATCCAAGTAAGACGCGTGAAAGCAGAACCTCCATGATTCCAACGGTTATTGAACAATCTGGGCGCGGCGAACGCGCCTTTGACATCTACTCCCGCTTGCTCCGGGAACGCATCGTTTTCCTGGGGCAGCAGGTTGACTCTGATCTGGCCAACCTCATCGTGGCGCAGATGCTGTTTCTGGAAGCAGAAGATCCCGACAAGGATATCTATCTTTACATCAACTCGCCGGGCGGTTCCGTGATGGCTGGTCTGGGCATCTTCGACACCATGAACCATATCCGCCCCGACGTCTGCACCATCTGTGTGGGGCTGGCGGCCAGCATGGGGGCATTCCTGCTGAGTGCGGGGGCGAAGGGGAAACGCATGAGCCTGCCCAACTCCCGCATCATGATCCACCAGCCGCTGGGCGGTGCCCAGGGCCAGGCAGCGGATATCGAAATCCAGGCACGGGAAATCCTCTATCACAAGCAGCGGCTCAACCACTGGTTGGCCCACCACACGGGGCAGCCCCTTGAGCGCATCGAAGAAGACACCGAGCGTGATTTCTTCATGTCGGCCCACGAGGCGATGGAATATGGCCTAATCGATCAGGTCATCGACAAGCATGCAGCGGGCAGTCGGCCAACGGTGGTGAAGAACTAGCGCTGCAGCGTTTCTACAAGAATGGGGGCGGCGTTGGCTGTGCCTCCAGGTAGCGCAAAAAATCTAGGAGTTCGGGGTCGGTGAGCTGCTGGCGCGATCGCTTGCCGTATGCCTGCTGGAGATGCTCCCGCCCCTGCTCTTCGGTCCAGCCGAGGCGCGTCAGTTCCACGCTAGTTTTGGCGATGATATCCGACAGGTCGATGGTGCCGCCTGAGGATGGTGCGGGTTTACCTTTGCCGGTGCTAGGCTTGCGGGGCGATCGCTCCGAGGTTGGGGAGGTGGTAGCTCCACGACCAGCGGTTTCGTAGCTGGAGGGCGATCGCGTTGGGTCGCTGTCGGTATCCAGCCCAGGGATAGGAGATTCATCCTGAGATCGGGGGGCTGCACTGGGGGGAGTATCGCCGTCAACGAGAGGTCGAGCCGACGGAGGGGGCGCAATCGCCGGGGGATACTGGGCAAGCGGCGGCTCTAGATCGGGTGCGAGCGATCGCGGTATGGGTGGCGGCACCGGAGAAACGGATGTTGCCTGCGCTGGTGGTACTACAGCCTCAGACGACGGGAAATCAACCGTTGAAGCGGAGGTCAACGTGCTAGAGCTGGGCCAGGCGGGCGATGTTGCCACGGGCTGATGGCGGGCTGCTGCGCCGGGATAATTCAGCAGCTCTAGAACCCTGACCTTGGCCTGGTCTTCGGCGGCTTCGACATTGGCGGCAGCAGCCATACCGGTTGCCATGAGAGAGGGACCAATGGATACACAGGCGCGAACGACATAAACATCTGCCTGAATCGCCAGCAGTTCTGAGTATAGGGACGCCATGGGATAGCTGGCGTAGAACTTTGCCAGTAAAGCTCTAAGCCGAGATTCAGTGGTGGTGGGCGAGGCTGAAGCAGTTGAGGCGGCTGGCAATGGCGGCACTGCGGGAACTGGATGCGGCGATTCTGGCAAAAGGGAATCCTGTAAGAGGGATTTTTGTGATGAGGGAAAGCTTGAGGGGGAAGAATTAATCAAATCGCGATCGGCTCCGGACATGGCAATACGGGAAAACGAGCATTTCGCAGAGCGAGAGACCCTGACGCTCAGGCACATCTCAAGCGCATCTACCCATTCTACTCCCTAGTGCCTTAGAATCCGGCGATCGCCCAATTCACGGCAATCCTGGCGGCGATCGGGGATCACAGTTCCTGTGCTCCCGGTCAACAAACGGTAAGCTGAATGAAAGGGAACGACCCCGCGCTTAGACTGACGCTAGAGGATTCATGCTAGACCAACTGCTCGACTACTCACCAAATCTAGGGCTGGATGCCCTGCTGCTGCTGCCTGTGCTGATTGCGCTGGAAGTGGTGCTATCGGCTGACAATGCGATCGCCCTGGCGGCAATTGCCCAGGGACTCTCTACCAGCAAGCTCCAGCGGCAAGCGCTCAACGTTGGTCTCATAGCAGCATTTATCCTGCGCATTGTGCTGATTTTGACGGCAACCTGGGTAGTGCGCTACTGGCAGTTTGAGCTGCTGGGAGCGCTATATTTGCTGTGGCTAGTGTTTGAGTATTTCACGTCAGAGGAAGACGGTGACCACGAGCACCACGGACCCCGCTTTTCCTCCCTTTGGCAGGCCATTCCCATGATTGCCGTTACCGATTTGGCCTTTTCCCTGGATAGCGTGACAACGGCGATCGCCCTTTCCCAGGAAACCTGGCTGGTACTAACGGGAGGACTGATTGGGGTGATTACCCTACGCTTCATGGCCGGGCTGTTCATCCGCTGGCTGGATGAATATGTCCACCTAGAAGATGCCGGATTCATCACGGTGGGGCTAGTGGGGCTGCGCCTGCTGATTCGAGTGATCAATCCGGAGTTCGTGCCCCCTGAGTGGATCATGGTTTTGAGCATTGCGGCCCTGTTTGCCTGGGGATTTTCCAAGCGCACCGACCAGCCGACTGAAGTTTCCGAAGCCGCCTCCCAGGAAGCTATCACCGATGCGGTCAATGGAGCAGGGACTGCCCATGCCCACAACGCTAATCGCGGGGCGATCGCCCACGCCCCCGAAGAGACGGCATACCAAAAGGACCAGCCCCAAACTTCTGAAGAGCTTGAGGCTGATTCAGCCGATACGTCGAAGGCAGCGCGATCGTGATGCAGCGCTTCGCGCTTTGATGGGGTCAAATTTTTTGTTGGAAGCCACGCAACGCGTGGGTTCCAACAAAAAATCTGTACCTCATGCACGTGGGAAAGCTTCCTGCTATTTGTTACCCACTGAAAAGTCTCCTATTGTTCGTAGAGCCAAGGAGTCATTGCGGGACTCCAGCCACAGAGTTCACTCTCGCTGAACCAGAGGGCAATTTCGCTCTGGGCCGTTTCAATGGCGTCGGAGCCGTGGATCAGGTTGCGTCCAATGGTCACGCCATAGTCGCCGCGGATGGTTCCCGGTTCGGCACTAAGTGGATTAGTCGCGCCGATCAGCTTACGGGCAGAGGCAACAACGCCCTCCCCTTCCCACACCATCGCCACCACTGGACTAGAGGTGATGAAATCTACCAGACCTGCAAAGAAGGGCTTTTCCTTGTGAACGCCGTAGTGCTTTTCCGCTAATTCGCGGCTGACGGTCATCATCTTTAGCCCCACCAGGTTAAAGCCTTTTTTCTCAAAGCGCTGGATAATGTCGCCCACGAGGCCCCGCTGCACGCCGTCGGGCTTGATTGCGATAAAAGTTCGTTCCAAGGGTGTCTCCTAAAACTGCTCAACTCACCAGACACCAGATTAACCCAGAACGCGGATGGCGGGTATAGCATTACGCTTTCACGTTAGGACATTCAAGAGGTGTGGAACTCCCGCGACGCGCGGGTTCCACACTCAAACCTTAGCCCGCAGGGCTATAGAAGGTGATACGGTATGGGGTGTCAGCTTAATGCTAGAGATATGACGATTGGCGATCGCGCTCCCTCCGTTTCTGCTCCCAGTCCATCTAGAGAAGCCCTGCTGCGTCAGGCCACGCCCTACCTGTTTCTGCTGCCTGCGATCGCCGTCTTGGGGCTGACAGTGCTCTACCCCGCCCTGCGAGCCTTCTATCTCAGCTTTACCCAGTACGGCTACGACTTGACCCAGCCGCCCCAGTGGGTGGGTCTGGAAAACGTGCAGCGCCTGCTTTCAGACGCTGTCTTCTGGCAGACGTTAGGCAATACGGTGCTCTACCTGATCATCGTAGTACCGCTCCTGGTGGTGCTGCCGCTGGGGTTAGCTATTCTAGTGAACCGGACATTGCCTGCCATTAGCTGGTTTCGAGCCGCCTACTATACCCCCGTCGTGATCTCTATGGTGGTGGCGGGCATTGCCTGGCGCTGGCTCTATGCGGAAACGGGGCTGCTTAACCAGGTGCTCACCGGGCTAGGGCTTTCTGAAACTGGGTTTCCCTGGCTCACCAGCCCCAACTGGGCGCTCTACAGCGTGATGGCAGTCACAGTTTGGAAAGGGCTGGGCTACTACATGGTGATTTATCTGGCAGGGCTGCAGTCGATTCCGGCAGAGCTATACGAAGCAGCGGCGATGGATGGTTCCGATGGCTGGTGCAGACACTGGGACATTACGGTGCCGCTGATGCGTCCCTACCTCTTTCTGGTAGCGGTGATTTCAGCCATCTCGGCTACGAAGGTTTTTGAAGAAATCTACATCATGACCCGCGGCGGGCCGTTAAGCAGCTCCAAGACCATCGTGTACTACGTGTATGAGCAGGCGTTTGATCCGACCAACCTAGATGTTAGCTATGCCTGCACTGTTGGGCTGGTGCTGTTTGTGCTGATCCTGGCGCTGTCGCTGCTGCGCCTTACTCTCAGCCGCCAGCCGTCACTGTTCATGTGATGGGTCTAAAGATCTCCAGTCCAATGATTTCAGACCTAAAGATTTCGAGCCGGATGGTCTAGTCTAAAGTTTATTGACCGAGATGTTTAGCGGAAATATTCAGTAGAAATATTCAGTAGAAATATTCAG
>JBHJGR010000052.1:0-5750 GCA_050331615.1 Elainellaceae cyanobacterium
GGGTCGGGCAGGGCGGCAACCTCCGGCAATGGTTCCCTGGGCGGCGGTGCGGGACGGTTACTGGTGGGCGAGGGGGCGCGATCGCACGTCGCCAGCATCAGCGCCAGCACCAGGCCCAGCAGTCCGTAGATTAGTCGCGATCGCAGTTTGTGCACAGTCACCCTCCACTCCCCTTGCCATCGTGGATTTTTGTTATAGGATAATCGAGACCGCCCGCATGGGTATAGGTTGATACTGATTAGAAAAATGTCCCTGCCGCTACTGTCTCCCGATTTACTGACCTACTATCGTCACCTGAGTCAGCAACCCTTTACCGCTGTAGATGTAGAAACCACAGGGCGGCGGCCTCCCGGTAGTCGCATCATCGAGATTTCCGTGCTCCATGCCTCCCTGGCGGATGGTGTACGGCAGCAGACCACCGACCTAATCAATCCCCAAATTCCTATTCCCGAGAAGATTAGTGAGTTTACAGGTATCACCCCTGCGATGGTGGCGACGGCCCCAGCGGCGACCGAAGTTTTGCCTGCCTACCATTCCCTGCTCAGTACTGGAATTTTAACGGCCCACAATCTAGCATTTGATTACGCTTTTCTGACTGCCGAGTTCAAGCGGATTGGTCTTCCTTTCTCCCGTCCGCCTGCAGAGCGCTTGTGCACCGTGAAGCTGGCGCGGCTGATGCTGGCCCATCTGCCCTCCCGGAGTCTGCCCCATCTGGTGCGGGAGTTCCAGTTTCCAGTAGATACCTCCCACCGGGCGGCGGCGGATACCCTGGCCTGCTGGCTGCTGGTGGAGCGGCTGTTTACTGAGCTGCAAACTGAGGCAGACGATGCCCTGCTGGCCCGCTTTGCCCAGGAATGGATGCCGCTGCCGATGGCGGCGAAGCTGCTGGGCTGTTCCCGGCGCAAGGGACAGGCCCTGCTGGAGGCGGCTCAGGTCGCCGCTCGACCCTCGCGCAACGGTCGCAGCACCCTGACCATGTATCGCCGAGGAGATGTGGAACGACTGGTTTACGAACGGCGCGGCGGCGTGCAGCTGTCCTTAACGTAAGGCGATCGCCCCTTTTCCTTTTATAGAATGAGGTTGGTCATCTACCAAACGATTGATTTTGTCGGTGCAGAACCGGCATTCTTTTGGGGAATACGCTATGGTGTAAACCGAAACAGCAAGAGCGATCGCAGCGATCGCGTCAGCGGTATGGCGATGGGCGGCGACGGGAGCGCCAATGCGGCATGAAGCAAATTAAGGTATGGCGATGGAGCCTAATAGGGCTGGTGCTGGTGCTGGTGCTGTCCGTCCTACCGTCTGGTCGGCTTGTGGCCTGGAATGGTAGGGCCGCAAAGTCTTTGCAGAATGCTCCAGAGGCGATCGCCCCCGAACCAGCGGCGGGCCAGCTCAAAGCTATCGGCAACGGTGAACAAGCAGATACTAAACCATTTGACGAGTGGATTAGTGACGCTCAGCAGTCTTCAGGATTGTTTACGGTTTATCGCGATCGCACGGAGCCAAAGGTCTATGTGGAGATCGACCCCAGGCAGCTCAACCAAAACTTCCTCTGCGTGACCACCATCTCGTCGGGCATTGGCGAAGTCGGCCTGTATCCGGGGTGGCCCCTGGGAGATTTTCTCTTTCAGTTCCGCCGGGTGCAGGATTCGGTGCAGTTGGTCATCCCCAACCTATACTTCCGGACGCGCCCTGATGATCCCCAACGGCGATCGCTCGAACAGTCTTTCAGCGATTCGGTGGTGGCCCGGCTGCCCATCCTCAGCACCCATCCCGACCGGGGAACCCTACTGATCGAGCTCAGCGACCCGCTGCTCAGCGGCCAAGACCTGACCGACCTCTCCTCCCTAATGGCCTGGCTTTTGGGGGGTAGCTACACCCCCGATGCCGACGGAGCCTATTTTGCTGATGTCAGCGTGTTTCCCGAAAATCTAGAAATTGATGCGGTCTACGGCTTCTCGGGCAGTGAGACCCTCCCCCTGTTCCTACGGGCTGTCCCCGATCGGCGGGCGTTTGAGCTGGGGGTCCACTACAGCATCTCCAAGCTGCCAGAGGCCAACGGCTACCGCCCCCGGCTAGCGGATGAGCGGGTGGGATACTTTATCGAAGCCTATCGCGACCTCTCCCAGTTTTCCGACGACGACGCGTTCGTCCGCTACATTCAGCGCTGGCGACTCGAACCTCAGAACCCCGATGCCGCCCTCTCCCCGCCCAAAGAACCAATCGTGTTCTGGATTGAAAACACGGTTCCGCTAGAGTATCGGGACGCGCTGCGGGAAGGGGCGCTGCTGTGGAACGATGCCTTCGCCGATGCAGGGTTTCAAGACGCCATCGAGGTGCGCCAGATGCCCGACGATGCCGATTGGGACCCGGCAGACCTTCGCTACAACACCATCCGCTGGTTCACCTCGCTGGACTTTTCGGGTGCCCGGGGCGACCCCAGGGTCAATCCGCTCACGGGGGAGATTCTGGGTGCTGATGTCGTCATCGATGCCAATAGCCTGCGATTTGTGCAGAATATGTCTGGCTTCCTGGCCCAGCAACAGGCTCAGGCGGAGAACGCCGCCTTCCTTAGCCGGCCCCAACTGTGCCAGAACGACCTGGGACCGCTTTACCGCCAGTGGCTGGCCTTGGGCCAGGGGCAGCTGGCAGATCGCTCAGCGTCTGCGTCATCTGCCGCGACAGCGGGAGCCCTCTTTGCGCCTGCATGGGCCGAGGAAAACGATGCCTGTTTTAGCCTGGGCCTATCGGTTCAGGCCGCAATGGGGAGCCTATCCCTCACCCTGATGCAAAACGTCTTGCCCAGCGGCGAAACCATGCAGCGCTTTGTGCACGATTATTTGGTTTATCTCGCGGCCCACGAAG
The DNA here is from genome assembly GCA_050331615.1 of Elainellaceae cyanobacterium. Lineage (GTDB taxonomy): Bacteria > Cyanobacteriota > Cyanobacteriia > CAKZMO01 > CAKZMO01 > JAYKGU01. The sequence goes on from JBHJGR010000052.1 coordinate 2,866, forward strand.
TTGGGCATGCCCTGGGGCTGCGCCATAACTTTCGGGGCAGTACCATGCTGCCGCCGGAGGCATTGAATGACCGCGAACTGACGCAGCAGGTGGGGCTGACGGCCTCGGTCATGGACTATGTGCCGGTAAACCTAGCTCCCCCCGGCGTGGAGCAGGGCGACTATTTTTCTACGGTGCTAGGGCCTTACGATCGCTGGGCCATTGAGTATGGTTATAAGCCTTTGGATGCCCCTGTCCCGGTAGCAGAGCAGCGAGACCTAGACGCGATCGCCCGCCGCGCCCCCCGCCCAGAGCTGTCCTACGCTACTGATGAAGATGCCACCGATGGCCTCAACCCCGATGCCGTTCGCTGGGACTTGAGCCAAGATTCCCTACAGTATGCCCAGTGGCAGATGGACAATGCTCGCCAGATTTGGGCCAAGCTGGAGCAGCGCTATCCCCTGCCGGGCGAAAGCTATAGCGAACTGCGCGATCGCTTCGATATGGTGCTGTCATACTATTTTGAACAGGCCATGACGGCCACGCGCTACGTGGGTGGGCAGACCTTTAATCGCGATCGCCCCGGTGATCCGGCGGCGCGCGCTCCCTTCGAGCAGGTGCCCCGCCAGCAGCAGCAGGCTGCCCTGGAGGTATTGCGGGACTACGTCTTTGCTGACGACGCTTTCCAGTTTTCCCCGGAGCTGATTCGCCAACTGGCCCCCTCCCGCTGGTGGCACTGGGACAGCACTCCTACCCTGTTTCGACTGGACTACCCGGTCTACGACAGCCTGTTGCTGCTGCAAAGCATCACCCTAGGGCAGCTGCTGTCGTCTGAGCGCCTGACGCGGATGCGGGACGCGGAGCTGGTTTACCCGTCAGATGAGCTGATCGTTCTGCCGGACCTGTTTGAGCAGCTCCAGGGCATGATTTGGGCGGAGGTGCTAGAGCCAGCGGCTACCGTCAATATTTCTAGCCTGCGCCGGGGCCTGCAGCGCCAGTATCTCGCTATTTTGTCCAACATGACTCTGCGCAACGCGATCGCGCCAGCGGAGGCGACCAACTTTGCTGACTTGATCATTGCGGTACAAACGGCTAACCCTCCCGAGGATGCCCGCATTCTGGCCCGCTACCAGCTTACTCAGCTGCAGGAGGCGGTGAGTTGGGTGCTGCGCCGCCGCCGCGATCAGATGGATGTGGCTACCCAGGCTCACTTGGAAGATGTGCGCGATCGCATTGCCAAAGTGATTGAGGCACCGCTGCGATCGCGCTAGCTGCCTCCCCAACCCACCGACGACTACCGGCTCCAATCCCCCAAACTGAGGAGTAGCGGCGGTTACAGAATCATGACAACTGCTCTGTTAAGCTGGTTGCCATTCGTTAAAGGACATTGGTGCACTGTGGGTTTGGTCAGCATTCAAATCGTTGAGGGTAATCCCCATCTCCGCTCGCTCTTGGGCTGGCACCTGCAGCAGGTTGGCTACGGGGTGCTCCAGTCGGCAGACTTGAGGCAGGCAAGGGAATCATTTCGACTCAACCAGCCCGATCTGATCATCCTAAATTCAGAGCTGCCCGATGGGGACGGTCTAGAGTTCTGCCGCTGGGTGCGTTCCCAGCTCCAGACCCTGGTTCTGATGCTGTCTGCTCGCGACACAGAGGCTGATGTGGTGGCGGGGCTCAAGGCCGGAGCCGACGACTATCTCACCAAGCCGTTTGGCATGCAGGAGTTTTTGGCCCGGGTAGAAGCCCTCACCCGGCGCTGCCGCAACCTGGCCGTTCCGGTTTCCCTCGACTATGGCGATCTGAAGATTGATCTAGTGCAGCGTCGGGTACAGCTGCGCGATGAATTCATTGACCTGACTCCCCAAGAGTTTAGCCTGCTCTACGTTCTGGCCCAGGCCGAGGGGGTTCCTCTGAGCCGCTCGGAGCTGCTGCAGCGGGCGTGGCCCGACGCCATCGATAATCACCGTACGGTGGACACCCACGTTCTCTCCCTGCGAAAAAAGATTGAGCTAGACCCGCGCCAGCCAAACGTGATTCAAACGGTGCGAAACGTTGGCTACCGCTTTAATGTGGAGGTGCTCATTCGTGAGAGGGCAGCTTTCCAGCGATCGCCCACCCCACTAAACTCCGTTGCGTCGAGGCAGCCGCTCTCCAAAATTGTCGAAGGCTAACCGGCGTGGCGGACATCCTCACCTCCTCTCTGCTCCAGAGAACGTTAAGATTTATTCAGGATGCAGAAAGAGGAATTGTCACAATGGTTCAGCGAGTAGAAAAGTCTGAGCAAGATTGGAAACAGCAGCTAACGTCGGAACAGTTCCGCGTCACTCGCAAAAAGGGCACGGAACGGGCTTTCACTGGAGAATACTGGGATAATAAAAAGCAAGGGATATATAAGTGCGTGTGCTGCGGCACCCCCCTATTTGCCTCTGAGACTAAGTATGAGTCTGGCACGGGCTGGCCTAGCTTCTGGGCACCCATCGATGAGGAAACCGTCCAGCTTGAGGAAGACCGCAGTCTGTTCATGACCCGCACGGAGGTACTGTGTGCAGTCTGCGATGCCCATCTGGGCCACGTTTTCGACGACGGCCCCCAGCCCACTGGACAACGCTACTGCATGAACTCAGCATCGCTCCAGTTTGAGCCCAAAAGCAGCGAATAGCTTAGCTGGCATGGCGGCAGCCGCTGATGTTCAGTATTCGGTTCATGCCCCAAATGCCTACCTCTGTGACCACCAATCGCAGCTACTGCCTGGGTGGTCACAGCCCATCCGGTCGCTGCTGGTGGTGCTGCAGCGGTGTTCCCTGCCCCTGACTGAAAGTGGCTGTGCCACTGAGGCGAGTAAGACGCTTCTGCGCGATCGCTTCCTGACATTGGGGCACACCATCGCGCAGGTCTTAACGGCTCAG
>JBHJGR010000053.1:0-19360 GCA_050331615.1 Elainellaceae cyanobacterium
ATATATTTATAAACCCAACACAAAATATCCAAAAAAAAAAAAATTTGTTTTTTTTCTGCCGGGCTTGAAAAAAAACAACCCGCGGGGGGGGGCCCCCCCCGGGGGGGGGGCCCCCCACCCCACCATAGCGTCGTTTACTTATGGCTACCTACTTATTCGCCAGATGCTTTTCTTCAAAGGATTTAACGAAAATTTAGCAGTAGCCAGAACAGTTTGCCAGGCGCATGGAAGCCGGACGAACGTGATCATAACTACCGATAAGCATAGCTGATACGTGGTACCTTAAGGAAGAGAAGCGCCCGATAGCGCGGTTTTTAGTAAGCAGGTGAATCGGATGAATGCGAGTGCTAGCAGTCGATCTAGGGTTCACTTAAAGGATTTGCAAAGGTCATTTTTACCCAATTTCCGTCGGTTAAACCCTGCTGGTTTGTCCGGGCGCAGCGATCGCCCACCCCCCCTCAGCCATTAAATTGAAGCCGTTTCGTCAATTGCTGCGATAGGTAGCGGCGGCATCGAACAGCGAGGTTGACGCAATGAGTTAAGATTGTTCCAGTTTGTGCGATCGCCGGATGCCCCCTAGGTAAGGCTGACGAACGATGTTGAAGACAAACGATGTCGAAACCGATAGTGCCCCAGTCTGCGCCCGTAAATTGAAACCAGAGGCAGATGTTTTTTACTTTCTCCATCAGTAATAGTTAGCCTAGGTTCGCACCGTAGGTGTTACTCATATCGGCTAATGATATCGGCTAATGATGGTGCAAGTGAGCCGTATGTTTGTTAGGGATTGGGGCGATCGATGCCTGAAGATTGTTGCCGGAAGTGGGGCGATCGCACGATGAGCCAGCCCGCTGTGAATGAGTTCCTGAGCTGAGATGAATTGCGTGCCTTTTAGCCAGGTTCACGGGTTGCATCCAGCTAGTAGAACATAGCCCCGCTTTTCAGGTGGGAAAGTTTGAGTTTCAGCAGAATAGTGAGGTAAATAACAACATGAAAGCGTCCTTAGTGATTCTCTACCACCGCGAACCCTATGATGAAGTTCGCGAGAACGGTAAAGTCTTTTACCGCGAAAAGAAAAGCCCGAATGGGATTGTTCCTACCCTGAAAAGCTTTTTCACCAACGCCGAGCACGGTACCTGGGTGGCCTGGAAGCAGGTGACCTCCAAGCAGCAGGCCAACTTTGAAGAGCGCATCACCATGCAGGGTGGCGATGATAAGAGCGGTAAGAACACCGTAGTGCGCCGCATTCCCCTGACGGCTGAGCAGGTAAAGGACTTCTACCACATCACCTCCAAGGAAGCTTTCTGGCCCATTCTCCACTCCTTTCCCTGGCAGTTCACCTACGACTCGTCAGATTGGGAAAACTTCCGCAACATCAACGAAATGTTTGCCAATGCTGCCTGCGAAGAGGCTGCGGATGATGCCCTCATCTGGATTCACGACTACAACCTGTGGCTGGCACCCTACTACATCCGCCAGAAGATGCCCAATGTGAAGATTGCCTTCTTCCACCACACGCCCTTCCCGGCAGCGGACATCTTCAACATCCTGCCCTGGCGCGAATCCATCATCGACAGCCTGCTGTGCTGTGACCTGTGTGGCTTCCACATCCCCCGCTATGTAGAGAACTTTGTGCAAGCAGCCCGCAGCGTGCGAGAAGTCGAGATCGTCAAGCGGGTGCCGGTGGATGGAGCCTTCACCTCGGTGGGCAGTGCCCTGGCGGAACCAGAGCTGACGACCCGCCTGAAGTATGGCGATCGCCTCGTCCACCTGGATGCCTTCCCCGTGGGCACCAACCCCCAGCTCATCCACACCATCCTGCAAAAGCCGGAGACGGAGGAGCGGATCAAGAAAATTCGCGAAGACGTGGGCGGCAACATTTTGATCATGTCCGCCGGGCGGGTGGACTACGTCAAAGGCACGCGGGAGATGCTCTGGGCCTATGAGCGGCTGCTGGAGCGTCGCCCCGACCTGCACGGCAAAATCAACCTGATTGCCACCGCCGTCACTCCGGCGTCGGGGATGCGGGTCTACAAGACTGCCCAGAGCCAGATTGAGCAACTGGTGGGTAAAATCAACGGTCGCTTTGCCAAGCTCAACTGGACGCCCATCATCCTCTTCACCAACTCGATCCCGTTTGAGGAGCTGATTGGTTTCTTCAAAGCCGCCGACATTGGCTGGATTACCCCGCTGCGGGACGGGCTGAACCTGGTGGCGAAGGAGTACGTAGTCGCCCACGAGGGGCAGGACGGCATCCTCATCCTGTCGGAGTTCACCGGCTCGGCGGTGGAGCTGCCTGACGCCATCCTCACCAACCCCTACTCCTCTACCCGTATGGACGAGTCCATCGACCTGGCCCTGGCCATGTCGCCAGAGGAAAAGAAAGTCCGCATGACCCGCATGTATCAGGCCATCAAGCGCTATGACGTGCAGCAGTGGGCCAACCACCTGTTCCGGGAAGCCCAGGCCACCCGGTCAGATGAAGCGCGGGAAATGGCGCTGGTCTAGGTGATGCGTTAGTTCCATCACCGTCTAGGGAAAGCGGCATCGTGGGGGCAGGGCGCTGCCTTGTCCCTGCGGCGGCTGCACCTGTGAGACAATTGCGGGGGCAGCGCTCATCCGCTGGTTCAGCCGTGCCTGCCATCTGCCCGGCATTGTCGGCAACTCGAACGTTTAAACACTCGGATAAAGCAAGTGGCAACTCTTACGGTTCTTGGCGCAGGGGCATGGGGGACGGCCCTAGCCTCTCTAGCCGAAAAAGCGGGACAGCAGGTGCGGCTATGGTCGCGCCGTAGCGGCGCAAGTTTGGAGGAGGCGCTGACGGGAACTGACGTGGTGCTCTCCGCCGTTTCCATGAAGGGCGTGGTGGATCTGGCGAAGCGGGTACAGGCCATGCAGCTTCCAGAACACGTCATTTTGGCGACGGCCACCAAGGGTTTAGACCCCGTTACCACCCGCACCCCTTCTCAAATTTGGCAAGAAGCGCTGCCCGACCACCCAGTGGTGGTGCTGTCTGGCCCCAACCTTTCCAAGGAAATCGACCGGGGACTGCCAGCGGCGACCGTCGCTGCCAGCACGGATATTGATGCCGCTGAGAAGGTGCAGACCCTGTTTGCCTCCGATGTGTTTCGGGTGTACACCAACACCGATCCCATCGGTACCGAGCTGGGGGGGACGTTAAAGAACGTGATTGCGATCGCCGTGGGAGTTTGCGACGGGCTGGATCTGGGCACCAACGCCAAGTCAGCTTTGATTACGCGGGCGATCGCCGAGGTTATCCGTATCGGCACCCACCTGGGCGGACAGGGGGAAACCTTCTTTGGCCTGTCGGGCCTGGGAGATATGCTGGCCACCTGTAGCAGCCCCCTCAGCCGCAACTATCGGGTCGGCTACGGCTTGGCGGCGGGCAAATCCCTGGAGCAAATTCTGGAAGAGCTGCAGAGCACTGCCGAGGGGGTGAACACCGCCAACGTGCTAATTGATATTGCGGACCGGGAGAAGATCCCGGTGCCCATTTCCCGCCAGGTGTATCGCCTGCTCAACGGCAAAATTACGCCCCAAGAAGCAGTGGAAGCCCTGATGGAGCGGGATCTCAAGCCGGAAACCTATGACTTAAGTAGTTAAACAAAATTATTTTCGTGGGAGTGCGCCCCCGCTGGGGATGCACTCCCCGACAAGCTGTAACTAATTGTGCTTGAGCACTTATATGCTAAGTCGGTCGGCACAATTAAATTCATGTTAGAAAACCAGGGGAGCGCCCCAGCGGAGCGCTCCCCTGGTTTTCTAACCTTCGTTTTTCAACGCAGTTCTACCTTATTGGCAGAATGGATTTGATTTGTAGAAAGGTCTGAAACTCTTTTGTATTGACGATTAGGGAGGATCAAGGCGTCGTTTGTCCTACGGAGACTGAAGTAAACAAGTTATCCTCGATATAGAGGATGGCCGGTACGATAGGGCGTTTAGCGCTCCCGCCGGACCAATGGCGATCGCTAGAGATGGATTGATGGGTAAACAAAAGCACTTAACATTTTGGCAGCTCTGGAACATGAGCTTTGGGTTCATCGGCATTCAGTTTGGTTGGGGCCTACAAATGGCCAACACCAGCGCCATCTTTGAGTATTTGGGTGCCAATGCCCACCAGATTCCCATCCTCTGGCTCGCTGCGCCCCTCACGGGGTTGATTGTGCAGCCCATCATCGGCAACCTCAGTGATAACACCTGGGGACCGCTGGGGCGGCGACGACCCTACTTTCTGATTGGTGCCATCTTCAGCTCCATTGCCCTGGTGCTGATGCCCAACTCCTCCAGCCTGTGGATGGCGGCGGGGCTACTGTGGCTGCTGGATACATCTGCCAACGTCAGCATGGAGCCGTTTCGCGCCTTTGTGGGAGATCTGCTGCCCGAAGACCAGCGCACCCGTGGGTTTGCCATGCAGAGCCTCTTCATCGGCGTGGGGGCAGTGGTCGCCTCTGCCATGCCCTGGGTGCTGAGCAACCTTCTGGGCATTGTGGACGTGGGAGACACCCGTGGCACGGTGCCCCTGGCGGTGAAGATCTCCTTCTACATCGGAGCCGCCATGTTCTTCGGTACGGTGCTGTGGACAGTGGTCACCACCGAAGAACATCCCCCCAAAAACATGGAAGCCTTTCGCAAGCAGCAGGAGAGACGGCTGGGGCTGGTGAGCACCTTCCGCGAGATTGGCATCGCCATCAAAGATATGCCCCTCACCATGCGGCAACTGGCCTGGGTGCAGTGCTTTAGCTGGCTGGGCATGTACTGCGTGTTTCTGTACTTTCCCCCGGCGATCGCCCACAACGTCCTGGGTGCAACTAATGAAGGCACCCTGCTTTACCAGGCTGGGATCGAGTGGGCGGGCATCTGCATGGCCACCTACAACGCTGTTTGCATCGGCTTCTCGTTCATCCTGCCCCGGCTGGCCAAGGCCACCAGCCGCAAAACGGCCCACATGCTTTCCCTGGCCTGCGGCGGCATCAGCCTGATTTCCCTGATGGCGATTCATAACCGCTACGTGGTGCTGCTGCCCATGATTGGGCTGGGCATAGCCTGGGCCAGCCTACTCGCCATGCCCTACGCCATTCTGGTGGGGTCGCTGCCGCCCAAAAAGAGCGGCATCTACATGGGCATCTTCAACTTCTTTATTGTGTTCCCTGAAGTGCTGGCGTCCCTGGTCTTTGGCTGGATTATGATCAATGTCCTGGACGAAAACCGGCTGGCGGCGGTGGTTATCGGCGGCGTCTTCATGCTGATTGCGGCCTTCCTGACGCTGCGAGTAGATGACGTCACGGCGGCAGATCCAACCCTGCTGCGCTCCAATGAACCTGAGCCCGTAGAGGCCAAAGCTCCCGTCCAGTCATCCTCCTAGCCAGCGTTAGCGGCGACGCCCTTCTGGCTGCCGTCCCGTTTCATCATTGCTGCCACCATGGGGACGCGAGTTGCCGGGATCGCAGCCTTCTGCGCCATTGCCGATGCCCTGGTTGCAGTTGCGACGGCGACTGTCATCCCAGTCATCGTCATCCCAGTCATCGTCGTCGCGATCGCCATCATCGTCTTCATCGTCATCCCAGTCATCGTCGTCCCGGTCATCGTCCTCGTCCCAGTCGTCATCCCAGTCATCGTCGTCCCGGTCATCCTCATCCCAATCATCGCTATCAATGCAGCGGCGATCGCAGGCGTTACGGATAATTCCCTCCGACGTGCCGACAGTGCGGTGAATAGCAACGGACTGACTAACATTGACCGTCCGCACCGAGGTGCTAGACGAATCCAGGCTAACGATTTCGACCACCTGGCCAGGGGTTGAGGTGATGGCCGACGCCAACCCCCGGTAGAAGACCCACAGCCGTCGGTCCACCAGGCCATAGGTGCCCCGCTCCAGGGAGATGGGGTAGGTGCAGCGGCTACGGGGGGCAGGCAGTCCTGCCAGGTTAAAGGCGCTCAGGTTGCGGATGGAGCGGGTTGTTTCCAAGAACACCACCTGCGCTTCCCGGTGGCTGGACTGGGAGACATTGGTGACCTGGGTGAAGTAGTCATAGGCGGCCATGCTCTCGTCAACGCGCCCGTCCAGATCCGCGTCAATGCCGTAGAACGTGCGCAGGATGCCATTGTTGGGGTCATCGGACAGCACCAGATTCACCACGGCATGGTCGTCCAGACAGTCGAATTCGCTGTAGCCAATCAGGCGGTTGCTGGCGTCAAACAGGCGCACCACGACGCGATCGCCCGGCTTCAGCCCATCCACAAACCGCGCCCGCTGGTTGAGGCGATAGCGGTAGTCGCCGATGAACTTCTCCTGCTGGTAGGTGCTCCCCTCCAGGGACTTCACGGATACACGGGCAATGACGTTTTCCAGGGTGGGGCGAGCCTGGAGGATGGCCAGACTGAACTGCCCCTGGTTCTCCCGCTGGGCAAACAAATCGGTGCGAGTGGTGGTGGCGATCGCCCGGTAATCCTGCACCTGCTCAAACTCCCAACGCTGGTCGCGGCGACCACCAACGGGGTCATAGCGGATTTGAATGAGCGATCGCAGCTCCACATCTTCCAAGCGCAGACTCTGGCTGTCAAACCGATCCTGAAGCCGTTCCTCTAGTTCGCGAACCGGAATTACTTCCGCTGGCAGGGTGAGGCGACCCGCCTGGTTGCTGATTAGCCGCGCCCCCGTGTTGGTATAGATTTCCTCCCAGCGTCCGTCCCGGCGAGCAAACACCTGATAAACGGCGTTGGCATAGGTGGTTTCGGGCTTGTTCAACAAGGTAGCCTGGAGTACCAGATCCGTTGCCTGGCGCTCAATACTGACCAGACGGGCAACCCGAAAATCGGTTTCCCAACCCTGGCGCTGGCTCAGCTCCAGGGGGCTAGACTGCGGGTTGGCCAGAACGGGGCGGAGCGTACCAGAACTGGTCAGCAGCAGGGTCGAGGCGGCTAGCGCTACGGAAATGCGCTTCAGAACCACCGAGCCGTTAATAGCGGAGACTTTAAGCATTTTCAATCAACTCCTACATAATTTGGCGTTTATTTGATACCAAGTTAATTACGGAGATGCCGAGCGCACGCCAAAGCTGCAAAGCTCCTATTTCTGGCTCTGCATGGCGCAGCACTCCCTGTAAAAATGGGATCTCTGTAGGACTGTTTCTTGGCTGGTATAAATGACAGCCAATTTATCCAAGCTAATTATTGACCTGCCGTTGGGTAATCTGCGGAATGCTGTGCCAATTTCTAGAGCGAACCACCGAGATCGAGCTTCATCTTGTAGCGGGTAGGGTAAGAAGACTCTACCTTGATGAAATATCGACCCGGTTCTAGCGATCGCAAGGCATCGACCCCAATCAGCTCTAGCTCCCCTGCCGGATCTGGCTCTTCTGCACCTGCTCCTGCATTTGCTCCCAAGACTGGGCCGGTTCCTTGCAGCTCAGCCCCTCGCACACCAGGCCAATGCTGCCCTGCGGTAGAGCTGTTTCGACTTTGTAGACTACCGTCGGCGTGTATTGCTGGGCCAGGGTCGCTATCTGATCCGGTGTAGTGCGCACCAGAGTATGGTTGCGGAACCAGTCGAGGGCAGAAAACAGGCTGGGGCAGACTTGGGGGGCATTGGTCATGACGCCGCTGAAGGCTTTAAGGGCCTGTTCGGCTTTGTCCAGATAGTCCAGATTCTCCGTTAATAAGGCGAGACGAACTAGGTTGGCGATCGCCACGCCATTGCCGGACGGGGTAGCGTTGTCGCTGTAGCTGCGCTCCCGCACCACCAGATCGCCGCTGGCGTCGCTGGCCGTATTGAAGTATCCCCCCAGCTCCACGCTCCACAGCCACTCATCAAACTCAGCCTGCACCTGGTTCGCCTGCTCCAGCCATGATGGAGGGGTTGGGAGATCGGGCAGGGCGATCGCCGCCTGATGCAGATCCAGCAGGGCCTTGATGAAAAAAGCATAGTCTTCAGACTGAGCCAGAATCCGGGCACTGCCGTCATAGTTGAGGCGATGGAAACGGTCGTCGACCCATTGATGGTCAAGGATAAATTGGGCGGCGGCGGCAGCAAGTTGGTAGTACTCCGACTGCTGAAACACAGCGACAGCACGGGCCAGACCCGATATCATTAGGCTATTCCAGGCGACGATCATTTTGGTATCGGTGACGGCGGGAATGCGCCCCGGCCAGTCCGTTTCCTTTGCCTCCCGGTTGTTACGGGCTGGAGGAAAGGTCATCGCAGTGTCGGGGTGGTGGCCGTAGCGCACGCGATACAGCTTGCCGAGAACCCGCTCCAGCTCAGGGTTAAGGGGGCCGGGCTGCTGCCGCTGAAGTACGATCTTGCCTTCAAAGTTTCCTTCGGCAGTGATGATGAAAGCCGATGCCAGCTCCGTTAATTCGGCATCGCTGAGGAGGGCAGAAAGCTCCGTGTAGTCCCATCCATAGAAAGCCCCCTCCTCTGGTTCGGCATCATTGGGGGTGACAAAACTATCCGCATCTTGGGCCGCGTAGAAGTATCCTTCAGGAGCAGTCATCTCCCGCTTGAGCCAGCCTACGGTGCCAGCGATCGCCCGTTCAAAGGCCGGTTCTTCGATTCCCAAGCTCCATAGGTCAGCCAGATATTCCATAATCTGCCCGTTGTCGTAGAGCATCTTTTCAAAGTGGGGCACCGTCCACGTAGGGTCTACCGTGTAGCGATGAAAGCCGCCGCCCACGTGGTCGTAGATGCCGCCCAGCGCCAAATCCATCCCCCTTTGCTGGCAGAGAGAGCGGGCATTGTAGCGGCGATCGCCCGCCGCAAAGCGCACTCCATGCAAAGCCGCATCCGCGTAGGGAATCATGGGAAACCGGGGTCCTGGTCCGGCAGCAGACAGCACGCCTGCGCTGTAGTCCAGACCTTGCTTTAGGAGTTCGGCGTCGATGGCATCCGCTCCTGAAAGGGAAGCCATGCCCTGTAGCTGCTCAAAGATCTGGCCTTTGATTGAGTCCAGCTTTTCCGGCTCGGTATCGTGAAAGCGGCGGAGGGCTTGCAGGACCTGGAGAAACCCGGGTTGCCCGTACTTGGGCTGGATGGGAAAGTAGGTGCCGCCGTAGAAAGGGATGCGATCCTGGGGTGAAAGAAAGATATTCAGCGGCCAGCCACCGTGCCCCGTCATCATTTGCAGCGCCTGCATGTAGATACTGTCGATGTCGGGGCGCTCCTCTCGATCGACCTTGATGGGCACAAAGTTATCGTTCATGTACTGGGCGATCGCCCCATCAGAGAAAGCTTCCCCCTCCATCACCGTGCACCAGTGGCAGCTCGAATAGCCGATGGAAAGAAAGATGGGCTTATTTTCCTGAGCGGCTTTCTCCAGGGCTGCATCACACCAGGGCCACCAGTCGATGGGATTGTCGGCGTGCTTGCGCAGGTAAAGGCTTTGGGATTGGGCCAGTCGGTTGGGCATGGCAGGACTCGACAGATGGGCGTTTACCCCAGAGTCTACCGCGATTCATTGGGAAATGCGGGTCAACCTACGGCGGATTCTCCTGAGCTAGGGGCAGGGTAAACCAGAAGGTAGTGCCAGAGCCGGGGAAGCTCTCAACCCCAATGGTGCCACCGTGGGCCAGGATGATTTGGCGACAGAGATAGAGGCCCAACCCCAGTCCGGGAATGTTGCGGGTCCTGCCGCCCCGGCTGTAGGGAGAAAACAGGGTGGCGTGCTGCTCGGGCGGGATGCCTCGGCCCGTGTCGTGGACCTGGCAGCGCAGGTGGGCGGCGTCGGGGGCGATCGCCGCCGAGATAGTCACCGTGATATCGGGGGGATTGTGCTTGACGGCATTGGTCAGCAGGTTTTCAATGACGCGCCACAGTTGGGTGGGATCGCCGTCCACCAGAGGTAGATCTGCGGCAACCCGGTTAATCAAAGTCACGCCGTTTTTATCAAAGAGATACTGCACATCCTGAATGATGGTGAGAATCAGGTCGTGGAGTGACAGGGGGCGGCGGTGCAGCGCCATTTGGGGACGGGCTTTGGGCGGTGTCTCGATTTTTGCGGAGTCGCCATCCTCATCAACTTCGGGCTGGTGGACTTCTAGGAGGGAGTTGATGAGCTGAAGCTGGCGATCGCTACTGTCTGCCATCCGCTGCAGCACGCGACGGGACACGGCAATGATCTCCTCCTGGGTGTCCCCTTCTCCGGGTGCCGCTGACGGTACCGTCGATTGATTGAGCAGGTGATTGAGTACCAGCAGAGTGCCCGTTACCGGATTACGTAAATCGTGGGAAACTGCCCGCAGCAGCAGCCGCAGGGACTGCTCCATTTGCTTGCGCTCCTCAATCTCCCGCTGGAGCTGCTCGTTGGCCAGCGTCAGGTAGGCAGTGCGCTCTGCCACCCGCTCCTCCAGCTCCTGGTTGCGCTGCTCCAATGTCCGGAACGACTCCTCCAGGTGTTCCGCCATGCGGTTGAAGGAATCGGCCAGCACCCCCAGCTCGCCGCCCCGCTGCACCGGCACCCGTTGGTCAAACTGGCCATCGGCGATCGCCCGGCTCGCCTCACTCAGCCGCGCGATGGGCTGGGTAATCCAGCGGGTGGTAAAGATGCCAAACCCAATCGCCACTCCCAGCGCCGCCAAACAGAGCCAAATTGTCGTTCGAGTATTTTGACGAATCTGCCCCATGAAGTCCGATTCGGGGACGGCTACCACGATTAGCCAGTCCAGCCCGCGCCCGTCTTGGAAAGGAACGACTTCAGCGTAGTAGCGATCGCCCTCCACCGCCAGCAGCAGATTTTGGGAGTCCTGAATCTGACGCAGCGAGCCAAACTGCTCCACCAGTTGACGGTGGGTCGTCTGAATCAGAGGAATTTCACTCGCTTCGGCGTGGCGGCGCTGCTGCTGCTCTCCTGGGGCAATGGTTAGGTAGGGCGGCTCCCCAGTAGACGATGCCACTAGCTCCCCTGAGCGCTCCATGATGAACGTCTTGCCCTTCTCCCCTACGTCCAGCTTCCGCAAGAATTCGCCAATTTGGGACAGCACCACGTCGGTAGCAAAAACCCCCTGTAGGTTGCCGTCCCCATCGTAGAGGGGATAGCTGGCCGCAATACCCAGAAGCGGCTCTCCGGTGTAGAGATAAACGTCACTCCAGGCGGCTCCGCCAGAGTTCACCGCCGCTTCATACCAGGGTCGGGTGCGGGCGTCGTACCCTTCAGAAATGCGCAGGCGCTCCTGGCGATCGCCCTCAGCATTGGCCCGGTAGAGGGAGTAATCTCCCGCTGAAAAGTCGCCCGACTGGTAGATGCGGTAGTCGCGATCGCCCACCTGTCCGACACCGAGAATGCCCCCCTGCTCATTCCCTGCGTAGATGTAGTTAATTGACTTAAACCGCTGGAGCTGCTGCCAGAAGTACTGCTCCAGTTCGTTAACATCGGTAAAATCCAGCAGCCCTTGCTCGACTAGAGCAGCATTGGCCTGGTTAATGCGGTGGGGAACCTCCAGCGCCCACTGCAGCTCTTGCTGGATGTGATCCGACAGCTCTGCCTGGTAGCGGAGGGCAATCCCTTGCGCCGCCTTCTCTCCGTTCTTCAGCGCTAGCCAGCCCGTGATGCCGACTGCCACCGTCAACTGGGCCATGAACGGCACCACCACGAACAGACAGAGGGGAGCCTGCCGAATTCGCTTCTGCAGCCAGCGGGAGAAAGGAGGCGACACGGTCGGGGACGGCAAGGGAGTCTTCCAGCGTGGGTGAGCTAAACTTTGGCTTCCAGCATCTTGAGGTATTCGGTATTGACGCCCGATTCGCGGGGCAGGGCGATTTTGCCCGTCCGGGCGATCTCCCGCAGCCCAAAGCGGCTAAGCACCTGAACGATCGCCACCATCTTGCCCGGATCACCCACCACCTCCAGGGTCAGGGAGTCCTCGGCCACGTCCACCACCCGCGATCGAAAAATTTGGGCAATTTCGATAATCTCCGACCGAGTGGAGCTGGTGGCGTTGACCTTCATCAGCATCAGCTCTCGCTCGACGCAGGGCACCTCGGTAATGTCCTGCACCTTGAGGACGTTGATGAGCTTGTAGAGCTGTTTGGTGACCTGCTCAATGGCCTGGTCGTCCCCAGGCACCACCATCGTGATGCGAGAGATGCCGGGCTGCTCCGCCGGACCAACGGCTAGGCTTTCGATGTTGAAGCCCCGACGGGCAAATAGACCAGCAATGCGGGTCAACACGCCCGCTTCGTCTTCAACCAGAACGGATAGGGTATGTTTCATCAATCTTCCTCAGGTGGACGCCCCTGCCTGGGTCAGCAGATAGAGCAATTAGGGCATCGGCTAGCACTAGGATAAGGCTTTAAGCCGATCTCATGAATTGACGCAACAGGGTATCTTCAAATTGTAGGAAATTATTGCAGCCCTGAGGCCAGCGACTGCCTACTGGGAACAGTTGAGCTACGCAGGGCGATCGCACGAGATTTTGTAAGGGATTTCAGGAGAAGACGGATGGAAACATTGGGCTATCTCTACGGTTCAGTCATCTATGAAGCGCAGGGCAAGGCGATCGCCCCCCTGCCCTCACCCCAGGAGCGCTCCCCCGTGCCTGGCTCTGGACCTGAGCTTGGGGCCACCTGCCCGTCCGGTGCGCGATCGCCCGCTGCGCTTCTGCAATTTTGGCTAATTTTGGCAAGTGCCGCCGTGCTGCTGCTAGGGACGGCTCCAGCGGCGGTGGCCGACCACCTCCTGCGCTTTGGCAGCCAGGGCAGCGGGGTGCAGCAAATCCAGCAGGAACTGGCGATCGCAGGCTTCTACAGCGGTCCCGTTACTGGCTATTACGGCAACCAGACCCAGGCGGCGGTGCGGCGGTTTCAGCAGGCGCAGGGGCTCGCGGTGGATGGCGTCGTTGGGCCGAACACCCGCGCCGCACTGCAGCGGCAGCTCAGCCGTCCCCTCGCTACGCCCCAGTTCACGCCCACGCAGATTTACTACACAACCAGTTACCCCTC
The DNA here is from genome assembly GCA_050331615.1 of Elainellaceae cyanobacterium. Lineage (GTDB taxonomy): Bacteria > Cyanobacteriota > Cyanobacteriia > CAKZMO01 > CAKZMO01 > JAYKGU01. The sequence continues at coordinate 12,950 of JBHJGR010000053.1, forward strand.
CGGGTCTAGACCAGCCCTGACGCCTGCGATCGCGCAACCGGTGCGAGCAGCCAACTCCCTCTACGTTGGGGACAGCGGTCCGGCAGTTTCCCAGCTCCAGCAGTCCCTCCAGGCGATCGGCTACTACAGCGGACCAGTTACCGGCTATTTTGGTCCCCAAACCCAAGCTGCCGTTATCGAGTTTCAGCGCCAGAATGGCCTGCTGGTGGATGGAGTGGTGGGGCCACGGACGCAGGTGGCGATCGCCCAGTTTCCTGGATTTCAGCCCAGGTTCCAGCCCGGATTCCAGCCGGTCGACCAGCCCGTTTCCCCCCGTCAGACCGTTGCCACCAACCAGTTTTCGCCCGCTTCATCCATTCAGGTTCCGGCTGAGGTCGTGACGCCGCCCGTGCCCTCCCGGTTGGAAGATGTTCTATATCGGGGGGACAGTGGCCCTGCTGTTACCCAGCTCCAGACTGACCTGAGCCGCTTTGGCTACTACCAAGGACCCATCACCGGCTTCTACGGCCCGCTCACAGAGGATGCCGTGTCAGACTTCCAGGAGGATAATGACCTGTTTGTCACGGGCATTGCCGGACCAAGAACCGTAACGGCCCTGCGCAACCGAGGCGCTAACCTAACATAGGGAGAGCGGTACTCCAGTAGGGGCAAATGGCCATTTGCCCCTACGTCGTCTGGTAGGATCATTTTCAAAAATCTCCTAAACTGCGCAGGTCCTTATAAAGGGAAACAGCGGTAATCCAGTCCCGAAAATCGGGGTCGCGATTCTCCGTAATGGCGCTGAGCTTCGTGCGCAACTGGTCGGTAATGGGCCGGTGCGTAGACAGGGTGTAATTCTCGATGCGCTTGACGGGAGTAATCTTAGCTGCCGTGCCGCTGAGGAAGACTTCGTCTGCGACAAACAGCTCTGATTTATCGATAGGCCGCTCTACTATGGGGATGTTCAGGGCATGGGCGATCGCCAGCACGCTGTCCCGAGTAATGCCCTCCAGAATATCCTGCTCGAACCCCGGCGTAATTAGCCGCCCGTTGCGGACAACAAAGATGTTCATCCCGGTGGCTTCGCTGACTTTGCCCTGGGCGTTCATCAAAATCGCTTCGTCGAAGCCCGACTCCACTGCCTCGGTTTTGGCCAGGGATGAGGTGATGTAGGCCCCGCTGATTTTGCCCCGCAGTGGCAGGCTGCGGTCCTCCTGACGGTACCAGGAGCTAATGCGACAGCTAACGCCATCAGGGGAGAGGTAATCTCCCAATTCCAGGCCATAGACAAAAAAGCTCTTTTCCACGCTGTGCAGCCGAGGAGCGATGCCCAGGTCTGATGTGTAGACGAAAGGACGGATGTAGAACGAGGTGGAGGGCTTATTTTGCGCCACAAATTCGAGGATGACGGACTGAATTTTGTCGGCGGGCAAATCGTAGTGGAGGTAGCGGGCGCTGTTGCTGAGCCGCTGGCAGTGGCGGTCGAGACGAAACAGCAAAATCTGGCCAGGATTTTGGGGATCGGGGAGCCCGCGCAGCCCGCCGAACGCCCCCGTCCCGTAATGAAGCGCATGAGTGGCAATGGAAATATTCGCTTCAGCGAAGGGCACAAACCGGTTTTCGAAATAGGCGATGGGTAGAAAGTTATGCATGGGTCGTCCGTCGATCGGTGGAGTGAATGGGGGTGGCAAATCACCGCAGGCGAGTGTTAGCGGGAGATCTCAAAGGTAGCCATCACGGGCCGATGGTCGCTGGTGGCGCGGGTATCGGGACAGTACCCCGCTGGGGAGTCAGCATAGAGGACTTCGGACGATCGCACCGACCAGGCTGCCGCGTCGTGGGCAACGAAGATGAAATCCAAAATGCTGTTGTAGCGTTCACTACAGAAAGTCGCCGTAAGCGTCTGGGGCCGCACCCACCGAAACACGCCTGCTTGAGTCATTAAATCATAGCCCGCATCTCGCTGTCCCTGGTCGCCCCCGGCCACATCGAAGTCGAAGTTATAGTCCCCAACGGCAATGATGGGCAGCGTTTGGGCCTGCGCCCAGCGATTGAGAGCCTGGGCCTGCTGGTGGCGGCGATCGCCATCCGACCGATAGAGGTGGTTCACCATAAACAGCAGCTCCTGCTCGCTGTCCCGCAGGCGAAAATGGGCCACCAGGGGTGCCCGCACCCTGCCGCCGAAACTCAGCTCGTGTAGCTCGGTATGACCCACTACCTGCAGTTGTCGGGTGCTGTAAGCAATGGCGAGGCGATCGCCCTCCCCCGTCGTCCCCAAAATGGTTTCAAAGGCAGTCCGCTCCCCCGCCGCCACCCCCCGATTCAGGGCGGTCAGCCAGTCCTGGTTCTGCACTTCCGAGAAGCCCCAGAGATCAGCCCCCCGGACGGGAGCAATGTGCTGGCGGGCAATGATTTCGGGATTGGCTCCCCCAGACTCTACGTTGAACCCCACGACCGTAATTTCGTTAGGCCGGTCGGCGCTAGCCTGGAGCAGCGGCAGTCCCCTGGTCGCCCCACAGGCAGAGAGGGCGATCGCAACGCCAACCACTGGCAGGCGTTGGGCCAGAAGGCGGGCAATGGGGTGACAAAGATGAGCATTAGCAAAAGACAGAATATGGAGACGCGATCGCCAATTGTGCATGGGAGGATACAACCTGATGAGGATGCTGCTGATGGACAACGACGATGCCAGGAAAATTCAGCACCGTCACAGCTCAGTGTTCCCCCCTGTACCCCCATCTTCCCAGCAGTCACTCCAGGATTTGAGATAAGCGCTCAGCCCTGCCGTGCCCTAGGATGCCGTGGCTGCGAGCTTACCGTGCCCACCGCAGGGGAAAAGCCTCATCGGCAAAGGTTTGGGCATAGGTGGCACTGAGGTAGGGGCGGTAGGCGTCGTTGTTAGCCACATACACCTGAAAGAAGATCAGGCTCAGCACCTGATGGTAGCGCTCGGCAGTGGGCTGGATGTCTTCCCAGGCGATCGCCTGATTGGTGAGCCGATTCAGCACATCCAAGGTGAGGCGAGCGTGGGGCAGGCCGTCGGCCACGGCCAAATAGCGATCGGGAACAGTCAGCCAGTTGAAGGCAGGCAATTGCTCAATCACCAGCGGCGTGAGGATGTCCTGATTGGTGGCCTCCCAAAACACGGGCACCTCCACCCGAGACAAGCCCTCGGGGCCATAGAGACTGCGCCCAAAGGGAACAAACACAAACACCGCCCTGATCCGGTCATCTTTGAGGCTGAGGCTGAGATCACCCCCTGTCTCCGCCAGCGCCAGCGCCCGACACTGGTAGAGCAAGGAGATGTTAAAAATAGCCGAGCGGGTGGCACAGTCCTCCTGCAGGTGAGCGAGGTCTATCCTGGCACCACCCAGCGCCAGGGCGGTGGTGCCCCCAAAGGAGTAGCCAAAGATGCCTGCCCGGCTGGTGTCGAGGCGATCGCCAAACGCCTCACTGTTGCGACGCTCCAGCTCATCCAGCAGAAAGGTAATGTCGCGGGGCCGATCCACATACTCCGCTGCATCAAAGTTCTCGACATGCAGCCCCTGGTAAAACTCCTGGAGCCGCTGGCGATCGCTGCCGGGATGGTCGGGCATGGCCACCGCAAAGCCGTGGGAGGCGAGGTGGATGGCGACCTCATCGAAGCGGTCGCGCCGCGCCCCCAGCCCATTGGAAACGACAATTACCGGACTGGGGGGCAGGGGCTCCTGAGACGGGGCAGCGGGGGTGTACAAATCGACGGCAAAGGTGCGATCGCGCTGGGCATCGTGGAGCTGGAGGGTTTGCGTAGAAACGGCAAATTCCCCCGGCTGGGACGGATCGATGGGGAAATCCAGGGGAGGTTCGGTAGCGGCGATCGCCGCCGTCTCCGCCGCCAGGGTCGCCATTTGCGCCTGGGTTTCCTGCAAATAGTCGGCAAGTTCCCCCGCCCGCTGAAGGGCTCGCGCCACATCAATGCGCGCATCGGTGGGAAACTGGCGCAGAAAATTCAAAATGCTCAGCCCCTCCGGGTCGGCAGCCGCCAGCACCAGGGCAGCCCGCAGAGCGTAGAGGCCATTGTGTCCCGATGGAGTTTGGATCAATTCCCCGGCCTCCGTCAGCAGTTGCCGTCCCGACGAGGTGTAGGCGAAGCGGCTAGCCAGCACCGGATCGACCTCGTAGCGAGCGGTTAACGCCGCTTGAATCTGGGCCTGGGTTTCTGGGGGAAAGCGGTTGAGAAGCGATCGCACCGAGCCGACAGGTTCGCCAGTCTCAGCAAAGGTTTCCAGGTCTTGACGGAGAACGGAACGGCCCCACAGCCCAAACTGGAATCGAATTTGCTCTGCCCCCCGACTGGGGGCCGGGATAGCAATTGCCATCATCCCCGCCAGCAAGCCCAGGCCGAGGCATGACAGAATTTTGCCCCTACCGCCTGAAGTCGGCAAGGTGGGTAACTTTCGCATTTTCAGGATTCGCATCAGAAAAACCGGCAGATTTACAGACGGTCCTGCCGCATCCTCTAAAGTAACTTCTCATCGCCGAAGCTGGCGGCATAGGAAGCCAGGCGGATAGACTGAAAGCGATCCATCTTGACCCGGTCGGTGGCCTGGCTCCCCTCTGTGGCGATCGCCCACCGCGAATCAAGACCGCATTAGATCTAGTCAACTTCTCATCGTTAATTCTTAAGGCAACTATAAGGCAGTCGTTATGGCAGGTAAACTTTCGCCCGCAGCTTTTATCAATAAACCCATTAAGTTTGGCACCGATGGCTGGCGAGGACTGATCGCCGCCGATTTTACCTACGAACGGGTCGCTCTGGTGGCCCCCCTGGCCGCGATCGCCCTGCAGAAAACCTATGACACCGGCACCGATGGCCGCACCGTCATTGTCGGCTACGATCGGCGCTTCATGTCGGAAGACTTTGCCCGCGTGGCGGCGGAAAGCATCCAGGCGGCTGGATTTGACGTGCTGCTCTCCGACAGCTACGCGCCCACTCCTGCCTTCAGTTTAGCCGCCAAGCACCAGAACGCTCTAGGAGCCGTGGTCGTCACCGCCAGCCACAACCCGGGCGGCTACTCGGGCCTGAAGGTGAAGGGGGGCTTCGGTGGCTCGGTACCGCCAGAGGTCACCAAAAAGATTGAGGCATTTTTGGAAGATCCCGACTTTGAGATTCCCGCCGCCTCCCCCGGCTCGCTGACCCTGTTTGACCCCTGGGCCGACTACTGCAGCACCCTACAGAGCATGGTGGACATCGGCGCGATCAAGGAAGCGATCGCCTCCGGGACTCTCACCGTGTTTGCCGACGTGATGCACGGAGCCGCCGCCAGCGGGTTCGAGAAGATCCTGGGAATTCCCATCCAGGAAATCAATGGCGATCGCGACCCCCTGTTTGAAGGCGGTGCCCCCGAACCCCTGCCCCGCTACCTGGGCAAGCTGATGAACCAGGTGAAGACCTACCTGTCCGACGAACTCAAGGTGGGCATTGTATTTGACGGCGACAGCGATCGGGTGGCGGCCACCGACCGGGACGGCCATTTCCTCAACTCTCAGGTCCTCATTCCCATCCTGATTGAGCATCTGTCGGTGCGGCGGGGCTACACCGGGGAGGTGGTCAAAACCATCAGCGGCTCCAACCTGTTTCCCAAGGTAGCGGCCCTGTACAATTTGCCCGTCCACCAAACGCCCATCGGCTACAAGTACATCGCCGATCGCATGCTGGCCTCCTCGGTCCTGCTGGGGGGCGAAGAGTCTGGCGGCATCGGCTACGGCCACCACATCCCAGAGCGGGACGCCCTGCTCTCGGCCCTCTATGTGCTGGAAGCGGTGGTGCAGTCGGGTAAAGACCTGAGCGAGCTGTACCGCGACCTCCAGGAAAGAACGGGCTACACTTCCCACTACGATCGCATCGATTTACCTCTGGCGAGTATGGACGTGCGATCGCGCCTGCTGACTGAGCTGGAAAGCAATACCCCCCAAGAAGTGGCGGGTCAGGCGGTCACCGATTGCCTCACAATCGACGGCTACAAATTTCAGCTTGCAGACGAAAGCTGGCTGCTGATCCGCTTCAGTGGCACCGAACCCGTGCTGCGGCTCTACTCAGAGGCCAAGACGCCGGAGGACGTGCAGCGTAATCTTCAGTGGGCCAATGACTGGGCCACGTCGGTGCAGCAGTCGAGAGCCTAACCTTCAGTATCGGTGAGCAGCGGCAGGAGGGAATGGGCCAGAATGGCGGCCTGAGTGCGATCGCGCAAATTCAGCCGTCCCAGAATGTTGGTCACATGGTTCTTCACCGTGCCCTCGGAGATATAGAGAGTGCGGGCGATCTCCCGATTGCTGGCCCCCTGGGCAATGAGCCGCAGCACCTGCTTTTCGCGGGGCGTCAGCTCGGCAAAGCCGGGGGGCACGGTCTGCTCCTCCACGGTGGACGGGGCTGAGTCGGTGAACTGAGCCATC
>JBHJGR010000054.1:0-4824 GCA_050331615.1 Elainellaceae cyanobacterium
TGTTCGTATCTATGATCTATCTCTAGGGGTACCGACCCCCGGTGGCGGCCGGCCGGGCCGCCCCCGGCCCCCCGCCCCCCCCACCCCACTGGCTTTTATTTATGGCCACGTACTTAGTAAACTCCTGGAGTCTCAACTAAACCAGGAACCTGATAATTTTCTTGAACCTATTGTTTTCTGACAACCATGACGACTTTCTCCATTGACCTTCCAGAATCGGTCTTCTCATCTCTTCGCAAAGCTCCAGATGAGTTTTTGCAGGAGATGCGGTTAGCAGCAGCCATCAAGTGGTATGAACTGGGCGAGATTTCCCAAGCCAAAGCGGCTGAAATTGCCGGAATTTCTCGCAGTGAGTTACTCCAAGCCTTTGCTCGGTATCGGGTTGATTTCATGCAGTATACTGCCGAGGAAATTGCCGAGGAAGTTAATCGTGCCGATTAGCCAAGTCGTTGTGAATGCATCACCATTGATTGCGCTGTTCAAAAGTGGGCAGGCAGACCTGCTTCCCCAGCTTTTTGAAGAAATCGTAGTTCCTCAAGGAGTTTGGGAGGAAGTAACGACCAGTAAACCAAGCGATGTTGCTGCTCAGCAACTCAAGACCGTTCTTTGGGTACGGCAGGTTCAGTCTCTCGTCACTCCGGTAGTCGCCGCCTGGGATTTAGGGAAAGGAGAATCTGAAGTTTTAAGTTGGGTAACGGAGCATCTGAGCTATGCAGCAATTGTGGATGACTTGGCGGCTCGTCGGTGTGCAGCCTCGCTGGGACTAACGGTGTTAGGCACAGGTTCTATTTTGCTTCTCGCCAAACGCCGTGGATTGATACCCACGGTTAAGCCCAGATTGCAAGCCCTCAAAGATGCGGGGCTATATCTTTCCGATAAACTCGTCGAGTTGTTAGTCAACCAGGCAGAGGAGTAGATAGAGCAGCAGATTAGACCTGTAGGGTGGGCATCGCCCACCACAACCTCAGCTACATGGCAAAAAACGAGAAGGTGGGCAATGTCCTGCCTTACGCCCTGTATCCTGACTTCTGAAGAAAAAGCAGGTAAATTAGGAAAGTGCCGATCTCGTGATTTCTTGGAGCGATCGCCCCATGACGCAGCAGCAGTTTGACGTTTTTCTGGCTCACAGCAGCAAAGATAAACTGTTGATTCGGCAAATCTACCGTCAGCTTAAGGCGCGAGGCATTCGCCCGTGGCTCGATGAAGAAGAAATTGCGCCGGGGACGAAGTTTCAGGACGAAATTCAGCAGGCGATCGGTCAGATTAAAACGGCAGCTATCTGCATTGGTCAGAGCGATCTTGGTCCCTGGCAGGCGCTAGAGCTGAAGACGTTTATCAGCCAATGCGTTAGGCGAGATATTCCCGTTTTACTGCCTGGAGTTGAAGCGATTCCGGAGAATCTGCTGTTTCTGAGCGAGTTTCATGGCGTTTTCTTCAGGGATGGAATCGACGACGAGCGAGCCTTTTTCCAACTGGAGTGGGGCATTACAGGGCGCAAGCCGAGAACTGATGCCACATCTGTAGTTGTGGAGCCGTCTGAACCCGTTTCCCCTTTACCCGCAGAAGATGCTGATCCAGCAGATGACCTCGCCTCAGAGAAGGGAATTGACTATCGCCGACTGCGCGATTTGCTTAAGGCGCAAAACTTTAAAGATGCCGATTATGAGACGTACCTGCGAATGCTCGAAGCGGTCGGACGTGAAAATGGCGGTTACATTCGAGAAGAAGAATTACTCAATTTCCCCTGTGCTGACCTGAAGACGATCGATCGCCTCTGGGTGAAGTACAGCGATGGTAAATTTGGCTTCAGTGTTCAGAAGGAAATCTACGTGCAGTGCGGCGGGAAGCTTGACGGCAAATATCCGGGTGATAAGATTTGGGAGAAGTTTGGCGATCGCGTCGGATGGCGGGTGAATAACAGCTGGATTCACTACAAACATGTAGTTTTTAGCGCCTCAGCAACCCAAGGGCATCTACCCTTTGCGGTGGTTGGTTGGGTTGGGGTGGTTGTTTTCTGCGCTTTGCAGCGGTTCTCTTTTCTTGCATCGGCGCTTGTGAAATGTAAGCTATAAAGCTTTCAGAATTTCCATAAGATTTATTTCAACCTTCCAGACCTACGAAGAATCAGCATCCTGGAAATTCGTTACCTGGCACTGGGGGATTTTGGATTTTAGATTTGGGATTTTGGATTGATGGGTTTGCGGTTTGGAGTGGCAATATGGTTTGGAGAAAATAGGGGATGCTCTTGGAGGGAAAGAGGAGCGACCCTGGTTGACTGACAAAAGATCTAACGTAGGTTGGTGTTGAGCAACGCGTTCGCATCGCGTCTCCGAAGGAGTTAACCCAACACCAATAACGGTTTCGATGGGTTACGCTGACGCTAACCCATCCTACGGCAGAATCAGGCTTTCAAAACTTTTGTCAGTCAACTGGGGGGCGACCTTAGAGATTTGTAGAGGCGATCGCCCTAAACTTAAGGTATTAGAATCGTATCGTTGGTAGATAATGGCTTATGTTGCAGGTCAGCGTAGAAGAAGCATCTCAAAACCTTCAGGCTCTACTGGATAAAGTAGCCCAAGGAGAAGTGATTCAGCTTGTCGAAAGCCAGGGTAGGGCGATCGCCCTGCTCACCCCCATTACGCCTGTCTCCGATCCGTTTGTAGCCGCTCAACAGCTCCGCAGCTCCATTCAGGTAAAGGGCGAACCTTTAAGCACAACAATCATGGGCGATCGCTCTGAGGAGCGGTATTGATCTATTTGGATACCAGTGCGATCGCCCCCTTTTATTGGCCTGAAGCGCTTTCAACGACAGTTGAGGCACTGCTACGACAGGAATCCCAACGCATCTTGAGCGCATTAACCGTTGTAGAACTTTGCTCGGCACTATCTCGACGAGTCAGAATGAATGAAATTACTCATCGTGAAGCCCAGCAAATTGTTGCACAATTTCAGGAACATCTCCGAATGGGATTTTTTCGGCAAATTATGCCAGACCTTCAGCATTATCAACGGGCACAACAGTGGCTAACTCAATTTAATACTCCTCTTCGTACCCTGGATGCACTACATTTGGCGTTGGCGCACTCTCAAACTATCCAGTTAGTGACTGCTGATACTAGGTTGGCTAGCAGCGCCCGAATTCTAGACATTCCATTTCAACTTTTAGCTGTGGAATAGTTTACTCAACTTAGCCGAGAGGAGGTTGAAGCGATGCTGGCATCCAAACTGGAAGAAACCCGGTTTTATCAAGAGGTGAAGGAAGAAGGTCGGCAGGAAGGACTGAAGGAAGAAGGGCGATACGTGCTAGCGCACAGGCAAAGCCAACGCTCGTCCAACGCCTACTCACCCGTCGCTGCGGCGAATTGCCAGAATCAATGCAGCTCGCAATCAATTCCCTTTCCCTGGAACAGATCGAGGCATTAGCCGAAGCGCTGTTAGACTTTACCAGCTTGGCTGATTTAGAAGCCTGGTTAGCCAGAGGAGAATAGCGTTTCGCTCCAAGTCACGATCGCCCACCGCAAGAATGTCTATGAGTGAAAGGGCGATCGCCCCCCCCGCAAAATCCAAAATCTAAAATCCAAAATCCAAAATCCAAAGCTTCTATGACCCAGCAGGCAGATCCCGATGGCGGAAGGGTTTGGCGTTTTCTCCAGAATAGGTAGCAACTACCTGCCCCTGGCCCACCAACTGGTATTTGTAAGTCACCAACCCCTCCAGACCCACCGGACCTCGGGGGGGCATTTTTTGGGTGCTGATGCCCACCTCTGCGCCAAAGCCATAGCGGAAGCCATCGGCAAAGCGGGTGGAGCAGTTGTGGAACACGCCAGCGGCATCCACCTCCGCCATGAAGGTCTGGGCCGCCTGGGCATCCTCCGTCACGATCGCCTCGGTGTGGCGGGAGCCGTAGGTGTTGATGTGGGCGATCGCCGCTTCCAGCGAATCAACTACCTTGATGGCCAGAATCAGGTCGCTGTACTCCGTTGACCAGTCAGCTTCCGTTGCGGTTTCGATGGACAGAATCCTGCAGGCAGCCGCGTCACCCCGTAGCTCGACTCGATGGGCGTCGAGGGCCGTCGCCAGCGGGGGAAGCAGGGTGGAGGCGATCGCCCGATGCACCAGCAGAGTTTCGATGGCATTACAGGCCGAGGGATAGCCGACTTTGGCATCCACCGAAATTTCGATGGCCTGCTCAATTGGGGCGGCGGCGTCTACATAAATGTGACAGATGCCGTCCGCGTGGCCCAAGACCGGGATGCGCGTATTTTCCTGGACGAAGCGCACAAAGGCGTTGGAGCCACGGGGAATGATCAAATCCACGTCCTGCTCCAGCTTGAGGAGTTCCAGGGTTTCCTCTCGCGTAGTGAGCAACTGCACAACCGCCGGATCGATGTCGGTTTGAGCCAGCCCCTGGTGGATTGCCTTGACGAGCGCTTGACAGGAGCGCACCGCTTCCCGACCGCCCTTGAGGATGACGCCGTTGCCGGACTTGATCGCCAGGGACCCAATCTGCATCACCGCATCGGGGCGGGATTCAAAAATCACCCCCAATATCCCCAGGGGGCAGGTCACCCGCTTCAGCACCAGCCCCTCGTCCAGCTCTCGGTGAATCTGCACATGACCCACCGGATCTGCCAGCCTGCCTACGTCCCGCACTCCGGCGATCGCCCCCTTGAGCTTGGCGGCATTCAGCTTCAGCCGACCGTAGAGGGGGGCGGCCAGTCCCTCCGCTAGGGCGGCCTGACAGTCGGCTTCATTGGCGGCCACAATGTCTGCGGCGTGGGCTTCCAGGGATTGGGCGATCGCCTCGATGCCCCGGTTCTTAGC
>JBHJGR010000055.1:0-7864 GCA_050331615.1 Elainellaceae cyanobacterium
ATAACCCTTCGCCGCCTGGATAGATGCTTGAACGCCCATTGGTTTCCGTGCGCATCGGAGATACGGCGCGAATGAGTTGGATATTTAACACCAATTTTGCGTGAAGACGCATAGGAAAAGTCCGGGCAGACAAGGGGCTTAGGCGATTTTTGAAAATGATCCTACCCGATGACGTAGGGGCAAGTGGCTATTTGCCCTTACCGACTGTTCAACTAGGGGTAGAATTTTTCCCAGAAATCGCCTTAAGCATGATCATTTTCACAGGGGTGTGAGTCCCGGCGGGGCGCACACTCCCCAGAAGATAAAGCAATCGTGAAGCGGTTTCGGCGTTGGGCAACGGTTCAGCCCAATGGATGCCTTACAAATTTGCGCTTTCTAGCTATGCTAGGTGAAGCAGCCGTAGTGGCTGGTTGCTTTTGGTAGTGTCACTTCCAGTTTATGGAGCAGTTTGAGCAATTTTTTCCAGCGCTGCGCCAGCGTGTCATCGATTGGCTTTCGGTTCAGGTGCCTGAATCTCGGCTTAACCACATCTTGAGAGTTGAGAAGACTGCGTCCGAGTTGGCTCAACGTCATGGGGTTGCAGTCGGTCGAGCGGCCCAAGCGGGGCTGATGCATGATTTAGCAAAGAATTTCAATCCGACGCGGCTCTTGGAAATTGCTCGGGCCGAAAGTTTGGCCCTCGATCCGATTTTTGAGCTAAATCCCCACTTGCTCCACGCCAATGTGAGTGCAGTTATTGCCCGTGAGGAGTTTCAGGTAGCGGATGGGGGCATTTTGGCAGCGATCGCCAACCACACATTAGGCCAGCCGGGGATGGATGACCTGAGCTGCACTGTATTTCTAGCCGACAGCCTGGAGCCAGGCCGGGGAGACACACCAGCGCTACAGATGCTCCGGGAGGTTAGTCGGCAGGATTTGCCCAAAGCCGTTTGGATGACCTGCGACTATACACTCAACCAGCTGATCGCAGCCCAGCGCCTCATTCATCCGCGGGCGCTGGCGACTCGAAACTGGTTCTTACAAAGCGCAAAGACGGGACAGGTATCTCAAGCCAGACCTGTAGAATACTCTCAAACTGGTGTACTTAAGTCGGTAGCCACAGATCAACGAAGCTAGGATGGGGTTCGACCCCGCCGGGGGGCAAACCCCACTGGATCTACTTATGACCATGGACTCACTTAAAATTTCTCCATCAATAGACGATTTCAAAAGCTGATTATCAAAAAGGGAACTCGACATTGAATGGTTGACTACGAAAAGGTTCGACGGATATCTTCTGCGGCGCTAAAGGGCTCTTCTGCAACCGAAGTAGAGCAGCCTGATGATGTGAGCCTTGGTCTTGCGCTGACCATTGTTCACACGGCTGATGAGCGGAAAGCCTCTGATATCTCGTTACTGGATGTCTCAGGGGTGTCCTACCTTGCTGACTACTTCGTCATCATGACGGGTTTTTCCAATATTCAGGTCAGGGCGATCGCCCGTTCGATTCAAGACCGAGTCCATGAGCAGTGGGGGCGATCGCCCAGGCAGATTGAGGGCACTGCTGAAGGAAGCTGGGTCTTGCTGGACTACGGCGATGTCATCGTTCACATTTTTATGCCTCAGGAGCGTGAGTTCTACAACCTGGAAGCATTTTGGGGGCACGCGGAGAGAATTGACTGGTCGGCGATCTCAATTTCTCCAGACTCGCTAGATTAATTCGCTAGATTAAAAGGGCGGCGCTTGCCACGACTCAGCTCGTCATCTCGATTGGCGGAATTTAACTGCAATTCGACCCAGAAGTGTCACGACCCCCCGGCTATGAATCCCCCTGCATCCGTCTGCCCCGTTCCGGTTGAACAGCAGCCAATTAATGAATATCAGGATCTGAAGGAGTCCTGGTTCTTTCGGTGGGCGTCCCTAAGCCTGCCCAATTATCTCAAGCCCATGCTTATCTTATGGAGCTTGAGCTGGCTAATTGTGGGGCCGGTAGCAGCAGCCAGTTTCCCCATTAGTCGTGCGCCCCTCCAGTTTGCCCTCAGCGGAGCGGCTGGTTCCTGCATTATTCCACTCCTGGCAATCGTAAGGCTGTACCTGGGCTGGGTTTATATCTGCGATCGCCTCGGTCGAGAGGTCATCTTCTACGAAGAATCGGGCTGGTATGATGGGCAAACCTGGACTAAACCAGCGGAGGTGCTGCAGCGCGATCGGCTGATTGCGGCCTATCAGGTTAAGCCCATGCTGACCCGTCTCCGAAGAACCCTAGGGATAATTGGAATAGGGCTGCTGCTTGAGGCAGGAGTCTGGTTTGTGCTGGAGAAGATGGAATGGGCTAATTTGGGCTAACGGCTAGCCCCGCGGCGAATTTAGCCTTCGTATCAGCAGGCGTTGTCAGGTAAGTGCTAGAGCATAATTGATGACAGCTTGTGGGAGTATGCGTCCCCTCCGGAAGCGCACACCTCCAAGAAAATAATTTTGTTTAACTACTAAATTGGGAGTATGTCAAAGTCGTAGCTATGGCAAGAGGAAAACGAACACAAACAGCGGAGGTCGAGGTGCGGCTTCTGCGGGAAGGCATCATTGAATCGACCCATCACGTTCAGGCCGTTGTCTGCGACGAACGGGGCCGAGTATTGTCAGTGGCCGGCAATCCTGAGAGCTCGATATTCGTGCGATCGGCACTCAAGCCCTTTCAGGCGCTTGCGGTAGCTTCCACTGGAACCATCGAGCGTTTTAGTCTAACCGACAAAGACCTGGCCATTATGTGCGCGTCCCATCGTGGCACAATTGAGCAGGCGCGGCAAGCCTTCAACATTCTGTGGCGATCGGACGTTGACCCCTCAGTGCTGCAATGCCCCATACCCGACGGCAAGCAAAGTCCACTACAGCATAACTGCTCGGGCAAACATGCGGGTATGCTGGCTGTTTGCCAGCAGCGAAACTGGTCGCTTAACACCTATCTGCACCGGGATCATCCCGTGCAAAAGCTAATCTTGGGAAAGGTTGCAGAACTCCTGCAGATGCCTGCCGATGAGTTTATCAGCGTCCATGATGACTGTGGCGCACCGACCTATTTTATGCAGCTGCGCCAGCTTGCGACGCTCTACGCTCAACTTGCATCAGGCAACAATCTCGACATGGAACGCATCGTCCGGGCGATTACTCATCATCCCAGCCTGATTGCGGGAGAGGGAGAGTTCGACACCGAGGTGATTCGCCTAGCAGATGGAGAATTGGTTAGCAAAGCTGGGTCTGAAGGAATCCAGTGTATTGCTCGATTAGGGCATGGCTTGGGAGTTGCCATTAAAGTCGTAGATGGCGCAAGGCGAGCGAAGTACGCAGTTGCAATCCACCTGATGAAGCAGTTGGGCTGGATTACTCCAAGCATTGCGGAGAAGCTGTACGAATCGTTTATGACTCTAGGAGACTACAAGCGACTGGAGGTAGTCGGCGAGCTTACGATGATTTGACGGTGCAGTAAGTGAGGAAAGAGAGTTGTTGATTCTGAACAGACTTCGCTATACTAGATAAAGCGACGCGGGGTAGAGCAGTCTGGTAGCTCGTCGGGCTCATAACCCGAAGGTCAGTGGTTCAAATCCGCTCCCCGCCACTTAGTTCTTATAACTTATGGTCCCTTGAGAATGAGCTTCTCAAGGGATTTTTTAGTGCTTGAGCACAATTAGTTACATTCTTTTGGAGGTACGCCCCTGCAGGAGGCGTACCTCTAAGAAAATAATTCTGTTTAACTTCTAAATTTAGAGTTGATCTAGCTGGGTCTTCAATTCTTCCAGTTCGGCATCTACTACGCTGTCCTGAGGAGATGCAGCACTTGCTTCGGCTGCTGGAAGCTGACCCTGGTCAGGGGTTGAGCCGCCCAGAAGCTGTGCCTTCATAGCTTCCAACTCGTCATCCACGTCTGAGCCAGACTCAAGCTGGGCAAACTGACTTTCCAAATCAGCCCCAGCCAGTTCGGCTGCCGCCTGGGAGCGGGCTTCCATCATCATCACCTTTTCTTCCATCCGCTCAAAGGCTGCCATGGAACTCCCAGTGCTCAGTTGCCCCACCGTGCTCTGTAACTGCTCATTGGCTTTGGCAGCACTGGCGCGAGCCTTCAGCATATCCTTCTTGGTCTTCGCCTCCGAAATCTTGCCCTCTAACGCAATAAGATTACGCTTCAGCGTATCGACTTGCGCCACCTGCTGATCCAATTGGGCTTTCAGAGCCGCAGCAGTTTCGGTTTGGGTTTTCTTCCGGCTGAGGGCTTCCCGGGCAAGGCTTTCATCTCCCTTCTGTAGAGCCAGTTGAGCCCGCTGATGCCATTTGTTGCCTTCGGACTGAGCCTGGTTAAATTGCTGCTGGACGCGCTTTTGACTGGCGATCGCTCTAGCAACCGCCTGCCGCATCTGCACCAAGTCCTCCTGCATGTCAATAATTGCCTGATCCAGAATCTTCTCCGGATCTTCAGCAGCGCCAACCATAGCATTCAGGTTAGACCGGACTACCCGGCTTACGCGGTCAAACAATCCCATGACTTTTTCTTCCTAGTCGGATAAACAACGTCGGCAATGGCTGTATCAAAACCTATAGCAAGAAGGGGGAGATGTCCCCCCCTTCAATTTAGATCATCGTACGCCATCCCAGTGAGAGTTTCATGCCGAATGGTGCGGATTAAAGCTGAGGTACAAAACTTTCCTTGTCAGGAATATCAGCATATTCTGCAACGATTTGGCGAAACTCTTCTCCATCAATCGTCTCTTTCTCGATCAACAGGTCCACCAGGCGATCGACAACGCCCCGGTTCTCCCGAACAATGCGACGGGCTTCGTCGTAGCAGTGCTCCACAATTGCCCGCACCTGGGCATCAATGCGAGAGGCGATCTCATCCGAATATTCTGAGCGAGTCATCAGGTCACGACCCAGGAAAACCTCGCTCTGCTGGCCTTCCAGAGAGATGGGGCCGAGATCGGACATTCCAAATCGAGTCACCATCTGGCGAGCCATGCCTGTAACCTGCTGCAGGTCATTACCTGCGCCAGTCGTCACCTCCGCATCGCCAAAAATGACCTGTTCAGCGGCACGGCCTCCCAGGGCCCCAGTAATCCTCGCCATCAGTTGGGCGCGGGAAATGAGGCTCTGGTCTTCGTTAGGAATAAACCAGGTCAGCCCCCTCGCCTGACCACGGGGAATCAGGGTTACTTTCTGAACCGGGTCGTGATCCTTGAGCAGCGTACCGATGATGGCGTGACCCAGCTCGTGGTAAGCAATCAGCCGCTTGCTCTTGCTATCGATCAGGGGTGTGCCCTCCATACCGGCCACAACCCGGTCGACCGCGTCATCGATTTCACTCATGGTGATGGCGTCCTTGCGGCGACGGGCGGTGAGGATGGCTGCCTCGTTCAGCAGATTCGCCAGGTCAGCTCCGGTGAAGCCGGGGGTTCGGCGGGCGATTGCCTCCAGAGACACTTCCTCCGCCAGCTTCTTATTGCGGGCGTGGACCTTGAGCACCTCCAGACGACCCTTGATGTCGGGTGGATCAACGATTACCTGGCGGTCAAAGCGACCTGGTCGCAGCAGGGCAGAATCAAGGACATCGGGACGGTTGGTGGCGGCAATGATAATGATGCCAGTGTTGCCCTCAAATCCGTCCATTTCCGTCAGGAGCTGGTTGAGGGTCTGCTCTCGCTCGTCGTTACCGCCGCCGATACCGGCACCGCGCTGACGACCAACGGCATCAATCTCATCGATGAAGATGATGCAGGGAGCGTTTTCCTTCGCTTTCTTGAACAAGTCCCGGACGCGGGAAGCGCCGACTCCGACAAACATTTCTACAAATTCAGAGCCCGAGATGCTGAAGAAGGGAACGCCAGCTTCACCAGCGATCGCCTTAGCCAGCAGCGTCTTACCCGTTCCTGGAGGACCCACCAGCAAAACTCCCTTGGGAATGCGTGCCCCCACTGCGGTGAAACGCTCCGGCTTCTTGAGGAAGGAGACCACCTCCTGCAACTCCTCCTTCGCCTCTTCGATGCCGGCCACGTCGTCGAACATGACGCCGGTTTTGGCCTCCATCTGGAAGCGGGCTCGCGATTTGCCAAAGTTCATGGCCTGACCGGGACCGCCTGCCCCAGACCCAGAGCGCCGGAACAAAAGGAAGAGGCCGCCAATCAGGAGGATGGGGAAGATGAGGTTACCCAGCAGCCCCCAGATAGCGCCATCGTTACGGGGGGGGTGAATGTCGAAAGCGATGCCCTCGCTCTTGAGGCGGCTGATTAGGTCGGGGGTGTTGCCAGGGAGGTCAACTCGCGATCGCAGGATGCCGTTGCCCAGCTCCGGATCGAGCGCTTCGACAATTGCCGTGCGCCCACCGTCGTAAAGATCGACGCTGGTTACCTGACCCGCATCCAGCCGATCGAGAAATCGGCCATAGGTCATCCGGGTATTGGCTGCATTGCCGCTAACATCGACGGATGCAGAGGAGAATGCTCCCTGCCAGATGAAGAAGCCAATGACCAGAATCGGCAGCGCCCAAAGGAGAATGGTTCTCCAGGAAATTTTCATAACTCAGATAGCCTCTGAAACACAGCGGAAATAAATCGGCAAGCTTTGTATTGGAAGTGTAAAGACGTTTTTGATAGTAAACCATCCCGGCGATCGCCCTGGTCCAGCCCATCGATGACCGCTGGGATGACTTTTCGTGAGCAAAATCTTAATTAAATTTAACTTAATTTCAGGGATATGGGCAACCTTCAGAACACCGGACGGTTACTGTAACTCAAGCAAGGTCGGCCTTTTCCTATATTCATTCCAGTCTAGCGCATGGCGCTGATGCAGCCGTCCTGCCCCCGTAGAACCAGTATCGTCTCTCATAAAGCAATCGAGCCGCGATCTGGCACAGAGACTCACGCCAACCCATACGGCTTTTCGGTTCCGCAAATTTTTAGCCTCGACGTGGATCTTACCTTAACTCCGTCTTAACGAGGATGGACAATTCCTGGCGGAGTGTTAATTATTGTATGAAGCTCACCCCAGAAAGGCGAATCCATGCATCGACAGCTCACCCAACTCTTTCACGCCCTGACTCAGGCGGGAGCCGCCCCTGGACAGGATTTCTCCATCAATCCCCACGACGGCAGTCTGCGGATGAATGAGCGCAGCTACCAGCTCCTGAAGCAGTGTTATCCAGAAGTCGATTGGGACGATATCACGGCATCCGTCAAGCGCCAGCCCAAAGACGCGGCTCGGGCGGTGGATCGTCATCTTGGCATTGACTTCGTCCCTCGCATCTTGAAATCGATCCAGGAGCGATTGGGCACCCTGCCTCGGGAGCGGGCCGCCTGGTACCTCCAGCAGATTACCGTTGGCGTGCAAATCCGCACGGGGCTATCCCTTTACGACCTGCTGGTGGAAGCCATGCCGCCCTCCCGCTGCGTCTACATGGAGTATTTACTGCGGGAAGGTATTGCGCCGGAACCCTGCCCTGAGTGGGTTCAGGACCTGGTGCTGGCTGCGGGTGGCACCACCGATGATATCCGAGTGGAAGAGGATGATATCTTTCTCACCGAGCAGGGAATGCGGCTGCTGGCCGAGGTATGGATGGGGGAACAGGACCTCTACGCCGAGCTGGTTGAGATCTCCCGCACCTAGAACTTAAGTGCTCTCTGGGGATGAGGACCGCTGGCGATAGCGCCGGAGCGCCCGCACCAGGCGAATCTCGTCGTAGGAGAAGCGATCGCCCGACGCCTCACGGATTGCCCGCAGGGAGAAATCCCCCACCGACTGAATCAGCGCCTCAATCGCGACCTGCCGATCGGCAGACACCAGAGCATCGACGCTCACTGGCCGCCCAGCCTCCAACAACAGCGCCAGGTGCTCAATCACCGTCCGGGTT
>JBHJGR010000056.1:0-7687 GCA_050331615.1 Elainellaceae cyanobacterium
TCTATACGGCGAAGTGGGGCTAATTCATAAATTGCAAAGCTAGCTTCTTTCCAAAGCTCCTTCAGTCCTTCTTCCAGAATTTCTGGAAATACAAATGTTCGACACGCCAGACGCAGCTGAAGACGATTAATATGATTCCGATATTTTGGCTTCCTAAGCTCATCAATTAATCCTGTTGCAAGAGTCGGGATACTTAAGAGTCCTTCATCAAGACTATCTAGGAATAAATAGAGGTGATAATTACCTCCTAACCAATCAGTAAAGGTTTCATCTTTGAACAGATCTTCTTTTAGATTGGTACAGGAGCGAAGGTTAAGTTCTAAGACTTGACTAGAATTATTTTCTGTAAGGGCTTTGAGGTTTTCTAGTTCCTGAGACTTACCAATACCTGGTTCCCCTAACAAAACTAAGCATGGGATTTCGGCGATCGCTTCCAAACTAACCAAATCTGGATTATGCGCCCTGCCCCATTCCCCATCTGGATCGCATAGATAGCCACCATCAGCCAGATTAATGCGACCTGACCCAGGGCACCAAAACCGTTTCCACTCATAGTCTTTTTTCGCCATGCTCAGCAGCGGTGAGGGCAGAACTCCTTCTCAAGGATAACCTCCTCTAAAGGGCTTGATGCCCTTAACCCGCTGACTCAAAGGATAGGTTTGCTAAATTGCCCATAAGGGATACATCTCAACAGATTGTCTTCAAGGACGACCGAACCGACAGCCTGAGCGGGCTAACTATCTCATTCAGCAGACAGGATCTGGATAATACCCTTCAGGCCGGAGTTATCCAGATTGGATCTGGATAATACCCCTATATCGGAGTTATCCAGCTTCTGTCTGGATAGTACCCTCGACGCCGGAGTTATCCCGGAAATCTTTACCTTACCTTCACAAATTATTGGGTGCCTAGCACTACAGCCAGAGATTTGTTTAGACCAATCCCAGAGTTTCGCAAAACTCTGGGATCTCTGTCAAACCTAGCGGCGGCGGATGAGGTAGCTCATCGCCTCGCCCTGTGGGGGCGTGATCAGGATGCCCCGTTCAGGCACCGTGACCAGCCGACTCCAGCGACCGGGTTCCTCGTAGTCGAGCACATAGAGCAGATGGATGGTGCGCTGCACGATCGCCGGGGGGCCGACCAGGATATGGCGCAGCACTTCGTCGCCCGGTTCCGATTTGGGGTTGGGCAGCCATACGGGACTGTCCGCCTGGGGGGTGGCCCCAGACGCCAGGAAATATGGTATATTGACCACTTTGGGATTCCTCCGAAATGTATTGAGTGGGAAGGAATCCCAAAAACCGCGCCGCCACTCACACACCAGTGCGTGCCGACTAAGGGCCATAATGAACCCTTCCCTTCACGACAGGTTGCGTCTGTCATGGGGGTTAGGTGCCGGACGTTGCGCTAACAACTTCCGGTACCGCCACCGGCTAAGTTTTTGGGAGACCAGACTGCGAACACACAGTCATAGCCCGGTAGGTTACTGGAGAGCGGACGCAGAGTCAAGATAAGTGGGATACTTTTTTTTGGAGAGGAGTCAGAATTCAGGAGTCGGCATTCAGGAGGGAGGTGGATTCTGAATGCCATCCAGTATTCTTCCGCAGATTTCGCAGATTTCGCAGATGACGAGCCTTCCTGTCGATATTCTATCTGCGTCCATCTGCGTCATCTGCGGATCTATCAGCGGTTGTTACCAGAACGAGGGGGAAGCCTCCATCCCTGAGCGATCGCCCTCCAGATATCAGCTTTATCTTACTGACAAACGCTATAGGTAGCGCTATGCTGGCATATCGGGACTGGGTCGTCGAGTTCAAAAAGCTTAACGCTCAGATCGCCGGAGCCTTGCTATCGATTAAAGCATTGCCCTTTATCGCATTCAACCGGATAATTGATACGCAGGTACTTCAGTATAGGCGTATCTCGCTCCCGTAGCAAAAGCATCGCAAAGCCGTATGGTTAAGCAGATTGATCTGAATTTAGGTTCTATCGCGACAAAACAGCCCCTCGTCTTTGCCCGTCACGAAACCTTCCACCCCCGCTTTGGCTGGTTAAAGAAGGGGTTTGATCGGGCCAGCCAGGATTCTGGCGTCTTCCTGGAAGATGACGCCACCGTGCGGTTGGGGGTCGGGAAGAACATGGTGAGATCCATTCGCTACTGGGCATCGGCGTTTAAGCTTCTAGCCGAAGATCAGCCAACGGAATTTGGCGTGCAGCTTTTGGGCGATAGCGGCTGGGACCCCTACCTGGAAGATCCGGCCTCTCTCTGGCTGCTGCACTGGAAGCTTCTGGAGCATACCGCCGAGTCGCCCTGTGAGACGACGGCCTGGTACGTTGCTTTTAACTATTTTCGGCGGGCAGAGTTCACCTTTGAAGGGCTGTTTGACGAGCTGTGTGACTTTCGCGATCGCCACTCCCCGCGCACGGCTAATTCTTCCATCAAAAAGGATGTGAGCTGTCTGCTCCGGATGTATGTGCGGCAGCCCGCCAAATCTCTGGCCAGTGAAGATTCCCTCGACTGCCCCTTCACCCAGCTCGATCTCATCCACACGGCAGGGGATGCGCGTCACTACACCTTTCGGGTGGGCTACAAGCCAAACCTACCCCCTGAGATTGTCGTCTATGCCTGCCTCCAGCACGCGAACCGCACCGTGAGTGGACAAACGATTCCCGTCGCCAAGCTGCTCTATGACATCGGTAGCCCAGGATTGGCCTTCAGGCTTACTGAGAGCGCCCTGTGTGATGCCATTGAGCAGGTGGAGCGACGCTATGGCCAGATCAGGGTGTCGGATGCCGCCGGAAAGCTCCAGGTTTCCTTTGATGCGGAAGCGTGGGTGCTGGCGGATGAGATTTTGAACCGATATTATGAGGCAGCATGGCATGGGTCCAATGACTGATCACACCAGCCACCAAGCGCTATCCAGCTACTTCAGCCTGCATCGGCGCTATTGCCGCTCAGTCAACCTGGAGCGTGATTTAGACAAGCCTGGCGCGGTGGCAGGATACATCCCCACCGAACGCTCTGCCGATGCCCTGAGGCGCATCTTTGCCGCGATCGCCCATCCCCAATCCCATCGCGCCTGGACGATGACCGGGGTGTATGGCACCGGCAAATCAGCCTTTGTTCACTATCTCCTGGCGCTGTGTGCCCCTGAGAAGAGCCAGATGCGGCAGGCAGCCGTGGCGATCGCCCACCAGGCTTTTCCCGCAGACAGTCCCGAACTGGGCGCGATTACGGCGAGTCTGCCCAGGCGGGGGTTAGTCCGAGCTGCCACCGCGGGGCGGCGGGAACCGCTGCGCTACACCATCGCCCGTGCCCTGATCAACGGTGCAGATTCCTTTTGGTATGGCAAGAAGAAGGCCGATCACATCTTCAGGCCGCTGACGGACTGGCGGGTTGAGCTGGAGGAGGGCAAACCGACCATCACCGATCAGGAGGTGTTGACCCTGATTAAAGACCTGGTGAGTGAGGCGAAAACCCACCTGTTTCTGGCCATTGATGAGCTGGGAAAGAATCTGGAGTTTGCCAGCCATCACCAGGGGGTGAACGACCTCTACCTGCTCCAGCAAATTGCCGAGCTGACGCTCAAAGGCGAGCATCAGGTCTATCTGTTGGGGATTCTGCACCAGTCGTTTACCGGCTACAGTGAGCGGCTCTCGGCAGTGGAGCAGAGCGAGTGGAACAAGGTGCAGGGCCGGTTTGAAGACATTTTGTTTGTGGAGTCGCCCAACCAGATGGTGCGCCTCATCGGGCAGGCGATTGACCCCAGCCAGGCCGACCCCATTCTGCCTGCGGTGCAGCGGGGGGCCGGGGTCTGGTTCGATGTCCTGAAAGAAACGCTGAACGAGTATGAAATTTCACCTCAAATTCTAGAAAACACCTATCCGCTCCACCCGATTGCGGCGCTGGTCTTGCCCCAGCTCTGCGTCCGCTATGCCCAAAACGATCGCTCCCTGTTCACCTTCTTAACCAGCGACGAACCCTATGCGCTGCCGCAGTTTCTAAATACAACAACCGTTCAAAAGCAGGCCATTCCCACCCTCCAGGTTCACCAGATCTACGACTATTTCGTTGAATCGGTGGGTGGTCTGGCCTCCCGGACGAATCTACAGCGGTGGGTGGAAATTCAAAGCCTCATTCAGGATGCGCGGGATCAGAGTAGTGAGGTGCTGCGGGTGCTGAAGACCATTGGCGTCCTCAACCTGGTGACATCGGCGGGGAACCTGAGGGCCACTCCCCAACTGGTCGCCCTGGCGCTGTGCGATCGCCCCAATGACCCATCAGAAATCAAGCATTGGCAGAAGGTGATTGGCCACCTCCAGAAGCGGGGACTCATTACCCATCGACGGCAGCTCGACGAGCTAAAGATTTGGGAAGGGTCTGATTTTGATGTGGAGGCAGCCATTCGCGCCGTTTTGGAGAAAGAGAAGGTGCCGCTGGCCGAGACGCTGCTGGCGGTGCATCCCCTGAAGCCCGTGGTCGCTCAGCGCCACTATACAACGACGGGAAATTTGCGCTACT
Source organism: Elainellaceae cyanobacterium (assembly GCA_050331615.1). Taxonomy (GTDB): domain Bacteria; phylum Cyanobacteriota; class Cyanobacteriia; order CAKZMO01; family CAKZMO01; genus JAYKGU01. The sequence continues at coordinate 4,523 of JBHJGR010000056.1, forward strand.
TTGAGCAGCGCTATGGAGACAGCCGGACAAATTTGAAAAACCTGAGCTGTGCCGCCAGCCGTTTTGATGGTCTGGTGCTCTACTGGCTGGATACCCAGGGGCCAGAAAAGCAGCCAGAAGGCGATGCCGACCGGCTCCCCTCGGAAACCTGGGATGGCAAGCCCCTGATTATCGTCAGAACGGCCCAACTGGAGTTGCTGCGATCGCGCGCCGAAGAACTGCGATCGCTCCAGACTATCCACAAATCCGCGCCAGAACTGACAAACGATGGCATTGCTAAGAAGGAGGTCAGGCATCGGCTCCTGGAAGCAGAGCGACTGCTGGACGAAACCCTAGTGCAGGCATTTGACCCCGCCAACGGCAACTGCCAATACTGGGTCGGTGGCCAACGGCGAACCATTCGCAGTGCCAGGGCATTTCAGGCCACCCTGTCGGAGATCTGCGATCGCACCTATCCCCAGGGCCTGATCCTCGACAACGAACTCATCAACCGCCACGACCTCACCTCCCAGGGAGCCAAGGCCCGCCGAGAGCTGATTGAGGCCATGCTGGAGTGCAGCCACCAGGAACGGCTGGGGCTGGAGGGCTATGGGCCAGAGGTGACCATGTATGACTCGGTGCTGAAGGCGTCGGGCATTCACCGCCAGTGGGAGGGCGAGTGGGGCTTTTACCCGCCTGTTTCGCCTGCGGTTTCCCCTGGTGGACAAGCAGCACCAGCGCCCCAGACGGTTCTCCACTCGGTCTGGCAGGCGATGGAGTTCTTTTGCCTGGAGGCGAAGCACCAGCAGCGATCCCTCGATGGCCTGTATCAACAGCTCGAACGGCCTCCCTTTGGCGTTCGGCAGGGCGTGATTCCGGTGCTGCTGGCGGCTCTCCTGCTGCACCACGTAGACGATGTGGGCATTTATAAGGACGGCACCTTTATCCCGGTGCTGGGGCCAGAGCATTTTGAGCTGCTGGTGAAAGATCCGTCCCGATTTTCGGTGAAGTATTTCGAGATGATTGGGCTGCGATCGCAGGTCTTTCGAGAATTAGAGAGTATTTTGCGATCGCCCCAGGCCAAGCCATCCACGGGGTTGCGCAATGCCTCGCTGCTCATGGTGGCCAAGCCCCTGTTTAGCTTTGTGCAAAAGCTGCCTCGCTATACCCTCAACACCCAGCAGTTGAGCCCCGAGGCGCGACAGGTTTTGGCCGTTTTGCAGCAGGCCCAGGAACCGGATGAGCTGCTGTTTGTCTCGCTACCTGCCGCCTGTGGGTTTGAGCCGATCACCGCCGAGCGGGAAGACAAAACCACCGCCAAGGCGTTTCGCAAGAGGCTGGTGCAGTGCCTCCATGAGATTCAAACCGCCTACGACGCCCTCTTGAGCTTCTGCCATACGCGGCTCTATGAGGCGTTTGGCGTGCGGCGGGAGGTGAATCTGCGGGAAGATTTGCAGGTGCAGGCCGCGCCCCTGGTGGGTCAGTGCATTGAGCCGGTGTTGAAGCGGTTTATCCTGGCCGCTGTGGATGACCGCGCTGCCGATCAGGCATGGCTGGAGGCGCTGGTGATGATTGTGGCGGATAAGCCGCCCAAGTCCTGGAGCGATGATGACCGGACTCGCTTTGAACTGGCGCTGAGCGACCTGGTGCGCCGCTTCAAGAACCTGGAAGCGCTGCTAAAAGACGTGGAAGCCAGGGGCGTAGGATTTACGGCCAAACGGCTCACCCTCACTGAGCAGGACGGCACGGAGGTAAATCAGGTAATCTGGGTCGATGCAGACAAAGAGGATGTGCTGGAGCGGGCGGTGGAGAAGGCGCTGGCGCTGCCGGAGCTACAGGGCGATTCGAAACTGCATCAGGGATTTGTCGCTAAGCTGAGTGAGCGAATCTTCGGCAACCCCCAGGCGTCGGACTTCACCCAACCCCGACCGACCCGGAAACAAGCGTGATGAGGCAAGCACCATGAGTCAATCAGTGAGACACATCCTGGGCCTTTCGGGCGGCAAAGACAGCACGGCACTGGCGGTATTCATGCAGCAGCAGCAGCCCCATCGGGAGATGGAGTATTTCTTCTGCGACACCCACAAAGAGCTGCCGGAAACCTATGAGTACCTGGATCGCATTGAGGCCCGTCTGGGCATCCAGATCACCCGCCTGGAAGCCGAACGGGGGTTTGATCACTGGCTGGATGTCTATGGCGGCGCGCTGCCATCCCCCAAAATGCGCTGGTGTACCAAGCAGATGAAGATTATCCCCCTGGAGAAATACATCGGGGACGATCGCGCCATTAGCTACATCGGGATTCGGGCCGATGAGCACCGGGACGGCTATATCTCCAAAAAGCCCAACATCACCCCCGTCTTCCCGTTCAAAGAGCATGGGCTGGTAAAGGCGGACATCTATCGCCTGCTGGAGGAGAGCGGCATTGGCCTGCCCGACTATTACCGCTGGCGCAGTCGCTCTGGCTGCTTCTTCTGCTTCTTTCAGCGTAAGTATGAGTGGGTGAAGCTGGCGGAGGAGCATCCCGACCTCTTTGCCGAGGCGATCGCCTATGAGCAAAACCACGCCGATGGCCGCACCTACACCTGGACGGACGGGGAAACCCTGCTGGAGCTGCTGGAGCGCAAAGACCAGATTATTGCCGACCACGAGCAGGCGATCGCCCGTCAGCAAACCCTGGCCCCCCAGCGATCGCTGGCGGATGTGCTGACGGATGTGCTAGACGAGGAGGATGACACGCTCCCCTGTCTGGCCTGCCATCTTTGAGGGAAATCTTGCGAGGAAGATCTGGAGGAAGCGAATGACCTCACTGTTCTACAACGCCGCCATACCCCACGTTCAGCCCAAACGGTTTACGGTTGAAGACTATCACCGATTGACCGAGCTGAACTTTTTGCGGGAGGACGATCATATTGAGCTAATTCGGGGAGAACTGGTTCAGATGGCGGCAAAGGGTGTGCGGCATGAGTTTTGTCTGCGGCGGCTCCTGCGACAGTTGCCCCAGCTCATGGGCGATCGCGCCACGCTCCAGTGTCAGGCTCCGGTGACCCTCGCTTTTGATGGAGAGCTAGAGCCAGATTTTGCCATCCTGCGCAATCGGGATGATGACTACCTGACGGCCCATCCCACCCCGGCGGATGTTTTGCTGGTGATGGAGATTGCCGACTCGTCGCTGGAGTATGACCA